>CBESOE010000276.1:0-1703 GCA_965531145.1 uncultured bacterium | reverse complement strand
GTATTGAAGGACGTGGAGTTCCTCGACGGGGTGGTGGAGTTCGAGATGGCCCTCGACGGCAGCCGGGACTACCCGGGCCTCTCCTTCCGCCGGCAGAGCCCGGGGGACTACGAGCACTTCTACATCCGCCCGCACAACAGCACCAAACCGGAGGCGCTGCAGTATGCCCCGGTGTGGGGCGGGGTCAGCTGCTGGCAGCTCTACCATGAGGGCTACATCGCCGCGGCCGAGATTCCGGCCGGGCGCTGGGTTCCGGTGCGGCTGGAGATCAAGGGCACACAGATGCGGGTCTTCTTCGACAACATGAAACAGCCGGCCCTGGTGGTGACTCACCTGCAGCGCGACCCGGCGGCCGGCGGCCTGGCGTTGAACGGCTCCCCCGGGCCGGCCACCCGATTCTCCAATTTCCGCCTCGATCCTGACGCCGAGCTGCACTTTGACCCGGCGCCGGAACCGGTGGCGCCCCTGGGCCTGATCACCCAGTGGGAGCTGTCGCAGAAGTTCCTCTCCAGCCAGTTGGACCGCGAGAACTATCCCGATGCCGAGACCCTGGCGAAGATTCAGTGGCAGCCGGTAACCGCCGAGCCCAACGGGCTGGTAAACATCTCGCGTCACGTGGCCCGCAGCGCCAATCGCGAAATCGACGCCGTCTTTGCCCGGGCCACCATCACCGCCGAGGAGGACGGCCTGCGCCAGCTGGCCTTTGGCTACTCTGACGCTGTAAATATCTTCCTCAACGGCGAGGTCCTCTTCACCGGCAGCGCCGCCTACCGCCAGCGCAATCCCTCCTACCAGGGCATCATCGGCCTCCACGACGCGGTCTACCTGCCGCTGAAAAAGGGGGACAACGAGTTGATGATGATGGTGGTGGAGACCTTTGGCGGCTGGGGCGTGATGGCCCAGGACTCCGACATGGTCTTCAGGGCCGAGGGTGTGACTGAGCAGTGGGAGCTGTCCCGCCATTTCAAGACCCCCGAGTCGGTGGTCTATGACAGCAAGCGGGACGTGCTCTATGTCTCGAACTTCTACAGCGGGGGCAACGAGTTCATCTCCCGGGTCAGCCCGGCGGGCACGGTGCTCGACCTGCAGTGGGTTTCGGGGCTGGCCCGTCCCACCGGCATGGCCGTGCGCGGCGACTCGCTCTTCGTGGTGGACCGCAGCGGGCTGGTGGAGATCAGCATCGACACCGCCCAGGTGGTCAATCGCTTCCCGGTGCCCGGGGGCCAGTTCCTCAACGATGTGGCTTTTGATGGCGAGGGGCGGGCCTATGTCTCGGACAGCCGGACCAGCACCATCCACCGCATGGCCGAGGGCACGTTCGAGGCCTGGCTCAGCGGCCCGGAAATCAGTGACCCCAACGGGCTCTGTTTCGACGGGGAGCGGCTGATCGTCGGCAACTCGGGGGACGGCTCGCTCAAAGCGGTGGATCTGGAGGACAAGTCGGTGAGCCGGCTGGCCTCGCTGGGGGACGGCTCGATCATGGACGGCATCGCCTGCGACGGGGCCGGCGGCTACATCGTCTCCGACTTCAATGGCCGGGTTTTCCGCGTCTCCGCCAGGGGCAAAACCACCGAAATCCTCAATCGCACCGCACCGGGCCTGTTCTGCGCCGACCTCACATTTGTGCCGGAAAAGGGGCTGCTGGTCATCCCCTCACTCTACGACAACCGGGTCACCGCCTACCGGGTGGAGTGACCCGGGCC
>CBESOE010000275.1:0-1729 GCA_965531145.1 uncultured bacterium | reverse complement strand
TCACGGCAGCAGTCGGGACAGCTTTCGCGCAAGGTCTTTGTCAAGGCGGTGGCCGGCAAGCCGCGCGTCTACCAGGGTGAGGCGCTGCCCCTGGAGTTCAGGGTTTACACCCAGTATGACGTGGGCGGGTTCGGCTTTCGCAAGGATCCTCGCTTCGAGGGGTTCTGGGTGGAAAAAGTCAAGGAGCAGCCGGAGATGACAAATACCACGGTGGGCGGTGAGCAGTTCGGTGTTTTTCCGGCCTACCGCTATGTCCTCTATCCCACCGCAGCCGGCAACTACACCATCGATTCCCAGTCCCTGGGCTTGAATATCATCGCCTCGGACCGCTTCTCTTTCTTTGACCGCCAGCAGCAGGTCTTCCGGAGCACCGAACCGGTGGAACTGGAAGTGCTGCCCCTGCCGCCCGGGCCGCCCGACGAGTTCGGCGGGGCAGTGGGTTCGTATGGTTTCGAGGTGAAACTGGGCAGTGAGACCGCGGCCACCGGCGACGCGGTTACCCTGACGCTCACCGTCTCCGGCCGGGGCAACCTCCGCGGGGTCAGCCCGCCTTCCCTGCCGCCGCTGCCCGATTTCCGGGTGTATGACCCGGAGACCCGGGACGACCTGCGGCTCACTCCCCGGGGCATCCGCGGCAGCCGGACCTGGGAATATGTGATCGTCCCCCGGGCGCCGGGGCGGCAAACCGTGGCGCCGGTGACCTTTTGTTACTTCTCTCCGGCCGAGGGCGAGTATCTGACGGTGAGCAGCCCGGAACTGGTCCTCGACGTAACCCGGGGCGAGGCATTTGAAACGGCCGAATCCGCCAGGCCGGAGATGGCACCGGAGGCGGTGGACCGCCAGGATGTGGAACTGGTGGAAGAGGACATCCGCTTCATCCGAGCGGTTCCCGGCACGCTGGAGGACCAGGCGGCCCACCGGCACCGGGCATCCTGGTTCCTCCTGCTGCTGATCCTGCCGGCGCTGGTCAACCTGGCCGCATTGGTGGCGGTCCGTGTGCGCCAGCGGTCGCCGGCAGCCCTGGCCGCCCTTCGGCGGCGCCGTGCCCTGCGCAGCGCCCTGGCTCGCGTAGCCGTGGCACGGAAAGCGGTCCGTTCCGGGGATGCCGTCTCCTTCTACGGCAGTCTCGACGAGGCGTTGAAGGGGTATGTGGCCGACAAGTTCGACCGGCCGGGAACCGCTGGATTGACCCTGGACGGCATTCGCGGCCTGCTGGAGGATAGAGATGTGCCGACTGAGCTTACCAACCGTCTGGCGGAGATCCTGGAAAATTGTGACTTTATCCAGTACGCCCCGGCCGATGCCGGTTCCGGGGAGGAGATGAAAGACCTCGCCTCCCGGGCACGGGAGGTACTGAATGACCTGGAGCGGAAACTGTGATGATTCGAACGGCCGGACTGAATGAGCGACGGGACGCCACTGCCGGGCTGCTGTGCCTGTTGGCGCTGGCTCTCATCCTGACCCTGTGTCCCATCGGGCCGGATGCGTCGGCCGGCGTGCTGGAGGGGACCATGTCCCGGGGGAACGCGCTCTACGAGAGCGGGGACTACGCCGGTGCTGTGGCCGAGTATGAGAAGGTTCTGCTCTACGAAATGCGGAACGGTGCGGTGCACTACAACCTGGGCAACGCCTGGTTCAAGCTCGACCGTCCGGGCCCGGCGATCCTGCACTACGAGCGGGCCCTCCGTCTCGATCCCGGCGACGTGGACGCCGCCCGCAATCTGGCCTA
>CBESOE010000274.1:0-1770 GCA_965531145.1 uncultured bacterium | reverse complement strand
GCGAGAGATGATCTGGCCCTGGCCTTTTCCGTGCTGAAGAACCAGGACATCCCTTATGCCCACGGTCTGGTGCACTACTTCGAGACCCTGGCCGCGTTCAACCTCTTTGTCTACGATTCGCAGGAAAAGGCCATCGACTGCCTCTCGAGAATCTCCGAGGAAGTCCTGCACAACATGGATGAGTTCAAGCGGGTGTTCGATTTCTTTGGCGAGTTGATGATCCAGTGCCACGAGGGTAAATTCGATCTGGAAAAACTGAAGGAAATAAAAGACTACTATGACGATCCGCTGATTCGGGCCTACCTGCCGTCGCTGATCGCCGGGGCTCCCCGTCCAGGTGAAGAGGTGGGAAAAGTCAGAGAACCGGAATAGAATGGAGCTTGTGCTCGTCTCGATCGTATACCTGTAAAAGCGAGGATACGGAATGGGCAATGACAATCGAAGCAAGGGCGGCTGCGGCTGCTGCGGCGGCGGGGTCTTCGGCAGTATCGGCTCGGTGCTGGCCGCCATTCTCAGCTGGCAGACACACCACAGCCTGCTTTGGGCCCTGATCCATGCCTTCTGCAGCTGGTTCTACGTCATCTACCACTGGTTCGTACACGGCAGGTTCCTGCCTTGAAGCCCGGCTCCACCGACCAGGTCCTGGACCTCCTCGACGGGTCATTTGCCTCGGCCGCCCTGGCCGCGGCCCTGGAGTTGGGGCTCTTCTGGCTCATCGACAAACAGCCGCTCTCCGCCCCTGATATCGCTGCGAGGCTGGACATCCCCCGGGGCCGCTGCGGCTACTGGCTGCAGCTGTTGGAGCAGGCCAGTCTGGTGCAGGCGGGCGACGGGCTTTACCACCCCACGGCAGCGGCGCGATCCACCATCATCGACGCTTTCGAGCAGGAGAGCTGGGCCCACCTGGCATTGGAGACCCGGGGGCTGAACCGCTGGGTCCGAGACCTGACGGTTAACC
Organism: uncultured bacterium; assembly: GCA_965531145.1. Classification (GTDB taxonomy): domain Bacteria; phylum Acidobacteriota; class JAQAZP01; order JAQAZP01; family JAQAZP01; genus JAQAZP01. The sequence goes on along the minus strand of CBESOE010000274.1, from coordinate 812 downwards.
TGACGCAGCCCGGCTCGGCCCGGGACGCCCTGGGCCTCAACCGCCGCGACTACCTGGCGGAGATGCGGGAAGACCCGGCGCTGGCCCGCCGTTTCACCCGGATGCTCCGTGATTTCCACCGGCCCATGGCCGCGGAGCTGGCGCCCCTGCTGGTTATGGATGGCGTCACCCGGATGATGGACCTCGGCGGCGGGTCGGGTATCTTCTCCCTCGCCCTGCTCCGTCGCCACCTGGAGCTCAGATCGGTGGTGGTGGACATCCCCACCGTCTGCCGGGTGGGCCGCGAGCTCGTGGGGGACGGGGAAGAGACCGGCCGGATCAGCTGGCACGAGGCCGACTTCCTCGACGAGGAACTGCCGGGCGGGTTTGACCTGGTGCTGGAATGTGACGTGGATGTCTACGGCGAGGAGCTCTTCCGCAAGGTCCACGCCGCGCTCAACCCGGGGGGACGGCTGGTGATCGTCGACCAGCTGGCCCCCGCACCCGGTGTGGCCCCCCGGACGCGGGTGCACTGGGCCCTGCAGCACTCACTGGACGACCCGGACTACGCCTTCCCCACCGCCGGGGAGCTGGAGGCACAGCTCCTCTCCGCAGGCTTCACTTCTCTCAATTGCCGGGACCTCACCTTCACCACCGGCCCTGCCCGCCGCTTCACCGACGGCATGGTGCTGATCGAGGCTGCCAAATAGGCATAGGGGACGTACATAACTTTATAACTTACGCATTATTCCTTGATTTACACATGGTTGCAGGACGTGTCCCTGGTGCTGTGACGAACGGTCCTTCCCTCGATAGCCACATCCCTGGATCGC
>CBESOE010000273.1:0-2007 GCA_965531145.1 uncultured bacterium | reverse complement strand
GATGAACGCCGTCATCTCTTCCAGCTTTGCCCCGGTGGAGAAGACCCGGGCCACACCCATGGCCTCGAGAGCCGCATGATCCGTTTTGGGGACATTGCCCCCCACAATCCAGAGCTTGTCGCCCAGGCCCTGCTCCTCGAAGAGCGTCTTCAGCTGGGTGCAGATCGGCAGGTGGGCGCCGGTCATGATGGAGAGGCCGATCACATCCACATCCCGCGCTTTCGCCGCCTCGACGATCTCCTCCGGCGACTGGCGCAGACCGGTGTAAAAGACGTCCATGCCGGCGGCCAGCAGCGCCTGCACCACCACCTTGGCTCCCTGGTCGTGACCGTCGAGGCCCGGCTTGGCCAGCAGCACACGGATCGGTTTCGTATCACTCATGGTCGACGTTTCTCCTCACAGGCCGATTTCCTTGGCAATGATCAGGTCGAGGATCTCCGAGGTGCCGCCGCCAAAGAGGGTGAAGCGGACGTCGCGCAGGTGGCGCTGCACCGGATATTCCATGGCGTAGCCGTACGAAGCGAGCACCCGGGACGCCACGTCACAGGCCCGCACCGCCGCCTCGGAGGCGAAGAGCTTGGCCATGGAAGCTTCCTTCATGTTCTTCTTCCCGTTGGCCTCGCGCCAGGTGGCATAGTCGATCAGCCGGCGGGAGGCCTCCAGCTCGGTGGCCGCCTCGGCCATCTTGACTTTCAGCGCCTGGAACTTGCCGATGGGCTTGCCGAACTGCTTCCGTTCGCCGGCATACTTGATCGCGTATGCCAGTGCCGCCTCCCCCGGCCCCTGGGCCAGGGCGGCGGTAGTCAGCCGGATCTTGGTCAGGATCTCGGTGAGGTAGTCCCGCCCGCCGTGCAGGTCGCCCAGCAGGTGGTCCTCGGGCACCACCACCCCTTCAAATGCCACTTCGGAGTTCACCGAGCCCCAGAGCCCCATCTTCTCGATGGTCTTGCCCACAGTGAGCCCGGGCGTCCCCTTCTCCACCAGGAAGACACTCAGCTCCCTGTTGTCCCCGGTGAGGGCGAAGACGGTGAACAGGTCGGCGATGGGCGCCGAGGTGATCCAGGTCTTGGTGCCGTCGATCTGCCAGCCGCCGTCCACTTTGGTGGCCCGGGTGGCGATACCACCAAGGTCGCTGCCCGCTTCCGGTTCGGTGATGCAGATGGTGCCGATGATCTCGCCGGCGATGGCCGGTTTGAGGAACTTCTCGTGCAGGTCTTTATTGTCCGAGCGGTAGATGAAGTAGGTGCCCATCAGCGACTGCATGGTGCAGAGCGCGGCCAGGGAGAGGGATGCCCGGGCCAGTTCCTCGATGGCGATGAGGTAGCCCCGAACGCCGCACTCAGTGCCGCCGCATGACTCGGGGTAGCGCATGCCGAAGAGCCCCAGCTCGCCCACCTGGCGGAACAGCTCGGCCGGCACGCCCTTGGCCCTGTCGATCTCCTCGGCCCGCGGGGCCACCTGCTCGGTGGCAAAACGGCGAAACGTCTCGCGGATCAGTTCCTCTTCCTCGCTGTAGGTGAAGTCGAGCATAGTTACTCCATCGATTCTGCCGGTATCACGTCAGTTCGACCGGGTGAATTCTTGTCCTCACCAGACCAGGCCGCAATATGGTTGGCGATCTTTTCCCGCTCTTCCTCGCCAAAGTCGTCCCCATACAGTCTGAGGAAGATCAGACGTCGAAGCTCACCGGGCTCCAGGTGGCCGTGCTCGTGCAGCAGGCCGGCACGAATCAGCGCTTTCGCCGTGCCGAACATGCGGCAGGTCATGACCAAGCGTTCCTGGGGCGTTCGGGCGCGGAGCATCTCGTGGAATTTCTGCTCCATCGCTGCCGATGTGTCCTTCATTCCGCCCTCACCTGCTCAAGCAGTTCCCCGACGCCCAGAGTGACCGCCCATTTTTCGAGATAGGACCACTCCAGATTGACCACAGATTTAATCAGACGCCGAACATCATCCTGCTGGATCTTCGATTCTGAGTCCCTGGCCCAGCAAAGCTTGGACAGGATCA
>CBESOE010000272.1:0-2032 GCA_965531145.1 uncultured bacterium | reverse complement strand
GGGCCTCCGGCCTGGCCTACTCCACCCTGCTGGCCCTGGTACCACTGGTGGCGGTGCTCTTCTCGATCTTCGCCGCGGTCAAAGGCTTCGATGGATATCGGGAAAAGGTTCAGGAGCTGATCTTCTCCCTGCTGCTGCCCACCCGGCAGGACGAAATCATCAACTACGTCAACCAGTTTTCCGACAATGCTCGTGCTCTGGGCCTGGTGGGCTCCATCGTCCTGCTCTTCACCGCGATCCTGCTGCTGGACAACATCGAGTCGAACTTCAACGAGCTCTGGCACGTGCGGAGCCGCCGCAGTGTGATCAGCAAGTTGACCGCCTACACTTCGATGCTGGTCTTCAGCACCTTTTTTATCGGGGCCAGCGTTGCCATTTCGGCGCGGATCAAGACGATGATCATCAACGGGACGAGGATCGACCCCGGATTTTTCTCCAACGTCTACGCCTGGTTCTTTCCTTTCTTCCTCTCCCTCTGTGCCTTTCTGCTGATGTACCAGATCATCCCCTACACCCGGGTGCGCTTTCGCAGCGCCCTCTTCGGTGCGCTCACCGCCGGTATCATGTGGGAAGCGAGCAAGTATCTCTTTGCCGCCTCCATCGGCAGCTCGGTGCGCTACTCGGCCATCTACGGCTCGCTGGCCGTGATCCCCATCCTTCTCATCTGGCTCTACATCACCTGGCTGATCATCCTCTTCGGTCTCGAGGTGAGTTACACCCACCAGTATCGCGCTGCTTTGGCCGGTAACTTCGCCCTGGCCGAATCGGCCCTCTCCGACCGGCTGGCCCTGGCCCTGCGCCTCTACCTGCGGATTGGCCACTCCTTCCACCGGGGCGATCCACCACCCACCATGGACGAACTGGCCGGGCGCTTCTCGGTGTCACTGGTGATGGTGGAGGAGCAGATGAGCCTGCTCATCGACGCCGGCTTGCTGCGCCTGGTAGCCGGGGGGAACCGCAACGAGGGGTTGGTGCCCTCCCGGTCCCTGGACGAGATCACGGTCTCCGAGGTGATCCGCGCCGTGTTCAGTGACGAGGTGGGGAATGACCGGCGAGAGGAGCCGCTTGACCGCATCGCGGACCAGGTGCTGGCCGGCTTCCAGGCCGCCGGGCACCAGTCCCTGCATGGGGCCAGCGTGGCCGACCTGGTCCGTCAGGACACTTCAGAGGAATAGATCAGAAGGCCAGGACCAGCCCCCCCTTGGCACTGAACTGGTGCAGGAATGTCCGGTCGCGGTAGGTGTGCCAGTAACCCCAGTAGTCGTCGTAAAAGACTTCCTCGTTGCTATCGATGTAGGTGGAATAGAACCGGCCGTCAAACCGCACGCCGATGTGGGGGTTGAACATCAGTTTCACCCCGCCACCCGCACTCACCGAGAACTTTGTCTTACTGTTGAAGGATTCCGGGTCGAAGCGGGTGGCGCCCATGGAGCCGGCCACATAGGGCACCACCTTGTCGAACTTCCACTGGTAGAGCCCGCCGACGTGGTAGTACTCCACGTTGAGGTCGAGATTCGGATAGTCCCCGGGGGGAAGCCGCAACGGTACCAGTTCCGTGTCCTGCCGGCTGTACATCAACTCGATCTGAAAACCCTCGATGACACCGATGTTAATGAACATGCCATAGACGGACGACTCGCCGATATCCGCCTGGATCGTGTCTTCGTAGTCCCAGCGATTGACGAACTCCCCGCCGAACTGGTAGCCCCAGAAGGGGGTGAACTCGAACTGTGTCTCGGTCTGGGCCTGGACAGCGGATGCGCTGATGACCAGCAACAGCGCGACCGTGATGATATACAGCTTCGTTTTCATTTTCGCCTCCTGGTTGGTGCTGTCCTCCGGGCGTCCGTCGAGTTTTTACAGATAGACAAGTATTGTTACGTATTATCGGGCCATCCGGTTCTTGTTACCCCGATATCTCAGGATCCAAGGTTGTTCAGCAGCTCCACCACCGCCGTGTGCCCATGCTGGGTGGCGAAACTGAGGGCCGTGTCACCGTCCACGTCCATCATGGACGGGTCTGAACCGTGCT
>CBESOE010000271.1:0-2238 GCA_965531145.1 uncultured bacterium | reverse complement strand
CCCAGGAAGTGAACCTCCCGCGGAACAGAATGTAGTTCCAGGCCGGGCCCACCATGTCCAGCACATAACCCTTCCAGAAGGGCCCGCCATCGACCCAGATGGTGGCCAGACCGGTGCCGCAGAGGATGAACAGGCCGGCGGCCCAGTAGGGCGCCTGGCGGTTGTGGCTGGTTTCTGCTGAACTCAAGGCATCGCAGTGACGCTACTCGTGCGTCTTTTGATCGATCGTGGGCAGAAAATACGGCCGTTTCGACTTCACAGCCGGCTCCGCAGGTGCTTCGGCCGCAGGCGGTTCGGGTTCCACTACGGGAGTAACTGGTTCTGGTGCAGGTGCCGTTTCAACCGGGGGAGATACTGCCTCCACCTCTGGCTTCACTTCCGGCGCTGGCTCAGCCACCGGCTCAATCACCACAGGGGCCGGCTCAGCCTTCGGCTCCGGCACTGGCAAAGGCTCTTCCTCCGGCACCACCGGTTTCACAACCTCCGGCAATCGCTTTTCGATCCTTCTCAGGTGCGCCTTGTGCGCTGCGACCATCTCCTCCAGCGTGTCACCGCCAAAGGTCTCCAGGTAGAAGTCGAGCAGGGTGAGCAGCACCGCAGATTCGCCCACCACCCCGGCAGACGGAAGCACACACACATCGGAGCGTGGTGACTCGGACGGTCTCTTCTTCCCGCTCTGCAGGTCGATGGAGTCCAGCGGCTTGCCCAGGGTGGAGATCGGCTTGACGTAGGCAGTGATGCGGATCAGTTCGCCGTTGGAGAGGCCGCCCTCGATGCCGCCGGCACGGTTGGATGTGCGGGTGATGGCCTTTTGTCCCTCTTCGCGCTGGATGGGGTCGTGGAAGTGCTTGCCGCTGAGACCGGAGAGGACGCCTCTGACGCCGTAGCCCAACTCCACACCCTTCACCGAGGGGATGCCCATCAGGGCGGCGGTGAGTTTTGCATCGAGACCCTCACCGGCGTGGGAGATCTTGCCCAGTCCGGGGACCACGCCGCCGGCCAGCACCTGGAAGGCGCCGCCCAGAGTGTCGCCGGCGTTGCCGGCCCGGTCCACCTGGGATTCCATCACCTGATCCAGAATGGTGTCGGCGCAGCGGAGCTTTGAACGAACGGGGATGGCTTCGGCCTGTTCCAGGGTGATGGCGTCGGGGTCTTCCACGGCGGCCTTGCCCACCCGGATCACGTGGCTGGCCACCCTGACGCCGAAGTGTTCCAGCACCTGTCTGGCGATGGCGCCGGCAGCGGTGTGGGCGGCGGTGTCCCGTGCTGAACTCTGCTCCCAGATGTCACGGAGGTCTTTTCTGCCGTATTTGTACCAGCCGGCCAGGTCGGCGTGGCCGGGGCGGGGCACGGTCATCTCCTCGATGGGGCTGTTGCCCTTGGGCAGCGGTTCGGTGGACATGGTGCGGCGGTGGTTCTTCCAGTCGCGGTTGGGGATGTGCAGGGTGATGGGGGCGCCGATGGTCTCACCGAAGCGGAGGCCGGAAAAGACCAGGGCCTGGTCGTTCTCGATCTTCTGGCGGTCGCCGCGGCCGTAGCCCTGCTGACGGCGGGCCAGCTCGCGGTTGATCTGGTCCAGGTCGATGTTCACCCCGGCCGGTAGACCGTCGATGATCAGTGTTAGACCCTTGCCGTGGGATTCGCCTGCGGTGAGGTAACGGAACATTGTTTTGCCCCCTGGTTTTTGCCGCGCCGCCGGCGCTAACTGCCGCTGACGGTCATCTGTTCAACCTTCAGTGTGGGGCTGACCACGCTGCGGTTGTGCCGCAGATCGCTCCCCACCATGAGTATACCGTTGTAGATCTCGTCCAGGGTGGAAGCGATGGTCAGTTCGCTCACCGGGTGGGAGAGTTTGCCCCCACTGATCCAGAGCCCCTGGGCGCCGCGGGAGTAGTCTCCGGTGACCAGGTCGGTGCCCTGGCCGGAGAGAGAGGTGATGTAGAGCCCGTTGTCCACCGAGGCAATGATCTCCTCGGGAGTGTAATTGCCGGGCAAGAGGTGGAAGTTGGATGTGCCGCCGCTGGAACCGGTGGTCTTCATCCCCAGCTTGTTGGCCGAGTAGGTGCCGAGGAGGAAGCTCTTCAGCACCCCGGCTTCGAGAATGACGTTCTTCCGGGTGCGGACGCCCTCGCTGTCAAAGGGCTTGGAGCCGTGGCCCCGGGGGATCAGCGGGTCGTCCACCATGGTCAGGGCATCAGAGCCGATCTTCTCTCCCAGCCGGTCGGCGAGATAGGTCAG
>CBESOE010000270.1:0-2277 GCA_965531145.1 uncultured bacterium | reverse complement strand
ACGAAAACTTCGTCAGCCGGGCCAAGCCGGAAGTGGTGCAGGTGGAACGTGACCGGCTGGTGGAGCTGGAGGGCCAGATCGCGTTGCTGGAAAAGAACCTTCAGCGGCTGGTGAATGAGGGGTAATCACAGGCCGTCGCGCACACGGTGAAAAGAGAATGGCCGATCACATTGATGAGACCGACGGCCTGCCACGGGCCATCTTTGACGCTTCCCGCGACGCCATCTTCATTGAAACCATCGAGGGGAAGATTCTCGACTGCAATGGTGTGGCCTTCGAGCTCTTCGGCTACACCAGGGATGAAATGCTTCGGCTGGAGGTCACTGACCTGGTCCCGCCGGAGGTGGCCCCGGGGCTGGATGAGTTAGTCGAGGAACTCAAAAGGGGCGGCAGCTTTTTCGCGGAAAGCTTTGGGCGGCGGAAAGACGGCACCGTCTTTCCCGCCGAGGCGAGTGCCCGGACTGTGACCCTGGGGGATGAACAGCGGGTTGCCGTTTTTGTCCGTGACGTCACCGAACGGAAACGGACGGAAAAAGCCCTTCGAATCTCTGAAGACCGCTATCGCACCGTGGTGGAAAACTCCACGGAGATCATCACGATTGTCCAGGGCGGCATCATCAAGTTCATCAATTCCCGGGGCGCCGAACTCACCGGCATGACCGTGGATGATATTGTGGGCCGGCCACTCACCATCGTGGTTGCCGAGGAGGACCGGGAGATGGTTGTCCGGCAGCATCACAAAAGACTGGCCGGTGAAACACTGCAACCATACGCCTTCCGGTTCAAGGACGCTGCGGGCCAACTGAAATGGCTCGAGACCACCGGGGCACTGGTGGAGTGGAAGGGCCGTCCGGCCACGGTGAATTTTCTTACCGACATCACCGACCGGAAGCGCCTGGAGGAGCAGTTGCGGCACGCCCAGCGGATGGAAGCGGTGGGCCGGCTGGCCGGGGGGGTCTCCCATGATTTTAACAACCTGCTCACCGCCATCAACGGCTACGGATCGTTGCTGCTCAACCACATCAAGGAAGGCGCCCCGGGACGTCGGGAAGTGGAGGGAATCCTTCGGGCGGGAAAACGTGGTGCCGAGCTGACCGACCAGTTGCTGGTCTTCAGCCGGCGCAAGGTGGTCGAGCCGCAGGTGGTGGACCTCAACCGGTTGATCGCCGGGATGGAGAACATGCTCCATCGATTGATCAACCAAAATGTGGCCCTGGAGACGGTCCTCGACCCGGGTCTCGAGGCGATAACGGTGGACCCGGGACAGATGGAACAGGTGGTGATGAACCTGGTGGTCAATGCCCACGAGGCGATGCCAGATGGAGGGCAGATCACCGTCCGCACAGAAAACGTGGTGCTTGATGACGACCAGTGCCTCCATCGCTCCGCTGCCCGGCCCGGCCGGTTCGTCCGGTTGACCGTGGTGGATGACGGCCCTGGTCTGGCGCCGGAGGTGCTCGATCATATCTTCGAGCCGTTCTTTACCACCCGCGAGAAGGGTACCGGTCTGGGCCTTTCCCTAGTCTACGGTATCATCACCCAGCACGCGGGCTGGGTGGAGGTGAGCAGCCGCTCGGGGAAAGAGACGATCTTCTCGATCTTTCTCCCCCGTTTCTCCGTCATCCGCACCGATGAGCCACAAGCGGAGTTTTCTCACCAGGGGTTGGAGGGGCTTCAGGGCAGCGGGGAGCGAATTCTCCTGGTGGAGGATGACGAAGGGGTGCGGAGCTACGCCACCCATGTGCTGGAGGAGAGCGGCTATCGGATCTTTGCCGCCGCCAATGCTGATGAGGCGCTGAAGCTTTTCACTGATGAGGGAGGCAACTTCCGGCTGGTGTTCAGCGACCAGGTTCTCCCCGGCCGGAGCGGCCTGGAGCTGGTGGAGGAACTGCGCTTGTTGAAACCGGGTATCGAGGTGGTGCTGACCAGCGGGTACACGGGCAAGGCGGCGGCGCGAAAACAGATCGAGGGAATGGCCTATCCATTCCTGCGAAAGCCTTACAGTATTTACGAACTTCTGACCACAATTCATAATCTCCTGGCCAACCCGGGGGACAGCCCCCACTGAAGGAGCTCACAGGGTGATTGGCAACATCCGTACCTCCGTTGTTCCGTGGCTCTGGCTCCTGATCCTCCTCATCCCCATCCCTCTATTTGCCGCTGCTGGTCCTGTTGCACCGGATGCGGACTCCGTCTATTCATCTGCGGGCCGCCCGAAAATTGGTCTGGCCCTCAGCGGCGGCGGCGCCCGGGGCTGCGCCCACGTGGGTGTGCTCA
>CBESOE010000269.1:0-2308 GCA_965531145.1 uncultured bacterium | reverse complement strand
GGCGCCGCCGGACCCGCTGCTGAAATCATCGATGAGCCCGCCGGCCTGGTTGCCGATGAAGACGTTGCCGACAATCACCGGCGACCCGCTCATACAGTAAATGGCGCCACCCGAGCCGGTGGCCCAGACATCTGAAGCAACATTGTCGAGGAAGACATTGCCGGTGATGGTGGGCGAGGCGTGGTAGCTGTAAATGGCACCGCCGTCGGTGGCAATGCCGTTGCGAATGGTGAAGCCCTGAAGCACCGAGCCGGTCCCCTCCCCGCTCTGGAAACTGATGGCGCGGTAGCGCTCGCTGTACTCATCGGAACCGCAGTCGATGATGCAGTTGGTGGGGCCGTTCTCCGACCGGACAGTGATGGCCTTGCCGAGGAAGTCCATCTCCCGGTTGCCGTCCCCGGTATGGATCCCGTCGGCCACCACCACCTCATCGCCGCCGGATGCGGCATTGATCCCGTCCTGGATGGTGGGCTGGTCAGCGGGAACGCGGATCACTGCTGCCGCAGCCGGGGCGGAGAGGGCGAGCAGTAGAGCCGGAACGAGCACCAGGCTGCGCATGGGCAGTCCTCCTTGATGGTATTGGCAACGACAACCCGGGAACTGCAGGAAAATTCGTTACCTTTATACATAATCCGTACAGTCGATACATGCAAGTGCTTATTTATATCGACTCAACCCGCGAACTTCGCACTTCAATCCGGCACGGCCCGGACCCGCTTGCAACAACCGCAGGCGACCATTAGACTGAATTGTCCATGAAATGGTGATTGTGCGGGATGTGCGGAAGACAGGAGCGGACCGAAGGTATGAACGTCACTGCCAGTGAACGCCACTACGACCTGATCGTCATCGGCTCCGGCCCGGCCGGCCAGCGGGCCGCCCTCCAGGCCGCCAAACTGGGCCGGCAGGTGATGGTGGTGGAACGCCGCTCGGTGCTGGGCGGTGTCTGCACCCACACCGGCACTATCCCCAGCAAGACCCTCCGCGAAGCGATCCTGCACCTCACCGGGTACCGGATGCACGACGTCTACGGCAAATGGTCCATGGACCGCAACGATATCGGGGTCAGCGACCTCTACCGCCACGTGAACAACGTGATCAAACACGAGATCACGGTCAAGGAGAAATACCTGACCAAGAACGGGGTGAGCATCGTCTACGGTTCGGCCAGGTTCTCCGGCCCCCACTCGGTGGTGGTGGGAGACCCCGAGTGCGAGGATACCGAGTACAGCGCGGACCTTATCCTGGTGGCCACCGGCACGGTGCCGCGGCATGACCCCAACATCCCCTTTGACCGGGAAATGGTGCTGGACAGCGACGACATCCTCCATCTGGACCGGCTGCCCGAAACCATGGCCGTACTGGGCGGCGGGATCGTCGGACTGGAATACGCCAGCATGTTTGCCGCCATCGGCGTGCAGGTAACGCTCTTCGAACGATTTGACCAGCTGCTGCCGTTCATCGATCGCGAGATCATGGACACCCTGCTCAAACTGCTCCGCAAGCACCATGTGATCTTCCGGCTGGGCGAGAAGATCGAAAAGGTGTCGGTGGAAGAGGTGACCGTCCAGGGACGACCGGCAAAGGCCGTGCGGATCCAGACCGACAAGGGTGACCCGCTCGTTACAGAGAAAGCGCTCTACTGCATCGGCCGCACCGCGGCCACCGCCGACCTCAACCTGGAGGCCGCGGGTCTCGAGGCCGACGAGCGGGGCAAACTGGAGGTGGACGAGGGGTTCCGCACCAAACAGCCGGGGATCATGGCCGCCGGTGACGTGATCGGCTTTCCCTCCCTGGCCTCCACGGCGATGATGCAGGGCCGGATGGCGGCGAGCAGCGCCTTCGGCGGAGAAATCATCAAGATGCCCACCACCTTCCCCATCGGCATCTACACCATCCCCGAGATCTCCTACTTCGGCCAGACCGAACAGCAGCTGCACGATGACGGGACGGCCTACGAAATCGGTCGCGCCGGATACCGGGAGATCGCCCGCGGCCCGATGATCGGCGACACCAGCGGCCTGCTGAAACTGATCTTCGACCCCCAGACCCGGAAGATGCTGGGCACCCACATCATCGGTGCACAGGCCAGCGACCTGGTTCACGTGGGTATGGTGGCCCAGAGCCTGGGGGCCTCCCTCGATTACTTCGCCGACACGGTCTTCAACTACCCCACCCTGGCCGAGGGCTACAAGATCGCCGCCTTCAACGGCATCAACCGCCTCAAAGGCCTGAAGGCCAGCCCCTCCGGCCACTACGAGGGCTGATCCCCTCGCATCCCAGTCTCTCTGGCACGCCTCTTGAATCC
>CBESOE010000268.1:0-2386 GCA_965531145.1 uncultured bacterium | reverse complement strand
TGTTCGCTTCGAGCCTGCGGATCAAGATCCTGCACTGTCTCCTCTCCCATCCTGGTCAGTCCTTCCACATCGCTCACGTGGCATCACTCCTCGACGATTACTCGGCCACGGTCTCCCGCGAACTTGCCAACCTGGCCCAGGCCGGTCTGCTTACCTCCTTTCACATCGGCAACCAAAAACACTACACCCTTGATCTGGAATCTCCGATCCTCGAAGACCTGCGCCGCATCTTCAGCAAGACAATGGGGACCCTGTCGTCCTATGACGTAGCCGGCCAGGGCTGAGGGCGGTCGTTACGCCAAGCCTCGTCCGTCAGCGGAAACCCCGCGTCACATCCCGGAAACCCGAAATGTCTTTCTCTGCTGTCCCGTCCGGCGTGCGCCCCGCCGATTTGATACTTTCCCCGACTCCTCTGGATCTGAATATCCTGCGGTCCTCCCCGGCCTGAACTCAACGCCATCCCGCTTTCCCGGTTGAAGATGAAGCTCTCAATTGTCTGTCCTCTACCTGGCCTGATCGATCCGCCCGATCCTGTCCGCGCCCAACTGGCATGCCCCCTGCAATGAAATATTACGGAATTACTAAACCGTAAATATTCGGGCCGACGGAAGGAGGTGGACAGGGCCGGCCATAAAAGTTGCTGGATCAGTGCCGGGTGCTCCCGGCAGACCAAAACCCCAACATCGGAGGAGGAGAGGAAGTGAACGGAGGAACAAACAGGCGACTGAACTACTGGGCCAACTATCTATTCTTCCTGGTTCCGGTTCTGGCCGCGTCATACATCGCCCTGGTGCTGGTGCCGGCGGCGGCTGACCGCTGGCCGGCACGCTTCATCAGCTGGCAGGAACTCTCGTTGCTGGCCCTGGTCCTGGTTTTCTCTTTCTCTTCGGCCAGGCCGCTCTACCGGTTGCGGCACGACATGATGGGATCACGTGACGGCATGAACAGCGTGGCCGCCGTGCTTTCGCTCTTCGCCATTGTGGGCGGGACCGTGGCGCTTCTGCTTCACTCCAGCCACTGGGTGGTGGGAGCGTTTCTCATCAGCGCATCACTGCCGCCCCTGGTGCGCGGACTGTCGGGTGCCGACCAGGACGAGCCCGGCCGGCGCTTCAACATGTGAGACGAACCATATCAATCTGATGACCGATCGACATGCACCGACAGGCATCAACATTAAAAGGAGCCGAACAATGAACATCCGCATCTTCAAACAGAACATGGCCATGCTCTGCATCTCCATGGTTCTGGCGGCCTCGCTGCAGCCCGCCCTGGCCGACACTATCCTGCCTGACCCGGCCCTGCTTTACGAGACCGAGCTCTCCCTGCTGGCCGACCCCGATCTTCCCGATGAGGTCAGCACGCTTACCGGGACAGTCCACCAGGGCGGCCCGTTCACCATGCGCACGTTCTTCCTCACCATCCCCGTCGAGAGCGGGGAGAGCGAATTCCTCGTGGCCAGCTACGCCTGGACCGGAACCGGCGACGAGGTTCAGGTCACCATCAACGCCGGTGGTGAGATCTACAACTTCATCAATTTTCTCAAGAGCAGAGAGGAGGTGGATGGCTTCATCGACCGTTACCTCGAGCTCTACCACCGGTATTACGGCGGTGGCAGTGACGGTGCCCCGGACACCCCGGCCAAACCCGGCTGGACCGTTGCCGACCGGATGATGCACTTCTTCACCTGGCTCGATGGGCAGCTGCTGATCAGCGAAGACCGCGAGTACGGTTTTGCCCGCAAGTTTGCCTGGATGCGTTCGGAGGCTTACCAGCAGTTCTTTCCCCACGCGGCCGGGCTGCTCCACCAGGTGTCGTATGCCGCGGAGTCGGAGGTGGACAACGCCTGGGTCAAGTCGCTCACCTTCCAGGACCTGGCGATGGTGTTTGATTACCCCATCAAACGGGTCCTCGATCAGGAGATCCCCATGCCGGGACGAAACGAGATGGAGTCCTTCTCGCTGGGCCTGCTGGCCATGGAGACGGACCAGCCCCAAGGCAGTGGTGGTGGCTGGGACTGGGGTTTCGATGACTACTACGACTGCTGGAACCAGACCTGGAGCGGGATGGCCTGTCTGAACTGCTGTGGTGACTGGTACACCATGGCCACCGCTATCTGCACCATACTGTTGCTGATCAATCCCGCTGCTGCCATGGCCTGCCACCTGACGGCGGCAACCGGGTACATGTATTGCCGCCTCGGCTGCAGCCTGGCCAACCCATCCATAGAGGAGGGCTGGTCGGGAGGTGCGTGATCCGACCCTGTCCAGCCTGTCCGTGTCCTGTTGGGGGTGGCGGGCAGGCGTGAGCCGGGCGGCGGGGTGAGTCTTTGCCCTGTCGCCCGGCGTTTTTCATGAGAGTGGTGGGATCCCCCTCACTCCCAGAACTT
>CBESOE010000267.1:0-2516 GCA_965531145.1 uncultured bacterium | reverse complement strand
TCGGCCACATTGCCGGTGATCACGCAGTCGAGGATGGTGGGCGAGGCGCCGTCGCAGATGATCGCCCCGCCCCGGTCGGCGAACCCGCCGGTGAGGGTGAAGCCCTGCACCACAGAGAGGGGCCCCTCGCCGGTTTCGAAGATGAAGGCGCGGTGGGGGGAGCTTTCCGATCCCTGGCAGTCGATGGTGCATTTCTGCGGGCCATATTCAGCCAGCAGCTGGACCTCCTTGCCGTTGAACACCAGGTTGCGGTTGCCCGGGCCGGTCCAGACCCCGTCGGCCACGATCACCCGGTCGGCATCAACCGCGGCATCGAGCGCGGCCTGGATGGTTGGATGGTCGGCCGGCACGTGGATATCCGCCGCCTCGGTCACGGCGGCCAAACTGCAGGCAAGGAGAAAAACGGATGATAAGGCGAGTACCCGCACGGTGGCATGTGACATGGTTATCCTCCTGAGAGATCGATTTTCACTCAGGATAAACCATTGTCCATGAATTTCAAATACAGCTGTCCCTGATTATTTTCTTCAGACTTTTTCTCGCCAGTAATCGAGCAGGTCGCGGAGGGTGGTCTCGATGGGGATGGCCGGCTCCCAGCCCACCTCCTCGGTGAACCGGCGGTTCGAACCGAGGATCAGGGGGATGTCCAGCGGCCGCATCAGCTCGGGTGACTGGCGGACTTCAAGTGTGGTTTCGCTCATGCCCAGCATCATCTGCAGCAGTTCCTCGATGGAGTGGGCTTTACCGGAACAGATGTTGTAGAGGCCGCCCGAACGCCCGTTTTCCAGCGCCGCATGGTAGGCGCCCACCATGTCCCGCACGTCACTGAAATCCCGTCTCGCCGCGAGGTTCCCCACCTCGACCACCGGCTCGGTGAGCCCCTTCTCCGCCCTGGCGATCTGGCGGGCGAAGCTGGAGCAGACGAACTCGCCATCCTGGCCCGGGCCGGTGTGGTTGAAGGCGCGGACGATCACCGTGTGCACTCCCTCGCCGGCCGAATACTGGTAGCCCAGCAGTTCCTGGGCCGCCTTGCTCGCCGCGTAGGGGCTGGACGGCAGCATGGGATACTGCTCGAGCACCGGCTGGTCCTCTTCGGGCACCGTGCCGTAGACCTCGGAGGTGCTGACCACCAGCACCCGCGGCGAAACGGACATCTCCCGGGCCGCCTCGAGAACGTTCATCGTGCCGATGACATTGGTCTCCATGGTCTGCCGGCGGTTCTTCCACGACTGGCGGACGCTGCTCACCGCAGCCAGGTGGTAGACCCGCTCCGGCCGGCTGATGCGGAAGACCTCCTCCATCTCCTGGGGCGAGAGGATGTCGGCCTGAAAGAGATCGATCTTGTCCAGGTGACCGGATATGCGGTGCAGGGGGAAGCCGGGATAAGAGATCCCGGTGACCTCGAAGCCGGCGTCCAGCAGGAGGTCGCTGAGGTGGCTGCCGACAAAGCCGGCGATACCGGTGATCAGAACTCGCATGTTGCTTCCCCTTCAGTTACTTTTCGCTGAAACGAACGTAATCCTTGAGCGCTTCCTCCCAGGGACGGGGAGGATAGCCGATGAGGGCGGTGAGCTTGTCGAGGGAGAGGACGGAGCAGGGCGGCCGGGGTGCCGGCGCTCCCCATTCCGCGGCGGTGGTGGGCCGGACGGTGACCCGGTTGGACAGCCCCCCCTCCTCGATGATCCGCGAGGCGAACTCGAACCAGCTGCAGCGGCCGCTGTTGGCGGCGTGGAAAGTTTCCCCGGCCGGACGGGCCTCCATCATCGACCAGAGCCACTGGCAGAGGTCGCGGGTGTAAGTGGGCCGTCCCACTTCATCGTGCACCACGGTCAGCTCGTCACGGGTCTGGCCCAGGTTGAGCATGGTCTGGACAAAGTTCTTGCCCCGGTGGCCGAAGAGCCAGGAGATGCGGACGATCACCGGTGACGGGTGCAGCCGGCGCACCGCTACCTCGCCCTCCCACTTGGAGGCGCCATAGACCGAGAGCGGGTTGGGCTCGTCATCCTCGAGGTAGAGGCCGTCCTTGGTGCCGTCGAAGATGAAGTCGGTGGAGATGTGGTAGAAATCGGCGCCGGCCAGGGCCGCGGCCTCGGCCGCATGGCCCGCACCGTCGCGGTTGACGGCCAGGGCTGCCTCGCGCTTCTCCTCCGCGCCGTCCACGTTGGTGTAGGCCGCGCAGTTGATCACCAGGTCCGGGCCAAGGTCGGCCACCCAGGCCCGCACGGCCTCGCCGTCGGTGATGTCGAACTGCTCCAGGTCGGCGGCAAAGACCTCACCGCCGTTCTGCAACTGCCCGCGCAGGTGTTCCAACAGGTCCTGACCCAGCATCCCCGCGGCACCCAGCACCAGTATGCGCTTGTATTCCACCCCGGTCCCTCCACTTCCGGCTCAACCCCATCGAGCCGGGGGACAAAATCTATCAACTGTACCGTTTCGTGTCAATTTCCGAAAATGGGGACGTACATAACTTTATAACTAACTCCCAGTCCTTTATCGCTGGATGTTGGCGAACTGAA
>CBESOE010000266.1:0-2568 GCA_965531145.1 uncultured bacterium | reverse complement strand
CGGAGGCAGGCTGGCGTAGTGGGTGTAGAAGTTGATTCGCGACACCCGTTTGATCTCCTCCCTGTCCAGGGTGCCGGTGCGGTCGGCGGAAAAGAAATCGCAATTGCCCCACTCCTCCAGGCTGGCCGGCAGGGCCGCCCCATCCTCACCCATCTCGGAGGTCAGTCTCGAGCCGGGATAGGGGGTGTAGAAGAAGATGCGGGTGAAGGCGTGGGGGTGGATCTCGCCGATGCGAAAGACCATCTCTTCGGTGGCCCGGCGGTCCTCCGGAGTCTCGCCGGGCAGGCCGGTGATGAACCCGTAGGCCGGCTTGACGCCAAAGCGGTGCAGCAGGCGGGCTGACTTGAGGATCTGATCGGCGGTGAGCCTCTTGTCGATGCTGGCCAGCAGGCGGTCCGATCCCGATTCAGCGCCCACCACCATCTGGTCCAGTCCGCTGCGCACCATCAGTATCATCAGGTCTTCATCCATTTCCGCCAGCTGGCCGGCCCGGAAAGTGGCCGACCAGCGTAGTGGCCGGCGCAGGCCGAGCAGGCCCTCGGCGATGGCCCGGGCGCGCTGGGGTTTGAGATAGAACATGTCGTCGAGGAAGGCCACCCGCTCGATCTGGTAACGAGCCGCCAGCTCTCCGATCTCACCGATCACCCGTTCCGGCGGAAAGGCCCGCCAGCGGTGGTGGTAGACCGCCGGGTCGCTGCAGAAGGCGCAGTTGAAGGGACAGCCCTGGGAGGTGATGTAGTCCAGGGTGCGGGAGCCACGGGGCGCCCAGTAGTGATCCATGGTGAGCAGCCTGTAGTCCAGTGCCGGCGGTTCGGCCGGCAGCAGAACGTCTCTGGTCTGGATCGACCCGCCTGCGGTTCGGCGGGTCAGGCCGGGAACCTCCCCGGTTTCCGCTCCCCTGGCGAGGCAGGAGGCCAGCGCGGCGGCCGACTCTTCGCCGGGGCCGCGAATGACGTAGTCCACCGAGCCCTCGGTGAGGCATTGCTCCGGCAACAGCGACGGGTGCCATCCCCCCCAGACCACCGGGAGATCCGGGGCCAACTCCTTCACCTGCCGGGAGAAACGGATGGCGTCGAGGATCGGTTTGCCGCTGAGCACCCCCACCCCCGCCATCACCGCACCGTCCAGCAGCCGGGTCAGCTCCCGGTCGCCGGGCCGGTTTACCCGGCCGTCAACCAGCCGCACCTCGAAACCGGCCCGCTGCAGGGCGGTGCCCACGGCCAGAATACCCAGCGGCATCTGGAAGTAGGGGGCCACGGGGTTGTACAGTACCACCGTGCCCCGTCCGGGATCACTCCGTGTTGCTGTTTCCGTCATACACATCCTTCAGGTAGTAAAAGTTGCCGGTGGGGCTGAGGGTGAAACCGGCCAGGCCCCGGGCCAGCACGGCGTGGTTCTTCTTGTACCACAGACTGATGTAGGGCAGGTCCTCCGCCAGCAACCGCTGGGCCTCGGCATAGAGCGGGTAGCGCTCCTCGGACAGCGGTGAGTCCAGCCCGGCCTCCAGCAGCCGGTCCACCGCGGGGTTGCCATAGTGGCCGCGATTGAGGCCGTTCGGGGGCACCAGACGGGAGTGGAAGCGGGTGCGCAGGATATCGGGATCCAGCAGGCCGATGCCGGTCCAGTTCAGCGAGTAGATCTGGAAGAAGCCCTTGCGGATGTCTTCATAGAAGGTGCCCCACTCCAGTTGCCGGATGTTCAGTTCGATCCCCACCTGTCGCAGATACTCCTTGAGGATCGCCGATTTCTGCCGCGAGATGTCACTGGTGGATCCCTTGAATTCCAGGCTGAACCGCGGGGCCGGCCCGTCCGGTCCGTCGGGATCGGGATAGCCGGCACGGTCCAGCAGTTCCATGGCGGCGGCTGGATCGTGGGACGGCCGGGGCAGATCGGGAACCCAGGCCCAGGACATGGGCGGGACCAGGCCGGTGGCGGGAACGGCGGTGCCCCGGGCCCAGTCGTTGACCATTTCCTCGATGTTGATCGCCATGGCAATGGCCCGGCGGACCCGGCGGTCGGACAGTATCGGGTTGGTGAGATTGAAGCCGATATAAGCATAGGTGCAGCCCGGAGTTTCCAGCACCTGGAAATCCGGGTTGTCACGGAACTGTTGGAGAATGTCAGGGTTGAGGTCGTTGACCACCATCCGCACGCTGCCCTTGCGAAGTTCGAGCATCCGTACGGTGATCTGGGGCACAATTTTGAAACGGATCGCCGGCATACGTGCCGGCCCGAGAAAATAATCGTCGTTCCGCTCGAACTGCACGTAGCGGTCCGGCCGGTGCTCCACCAGCCGGTAGGGGCCGGTTCCGGGCAGATCCTCCCCGGGATCGGTTCCGCACTCCGCCGGTACGATCCCCACCGCGAGGTTGAAGAGCAGCGGGGCAAAGGGCCGGCTCAGCCGGATCACGACGGTGGAAGGGTCCGGCGTCTCCACCTGTTCGACATAACTGAAATCCTCCTTGCGGTAGGTGGGGAAATCGGGGGAGAGGATGGTTTCCAGGGTCTGGCGGACGTCTTCCGCACCGAAACTGGACCCGTCGTGGAAGCGAACACCCTGACGAAGGT
>CBESOE010000265.1:0-2653 GCA_965531145.1 uncultured bacterium | reverse complement strand
CTTCGGCCCCGGCGGCACCAGCAGCAGCTACTACTACGACGGGTTGTGCGGCAACTGGATCACCTTTACCAGTTGAGACGGCCCTCGCCACATCCTGAGTGCCTGTGCAAAGTTTGAGCTGCTTGCCTCCAAACCTCGTCAAGAGATAAAATTCAACGGTTTCCATTTGTTTCGCAGTGGGATTCTGTCCTGGGTACAACATCGGAAAGTATTCGATTTACTGTGGCTTAAAGTTTCTTGAGCCTTGGTCCGATGATTTCAGTGTCCCGGTGGCGTTCTCTTTTCCAGACAAGCAGAGAAAATCAATATGACATATCGACCCCGACCCTTTTCACTCGCCCTGATCCTCTTTGGCGCGGCCGGCCTGATCATGGGAGCGCTGGAGACCTGGATCGCCGTCTTTCACTACCCCTGGATTCCTTTTCGCGGAGGGGCTGATCGTTTCGGCTACCTGGTCTTCTTCCTCTTCCTCAACGGGGTGGCCGGCGCGCTGTATGGATTGCTGGCGGCCGTGATTCCCGCCGGCCTGGGCCTGGTCTTCCGGGGACGGCGTCTTGGGGAGACCCCCGCACGCCAGGCTCTCCGTGCGGTGCGGGGCGCCCTCGACTGGGGCATGATCTTCATCGGCGCCATCGGCCTGGTGGCCTACCACCGGCTGCTTGTCCACCTGGACAAGAATCCTTTTGAGCGGAACAACCTGCGCTACCTCGCCATCTGGCTCGGCCTGCTGGCGGTGACCTGGCTGGTGGTGCGGCTGCTGCTGCGCTTCATCCCCTGGCAGCGGGTGCGGCCGGTTCATGCCGTGTCGACCCTGGTCTTCTTCATCCTGGCCGTGGGCCTGGGCATGGTGCTGCATAGTGATTCGGCTTCCGTGGCCGACAGCGGTGTGCCGGCAGCCGTGGAGACCGCCGCGGGAGAGGCGCTGCCGGTGATCGAGGGTCAGGGGCGGCCAAGCCTGCTGTTCATCACCATCGACACCCTGCGGGCCGACCACGTGGGGGCCTACGGGTATCAGCGATACACCAGTCCTTACATGGACCGTTTTTCCCAGGACGCCCTGCTCTTCCAGACGCCGGTGGCCCAGAAGACCATGACCGCGCCCAGTTTTGCCACGATGATGACCGGGCTCTACCCGCGCACCCACGGTCTGAGCCGCAATCACGGTGTGCTCTCCGACGAATCGAACACCCTGGCCGAGCGGCTGAAGGAAGCGGGTTACCGCACGGCGGCCTTTGTCTCCAACCCGGCCTGTTCCGATGTTTTCAACTTTGACCAGGGCTTCGATTTCTTCGACCTGACCTTCTACGATGAGGAAGTGGAGTCGAGGGGGCTGAATGAAAAGTTCATCCCCTACGCCCGGAACCTGGGCCAGGAGCCGTTCCTGCTCTGGCTGCATTACACCGACCCCCACGCCCTTTACGTGGTGGAGGAGCCCGAGTATTCGTTGTTCACCAATGACTATTGGTATGGGAAAAACCGCGACCGCAAGGTGGAGATCGGCCCCCGTGCCCAGCCCTACATCCTGCCCACCGAAGTGCTGCTGCGCGAACCGGAGGAGACCGATTACTCGGTGGACCTCGACTTCTACATCTCGCAGTATGACGCCGAGATCCGTTACAACGACTTCCACCTGCAGTATGCCATGGCCGTCATGGAGCAGATGGGGCTGCTGGAGAACACCCTGGTGGTGTTGCTCTCCGACCATGGCGAGAGCCTGGTGGAGCACAACATTTACATGTCCCACGGCCACAACACTTACAACACCCAGGCGGTGGTGCCGTTGATGATCCGCCACGATGCGCTGCCCCGGGGAACCGTGATCCCGCAGAAAGTGGAACTGGTGGACCTGCTGCCGACGATGCTCACCCTGCTGGGTGTGCCCTATGACGTCGCCGAGATGGAAGGGCGCAGCCAGGTGCCGCTGATGACCGGACAGGGGGCGGGAAGCCCGGAGGATGCCTTCACCTACATCGAGGGCAAGTACGACTACAACTACAGCCACTTAGCGGTCTGGGGCGACCGCTGGAAGCTGATCATCTCTCCGCTGAAGATGGCCTACCCGCTGAACCGCATCGTCGACCTGCGAGTGCGCTTCTGGCTGGGTGGCGATGTGGACAACCGTTTCCGCACCAAGGTCCTTGTCTACGAACTCTACGACATGCAGGTCGACCCGGGGGAGACAAACAACCTGGCGGGCACCGGTCTGGCGGCCGAGGTCGAGGAGCGGGAGCGCCTCTTCCGCTGGCTGGACCGCCATCCGCTCAAGCAGCCCCAGCAGTTTCTCAGCAAGGATGAACTGCGGCCCGACGTAGTGGACCAGTTGAAGGCCCTGGGGTACGTGCACTCCTGATATGGCCTGATCTACTGCCCGCGGGTTTCCAGCATCACTCTTGTCATTGCGAGGAGCCGTCGAAGACGGCGACGCGGCAATCTCCGGGCATCCCCAGGCATGATAGAGATTGCCGCGTCGCCCACTGCGTGGGCTCCTCGCAATGACAGAATTGGGCTGCGCCAGTTCCTCGCAATGACAGTATGGGGTGCGTTCCTACTGCCCGCGGGCCTCCAGCGCCCGGCGCAGCTGTTCCAGCGCTTCTGCCACCTGCCCGCTCTGCCCCAGGGCCAGGGCGTAGTTGTAGTGGTAGGCCGGCCGTGA
>CBESOE010000264.1:0-2664 GCA_965531145.1 uncultured bacterium | reverse complement strand
TCGAGGTGCGTGCCGGCCATGGCGGAGATCTCCTGCAGGGCCTCGGCCGGGGTCATGGCCGGGCGGTGCGGACGGTGTGAGGTCAGGGCGTCGAAGATGTCGGCCGCGGCCACGATGCGGGCGGTGACCGGGATGTGGGTGCCCTTGAGGCCGTCGGGGTATCCCGAACCGTCGATCTTTTCGTGGTGGTGCAGGACCACGTCCCGTTCGGTGCGGCCGAAGGGCAGGGCCTGGAGCAGTTTCCAGCCCAGCGAAGTGTGGCTCTTGATGATCTCCAGGTCGAAGCGGTTGAACCGGTGCTCCTGGGCCAGTATCTGGGGGTGGATGCCGATCATGCCGATGTCGTGCAGCATGGCTGATTGTTCCAGCGCGGTGAGCTCCTTGTCCGGGAGCCCCAGGTGTCTGCCGATCTCCAGTGAATAGGTGGAGACCCGCTGGGCGTGGCCGTCCCTCCAGGGCAGCTGGACTTCGGCCATTCGCACCAGGGACAGGGAAGCGAGACTGATGAAGTCCTGCTGCAGGCTGTCAAAGCGCAGGCCCTCGGAAATGATCGCCGCGGCGGAATCGATCAGCGGTTTGACCCGGTCCAGGTCCGGTTGGCCAAAGGGGTCGAGGCCGTGCTTGCGGTTGGTGTAGCTGAAGACGCCCAGGACCTGGCCCCGGTTGACCACCGGCACGCAGAGACAGGAGCGGTTGGTGTAGTTGCGGTTGGCCTGCCCGGTGAGCCGGGGGAAGTCCCGGCGGACGTCCTCGGTGAACAGCGGGAGCTTCTCCTCGAGGATGTGCCCCAGCAATCCCTCGTCAGGGTCGAGAACCACTTCCGACGGGTCCTCGGTCATGTTCATGCCCCTCGCCGACTGCAGCTTGAGCAGGTTTCTTCGCTGGCCCTGCCGGGTCTGGATGACCAGCGAGCCCCGTTCGGCCCCCAGGCTCTCCATGCCCACCAGCAGCAGCAGATCGAGCAGACGGTCGATCTTGAAGGAGGCGTTGGAGGCCAGTTCCATCTTCTCCAGGTCCGGGCGGAAAAGATGCTGCTGCTCCTGGTGGAGGCGTGAGGCCGGTTCGGCCGGGCGGGGCGGCAGTACTCCGGAATGCCGGCTCCACAGCCGTCGCTGCTGTTCCAGCAGGGGCGGACGGAGACGCTCCACCACCGAGAGGTCCGGCTGGTGGCCGTTGGCCTGCAGCGGCATGCTCACCGAAGTGAGCAGCGGCCGGACCGGCGGATCACCGACCCCCAGTTCGTAGCGAATGGTCCGGCGCAAACGGCGGGCCACCCGGCGGGCGTGGGTTCCGCTGGTTTCCGGGAGCAGCACCACGATTTCGCCGGTGTCGTAGCGGGCCACCAGATCACCGGGACGAAGCCGGCCGGTGAGTTGCTGGTTGAGCTGGCGCATCAGATTCTCAATCTCCATGGTGCTGAAGGAGAGATCCGACCCATCGGGGGGCATCAGCGAGGAGAGCAGCATGGAAACAGGGGCCCCGGACCGCCGGGAGCGTCCGTGTTCCCGTTTCAGTTCACGGGTGAGATAGTCGTGCTCCACCTGCTTCCAGGAACGGACATCGGCCTCGTCCACGGCATGGTGGCTTCGCAGCAGTGCGGTGATGGCCTTTTCCGCCTGCTGGCTGAGAATCAGGAACAGCCGCACGTCGTCGGGGTGGAAAAAACCGGCCTGGCGGCTGAACAACTGGAGAGCTCCGGCCAGTCTCGACCCGGTGAAACAGGGGACCGAGAGGAAGGAGCGGGAGCCGTATTGTTTCAGGGTTCCGGCAGTGGCTTCATCACCGTCGCGGGAGGGGACGAGGAACGATGCCTCGTGTTCCATGGTCCAGCGGAGAAAGTGATTCCCCGTGGAAAGCGCGTCCTCCGGCAGCGGCACATCCTCGAACCCCCTGCTGAAGGCGGCGAGAATTCCCTGCTGGTCAGGGTGGACCAGGTAGAGCAGGGCCCCGTCGAACCAGCGGATTTCCCGGGCCATGTCAAGCAGGATGTTTATCGCCGATTCCGGATCGAAGGCCAGGCCGGTGATCCGGCTGGTTCGCAGCAGGACATTGATCTCCTCGAGACGGCTGGCAGCGATCTGGGCCGTCACTTCAGGAGGGCTGTCAACGATGTAGCGATTGATCAAGTCGGCGGACAAGGTCACCTCGATAGGTATTCTCCCCGGGTACGGAATGACGTCTTTCATACCGAAGAGGGTTCTTTAACAATACTGTATGGGGCGAGGTGTTTACAACAACTCACAGATAATATAGGTACTGAGCCGGTGAAACGTCAAGCCCGGCAGCGGGGGACAGCGGTGTCAGTGACTGGAGCGGTAGAGCAGAACAGGGGTATCAGCCGGAGAGCCGCTTGAGAAAGGAGGCGGAGATGAGCATGATCAGACCGCTGGTGAGCAGGGCCAGCGAATCGGAGAGCGAACTGCCCCCGGGCACCCCGACATCAGTCAGGACAGGATTTGTCGGGAGAGAATCGAAATTGACATTCCTCGCCTCGGCGCTGAAGAAGAGCAGCATCAGAACTAACAATATTGACATGTAGAGTAGCTTATGCATATTATTGAATGTAGGTCACTTATCCTTCGGTCAGCACCGGTTATTCCTCTACACAAAGCGACTCAAATGTAGAGCAAAACCTGTGCCACTCCGACCACCACCACTATAATC
>CBESOE010000263.1:0-2700 GCA_965531145.1 uncultured bacterium | reverse complement strand
CTCCCTCTCGGTGGGGCCGGGCCGGTCGTCCCGGGCGTAGGCCCGGGCCCGGGTCATCCACCACCAGCTGGAGGCAGTGCTGCCGCGCAGGGTGAGGAAGACGCCCCGGGGGGGCACGCTGTCCAGCGGCTCTCCGTCGTCCAGCGCTTCCCCGCTCTGGATCTGCGCCCCCAGCTGGACCAGCAGCAGTTCGGTGAGCGTCCAGGTCCCCTCCAGTTCGAGGCCCATCAGCTCGCCTTCATCCCGGTTGCGGAAGTAGTAGTCACCATCCTCGCCGTAGCGTTCGATGAGGTTGCTGATCCGGTAGAGGTAGCCGAACATCGCCAGTCGCAACGGGCCTCGGTTGTACCGCAGCGCCAGGTCGTATTGCCGGCTGTTCTCCGGCTCGAGGTCCGGGTTGCCGGTCACCCGGCCCCGGCCGCTGGGGCCGGTGTAGTAGCGGTCGGAGAGCAGGGCATCGCGGAATCCCCGGGCGGCCTGGAGGGTGAGTTCGAGGTCGGGCCGCAGGGTGATACCGGTGGAGAGGAAACCGGAGAAAGCGGTGTCGTCGGTGCTGTGGTCGCCAGAATACCCGCCGCTGTTCTCCGAGCGCACCAGGTCGAGGCGCAGGCCGGCGTTGATCTTCAACCGGCCCAGCTCGGTGCCCAGGCCGGCAAAGGCCCCCATGTCATCCCGCCGGGCATCGGCGATACTGGTCTCGGACGTATCCTCCAGCAGGGTGTCGTCCAAGTCGTAGATCCAGGCCCGGCTCTCCGCCTCGAGGCCATAGCGGCCATAGCCGTGAAGGCCGACAATCAATCGGGTGGCGTCACCCAGCGGTCTCTCGGCCTCCAGCCGCAGCTCGTAGTCGCTGGCATCGGTTTCCGAGCCGCTGAGACTCCGCCCCTCTTCGACGGTGGCGAAACGCTCTTTTTCCAGCACCAATCGGTACTGGTCCCAGGCGGCGCTCACCGTCACCCGCGACCAGTTGCCCGGGCCGGGGGTCTCGAAGGAGATTCCCAGGCGGTGGGAGTCCTCTTCGGGGTAGGTGGTCCGCTTTTCCCGCCAGTCGGTATCCGGCTTGCCGATATCCCGGCCCTGGTCGGTGCGCCAGCCCACGCGCAAAACGCCGTCAAAGAGGAAGCGTTGCCAGGCCAGACGGAAACCGCGGCGGGTGGCCGAGGAGTTCTCCACCACCCCTTCAGGGCTGCGGTAGTCATCGTAAACCCGGGCCTGGATCCCGGCCAGCAGGGCTCCACCCAGGGCGTCCCCGCTCACTTCGGCCATTGCTCCGGTTTCATAGGTTCCCAGGCTGCCGGTGAGCCCGAAGCGGGTGGTCAGGCCGTCACCCGGCGAGGGCATCCGCGAGCGGGCGCGGATGATGCCGCCAAAGGCGTCGGAACCATAGGCCACCGACCCGGGCCCGCGGATCACCTCCACCTCCTCCACGGTGTCGGGATCGAGGAAGGTGGCCGAAGGGCCGGCGCGGCGCTCGGCAGTGACCCGGCCCTCGTCGAGCATCAGCAGCGTCCGTGACATGGCCAGCCCGCGCAGGGAGGGCACCGCGGCCAGGCCGCCCCCACCCACGCTGCTCCCCGGTATGGTCTCCAGGACCTGGCCCAGGGTGGCCGGTGCCCGCTGGTCGAGGTCGCGGCGTCCAATCACGGTGGCGGCGGCGGCCGGCGGCAGTTCCAGGTCGGGCACCGAGCCGCTGATCACGGTCACCGTCTGGCGGAGCGCACCGGCCAGCTGCACCTCGAGGATTTTTCCGCCGATGAACTCCAGCACCGGGAACGGGGCCAGGGCCACGCCGTCGGGCCGGGTGATCAGCAGGACGAAGGGCGATACGGGGTCGGGGGTGATGGTGAAGGTGCCATCGTGACCGGAGAGGGTGGAACCGGACCTTCCCTCCACCGAGACCCGGGCACCGGCCAGAGGTGCACCGTCGATGCCGATGAGACGGCCTTCCAGGGCAGTCAGCGGTGTGCTGCACAGGGTGAGGAGGATGGACAGCAATACGGTTCTGGAGAAGGTGGGCATATATCTCCCAAGGTGTGAGACTCTCTCGGCATCATCACTTCATGTAGCCCATGGCCCGGAGTTTCTCTTCCAGTTCACGATCAATTGTACCTTTTTCCTTCTGACCTGGTGAAGGGGAGGCCTCCATCTCCGCCAGCCAGCCAGCCATTTCCTCGCGGAGCATCGACTCTATCCCGGGGGCCTCGCCGGCCAGGTTCCGTTCTTCGCCCGGGTCGGCCTGCAGGTCGAAATACATCTCCGCCCCCGGTGCTTCCCGGACCGTCTCCAGCCGTTCGTGGTTCCCGGCCCGGCCTTTCTCCCCCGGGAGGCTCTGGAGCAGGATGTACTTGTGCGGACCGCGGCTCACCGCGAAGAAGTCGGGTGCCCGGCTGCTCCAGATACCACTGCGCAGGAACCGCTCCCGGGCAGGCCCCAGCAGACTCTGCCCGGGCAGGTCGCCGCCGGGAGGGGCAATGCCGGTCAGTCCGGCGATAGTGGGCAGGATGTCCACCAGTGATACCGGCGCTGGCCGGAGGCCCGGGGTCTGTTTCAGTTCGTCGGGCAACCGGAGGATCAGCGGGACGTGGATCAGTTCCTCGTAGAGGGTGAACCCGTGGCCCCAGCCGCCGCGGTCATACAATTCCTCACCGTGGTCGGCACTGAGGATGATTACGGTGTTTTCCAGCAGGCCTTGCCGCCGCA
>CBESOE010000262.1:0-2795 GCA_965531145.1 uncultured bacterium | reverse complement strand
GGGACAGGTGATGGAGGATTGCGGAACATGAAACCGCAGGACGTACAGCCTGTGCAACTGGTGATCTGCGTCCTGGAAACCGACGGCGAGCTGTTTGGCGAAGCGCGGCAGCTGATGGAGGCCGAATTCGGGCCGGAAGCGGAGATCCACGGCCCCTGGGACTTTGATGTCACCGACTACTACCGGGAAGAAATGGGCGGGCCGGTGATCCACCGCTGGCTGGTGGCCTTTGCCGAGCCGGTGCTTTCCGAACAACTGCCCGAGATCAAACTGATCAGCAACCACATCGAGGACCGGCTGGCCGTGGAGGGCCGGCGACGGGTCAACCTCGACGCCGGCTACATGGACTTCAACAAGTTCGTCCTCGCCTCGGCCAAGTTTCACGAGCATAAGATCCACGTGGGCCGCGGGATCTACGCCGACCTGACCCTGATCTTCGGGAGCCGGACCTGGCGCCCGCTGCCCTGGTCCTTCGCTGATTTCAGCGACGACCGCTACTACGAGGCGCTGACCAGCATCAGGAACGGCTACCGCGAACGGATGCGCGGTACGCCGGTGCCGCGGCGGTTTACCATTTCTCGCTGACCGAACTTAAATAGGGACAGGAACTAATTAAACGTACATTCCTGTCACGTTGCGTTGATAAGAATGCTTAACTAAATAGTTCCTGTCCCTAATTAACATTTAATCCAGCATCCCCTCCAGCGGCTCCGGTTCGGCGAACAGCTCGGTGGAGAGGTAACGCTCACCGGTGTCGGGCAGCAGCACCAGCACCTTTTTGCCGGGGCCCATCTCCCTGGCCAGTTCGGCTGCAACGTGGGCCGCGGCTCCGCAGGAGATACCCGCCAGGATCCCCTCCTCGGTGGCCAGCCGCCGGGCAAAGCAGCAGGCTTCGCCGTAATTCACGGTGAGAATCCGGTCCACTACCCCGGGATCGTAGATGGTGGGCACCCACCCGCCGCCGATTCCCTGGATCTTGTGCGGCCCAGGCTCGCCGCCGGAGAGCACCGGGCTTTCCTCGGGCTCCACGGTCACGGTGAGTATTTCCGAGATCTCCTTTTTCAGCACTCGGCCGACGCCGGTGATGGTGCCGCCGGTGCCCACGCCGGCGACGAAGGCGTCGAGGCTTGTACCGAAAACGTCGATAATCTCCCGGGCAGTGGTCCGGGCGTGGACCTCGGGGTTGGCCGGGTTGTCGAACTGCTGGGGCATGAAGGCGCCGGGGGTCTTCTCCATGATCATCTCTGCCCCGGCGACGGCGCCCTTCATGCCCTTTGCTGCCGGAGTGAGCACGATCTTCGCCCCGAAAGTCGAGAGGATCTTCCGCCTTTCCAGGCTCATGCTTTCCGGCATGGCCAGGATCAGGTTGTAGCCGCGGGCCGCAGCCACCATGGCCAGCCCGATGCCGGTGTTGCCGCTGGTGGGCTCGACGATGGTGCCCCCCGGTTTGAGCTGGCCATCCTTCTCCGCCGCCTCGATCATCGCCAGGCCGATGCGGTCCTTGACACTGCCGCCGGGGTTGAAGCTCTCCAGTTTGGCGAACAGCTCGGCGCCGCCCTCAGGCGCCACCCGCTGGAGCTTCACCACCGGGGTCCCGCCGATAAGGTCGGTAATCGATTCTGCATATTTCATTTTTTGGCCTCGCTTTTTTGTGCTTCGCCGTTGATGGGGGTCATCCGCTGCTCCTGGCTGGAGAGGGTGACCCGGGTGTCCGGCGGCACCGAATGGGTCAGCCAGACGCTGCCGCCGATCACCGAACCGCGCCCCACCACCGTCTCGCCGCCGAGGATCACCGCCCCGGCGTAGATCACACAGTCGTCCTCGATGGTGGGGTGGCGCTTGTGGTCACGGAGCATCCGGCCCTCTTCGTCCTTGACGAAGCTGGCCCCGCCCAGGGTCACGCCCTGGTAGATCCGCACCCGGTGGCCGATGATGGCGGTTTCGCCGATCACCACGCCGGTGGCGTGGTCGATAAAGAAGCTTTCACCGATGGTGGCCCCGGGATGGATGTCGCAACCGGTGATGGAGTGGGCGTGTTCGGTGAGCATCCGGGGCAGGATCGGCACCTGCAGTATCTGCAGCTCGTGGGCCAGGCGGTAGATGGTCACCGCCCGCAGCCCGGGGTAGCAGAAGATGATCTCTTCCAGGTCCTTGGCCGCCGGGTCGCCGTCGTAGGCCGCCTGGACATCGCCGGCCAGCAGTCGGCGCAGTTCGGGGATCCGGCGCAGCACGGTGATGGCCACGTCAGCGGCCCGGACATGACACTCTTCACAGTTCGGCTTCGGCCCGCTGCACTCGTGGATCAGGCACTTGCCCAGCTGTTCCTCGAGCAGACGGTAGAGCCGGTCCACCCGGCTGCCCAGGTAAAAGGGGACCGAGGGCCGGTCCACCGCCTGGGTGCCGAAATAGCCGGGCATCAGGATCGCCATGTAGAGGTCGACGATGGCCAGCAGAGACTCCTGGCTGGGGATCATCGGGTAGCTGACGTGGTCCGGGGAGTTGTCCGCATCGAGACTGCGGACGATCTCCTCCACGATACCCGGGAGCTGTTCCCGGTGCCTGTCGTTCTCGATGGTGTGATGGCCCCTGGCGCAAATGGACGGCGGGGCCGGCCGTTTCTCTGTGATTCCCATGATGGTAGTTAGCCTCCGGTAACTATCCTTACCCCCAGGTGGTGGGCGGTCAACGATCGATTTCGGGAAAAGGCTCGCTACACAGGGATTACCGGGTAAAAAGGCCCGATATATTGAGGGGGGGGTATGCTCTGCGGGGCACGGTTGCAACCGGTTCGCACA
>CBESOE010000261.1:0-2815 GCA_965531145.1 uncultured bacterium | reverse complement strand
GGTGTCCGGGCCAGCACCAGCCCGGTCACCGGTCCGGCACCGGCGGCGCGCAGGGTGTGAGCGCAGGCCTCAAGTGTCGCCCCGGTGGTGATGACATCATCCACCAGCAGCACCCGCTTCCCCTCGAATCCCTTGCGCCAGCCGGCGCGGAAGGCCCCGCGCATATTCTCCCGCCGGCATTCCGCCCCGCGGCCGGTTTGGGACGAGGTGCGCCAGCGACGACGCAGGGCCCGCCGGGGGGCCAGAGGGATGCCGAAGCGGCGGGACAGCCTGTCGGCCAGCAGACGCGCCTGATTGTACCCCCGTTGCCGCTCCCGCGCCGGGTGCAGCGGCACCGGCACCAGCAACCGGGACCTCTTCCAGCGTCCTCCCCGCTCGCGCTCCAGACGGGACACCAGATCACCCATCAGGGCGGCCAGGGGACGGGCCAGATCGTCGCGGCGGGAATACTTCAACAGGTGGATGGCATCGCGCAGCGGACCGCCGAATTCACCCGCCGCCGCCACGGGGAACCCCGCTTCCACCATGGTCACGGCCGCACCCGGCGGATCGGCCTCCCGGACCAACGGCATGGCGGACAGGCAGCGGCAGCAGAACCCGGCCCGTAAACCACCACCGGGCAGGGGCGTGTCACACACGGCGCAGACAGGCGGATAGAGCAGAGCGAGAATGCTCTCGAGACAAACGGTGGCTGCGGTGAGGGCCCCCTTTCCCGCCGAACGAAGCGTACCGGCCATGGGTATGGGGAAGCAGGAGCCGGGCGAACCTCAACGTCCGCCCGTGTGAAAGAAAGAGAGATGCAGGGAAAGGTCAGTCCGACCGTTTGCCGCCGAGCAGCAACCGGTGATCCCGTCGGGGGAGATAGATCGGCCGGCTGCTCAATCCCAGTGCCTCGGGGGCGATGTTCTCCTTCATCAACACCTCGATGGTGCCCCAGGAGTTACAACTGGTGCAGCGGTCGATCCATTCCTCGAATTCGATGTGGCAGCTGGTGCACTCGTAGTTCAGCTCCACGGTCTGCAGCTCGCGGATCACCTGGCGGTACGAGTCCACCGCCCCTTCGAAATCACCCCGACGCTGCCGGATGCGCGCCAGCAGATAGTGCAGGGTGGGCGAATGGGCCATCTCTTCGCGCAGAGAGTGGAAAACGTCGTTGGCGTCGTCCACCATCTCCAGACGGTAGTACAGTTTGCCGAGCATGAAGCGGGCGATGATGTCCTTGCCCGCCCGGGCGGCCACCCGGCGGTGAATCTCGATGGCCTGCTGCGGATCGTCTCGCTCGAGCAGGAAATCCGCGATCCGTTTGAGGAAGATGGGAGAGTTGGTGGCCATGAAGCCCTTCTCCCAGGTTTCCAGAGCCAGTCGGTGATTCTCGTTCTCCAGGTGGGTTTCGCCCATGGCGAGGTGGGCAGGAATGAAATCGGGCCGCTTCTTGAGCAGTTTGCGGAACTCCGAGATCGCCTCCCTGAACTGCAGGGCGGCCCTCTTCTGCTGGCCGATCTGGTAGCGGATTCCCAGCAGTTCGTTTTCCTCATCCTTGACCCCACCGTCCCGGCCGTGCCAGGAGTGGATGCGGCTCTGCACCGACTCGGCTTCCTCCCAGCGATTGAGACGAATATAGAGGTCACGCAGGCGGCGGTAGGACGTGAAACTGACCTTGGGCTTGAGCTCCACGATCTTTTTCAGGCAGGTTTCCAGCCGACTCCAGTCCTCCATGGCGTCATAGTCATCGGCCAGTGCGTATAGCGGGGCCACCTCGTCGTCAGCCAGGTGATGGGCCTTCTGGTGCAGTTCAACCGCCTCGTCGAAACGGGCCAGTTTCCGTTCCGTCTCACCGGCCCGGAGCAGCGACTTGAGGTGCCCGGAGTCCCGCTCCAACGCCTTGCGAAAGTGCTTCAACGCCTCTTCGTTCCGGCCGCTGAGAATTTCCTCCACTCCGCGCCCATATTCGAGCTCCACCGCCTCGCCGGCCCGCAACAGGCGGTTGCGGCGCCAGTTGAGGAACGACGTCCGGAACCCGCTGAGCACGATCCAGACAAAAGAGATCAACAGACCGCAGCCAAAGGCCAGGGCCAGCATGATGTACATCGGGACCACGAGATCCTTGTACACGGTGAAATCCTGCTTGAGGACGTCGTGATTCCCGATGATCAGAAACGAGGTGCCGAAAACAAGCACCAGCGCGGCGAGAAGAACGAGAAAGGCCTTTAGATTCATCATACCCCCGGTACGTCGCCCGCAACTATGCTGGCCAGGAAAAACAACCGGCAGATTATATCACAACGATTCAGTCGTGCAGTTTGCCCTCATCCCACAGTTCCTGACACTGGATGCAGTGCCGGGCCCAGGGAATGGCGTTGAGGCGCTTCACCTGAACCGTCTTGCCACAATTTGCGCAAAAACCGTATTCGCCGTCCTCGATCCGCAACCGAGCCGCGTCCACCAGCTGCAGCAGCCGTCTCTCGGCAGCGCTGAGCGAGTAAAGGAATTCCTTGGTGTAGGCCCGCTGGGCCACGTCGGCGTAATCGCGGATGCCGTCGGTCCCGCTGTGGCTCTGCACTTCCGCCTTGCTCTTGCTCAATCTTTCGGTGAGTAACTTCCGCTTGAGGCTCAGAGCCGAAAAATAGGTACCGTATTTTTTGAGTTGTGACTTCTTTTTCTTCGGCGCGGGCTTCTTCGGTGCAGCCTTGGTCACCACGGCCTTTTTCGGCGCAGCCTTCTTGACCGCTTTCTTCTTCACTGCGGCCTTCTTCACCACAGCTTTTTTCGGTGCCGCCTTCTTCTTCACTGCGGCCTTCTTCGGCGCAGCTTTCTT
>CBESOE010000260.1:0-2895 GCA_965531145.1 uncultured bacterium | reverse complement strand
CTCCCGCCGTCCTCGGGCACGGTGAGCGAGCCGCTGATTTTGCACGACGGGGATGGCCCCCCGGTGTCCGAACTTTCCGACCTGGAGACGGCGGCGGCATTCAGCAACAGCTATAACGGGGAGGGGCAGCAGGACGAGAATTCTGCGGCACCTCAGCTTCTCCATCGGATCAGCAGCTCGTCCCCCGGTGGGCTCCTGATCCGGGTCAGCGCCCACCAGTCCATCCTCGCCGCCAGGTCCAATGATGACGGCCTCCCCGAACCGGCACGACGTGAGACCGATACCGGGGAAGGAGGGACGGCGGAGCATCCAGGAATCTGGATCGGCCTGCGGTTGAAAGAGGGCCAACAGCCCAGGATTCCCACCGCGCTGAAGGATCTGGCCTCCTCTCCGGAGTTCAGCCAGTGGCGGGACTGGCTCGTCGCCCTGGCGGCGGCCCTGGCCCTCCACTCGCAACAGGTTTCAGCGGCCATGGACGATCCGGTGAGTGGTGTGCCCGGCCGGGTGCAGTTTGAAGCCCTGCTGGCCCAGGCCGTGGTGACGGCCACATCCCGGAGCCGCCCCTTCACCCTGCTGCTGGTCAACCCCGACGACTTCGACGTGGTGAACGAGCACTTCAGCCGCAAAGCCGGCGACCTGGTGATCCGCGAGATCGCCGATCGGCTCACCAGCCTCACCCGCGCCACCGACGTGGTGCACCGGTATGGCGGTGCTATCTTCACCGTGGTCCTGCCGGAAACCGACCTGGAGAACGGCACCCTGGTGGCAAAAAACCTCTGCGCGAAGCTGACCGAAGGTGCCTATCTCGAGGGCGCGGTCCGGTTGGGGTTCAGCATCGGGCTGACCGAATACGCCCCCGGGGAAAACGGCGATGCGCGGGAGGCAAGCCCCGAGCTCATTCAAAAGGCCGACCGGGCGCTGCACGCGGCAAAGAAAGCTGGAGGTGGACGGGTCGTCCCCTGGGGTGAGGATGTGGAGGTGGACGAGACAGAAAGCCTCGACCGGCTTTCCGGGATCTTCACCGCCAACCTGGCCAAGGACTATCGGAACATGCTGTTGCTGTGGGACACCGTGGGGATCATCTCCGCCAACCCCGACCCGGATAACTTGGCGGTCCAGGTCGTTGAGCGTTTGCGGATGGCGTTCAAGCCGGACCGGGCGGCGCTGTTCCTCTACAATGCCGATGACGACCTTCTTCCGGTGGCGGTCCGGACCAGCAGTACAAGCCCCGGGGCCTCAGAGAACGCCCTGCCCCTGAACAGCGCCCAGAAACAACTTCTGGACAGGGCGCTGAACACAACTGAACCGTTGGAATATACCGACGGGGACGGCAGCGAACCGGTGGTGAGCTGGGCCGTGCCGCTGGTGTCCCAGGGAGTGCGTCTCGGCTGCCTCTACCTCGACGGCGGCCGGGTGGCCATGTCCCTGGAACATGCGGATCAACTGTTTCTCAAGGCCCTCTCCGACCAGCTGGCCGCGGCATTGAATCACGCCAGGCTGGCTGCCCTGGACCGCACCCGACAGGAAGAACAGCGCTCGCTGCTCCGGGCCGAGTTGAACGACCTGCGGCGGGCCCTGGGTCAGGCACGGCTGGTCAGCCGATCATCGCAGATGGAGTCGGTGCTGGACACGATCCGCCGGGTGGCGCCGACCCATGCCACGGTGCTGATCACCGGAAAGAGCGGAACCGGAAAGGAATTGCTGGCCCGCACCATTCACGAGATGAGCGACCGCAAGGAAAAGCCGTTCGTGGTGGTGGACTGCGGGGCCATCGCCGCCACACTGATCGACAGTGAACTGTTCGGGCGGGAAAAGGGCGCGTACACCGGGGCGGAGGAGCGGGCCCGGGGGCGGCTGGCCGAGGCGGACGGCGGGACGGTAATGCTGGATGAAATCGGCGAGCTTCCGGTGGAGGTGCAAAGCAAACTCCTGCGGTTTGTCCAGGAGAAACAGATCACCACGGTGGGCGGCACCCGGGCCGTACAGGTGGATGTGCGTCTGATTGCCGTCACCAACCGGGACCTGCTCCGGGAGGTGGAAGCCAGACGGTTCCGGGAGGACCTCTACCACCGGCTCAACGTTGTCAGTGTCGAGTCACCTTCACTGCGTGACCGGCCGGATGACATCCTGCACATCGCCGAACATTTCCTCAACCTCTATTCCGTCCAGTACCAGAAGAGCGTTCGCCGGTTCAGCAGCGAAGCCGAGGCCGGGATGCTGGCCTACAACTGGCCCGGCAATGTCCGGGAACTGCAGAACCGGGTGATGAAGGCGGTTATCCTCTCTGAGGGCGGCGCCATCGATCTCGGGGCACTGGGTATCGACAGCATGGAAGGGAGCCCGACGGCACCGGAGGAAGTGCCGGCCATCCCTCCGGCCAGGACCCCGAAAAGCGCCCCCGACATCCCCGCACCACCTGACAGCACCCATCCCCGGCCGGCTAAATCGGCATGGACCACCCTGGTGGAGACCCTCGAGCGGCAGATCGACAGTGCCGCCGGGAATGGCCGCCGCGGCGCGGTGCCTTTGGGACGCTGGCTTGACGAGGACCTGGTCCGGGAGGCCTGGGAGGCGTCAAACAGTGTGTACAGCCGAGGGGCCGATTTGCTGGGAATCCCGGAAACAACGTACCGCCGCAAGGTGACCAGGGTCCTGGCGGATGCCGAGGCCGGGCTTTCACCCCGGTCATCGGAGTGGAACACCGTTCGCCCGCTCCTCGCCGACTGGCTGCGGTCGGACCACACCAGGGGTGATAACCGGCTCGATGCCGCGCGCCAGGAACTGCTCACCATGGTGGCGGGGCGGATTCCCGATGAGCCGTCGTTCGCCGCCGCCCTGATGGGGGTCACCCCGGTCACCTACCGTTCCTGGTTGGTGAAGCACGGGCTGGACTGA
>CBESOE010000259.1:0-2914 GCA_965531145.1 uncultured bacterium | reverse complement strand
TCAGTATATGGCTCAGGGTGTGAGTTCTCACCCACCGTGCCTCCCCCAGCTGCCGGCGGCAGAGGGGGCAGTTCCTGATGTGGCCTTCGACCTTGTGGTCGGTCAGCTCTCCGTCACGAAACGCGACGATCTGTTCTGGTAGTGCATGTTTCATGGTTCTCATTGACAGGACGGGGAAGGGGGGATGATTCTGACAGGATGATTGAAATATGCGGAGGACGACTAACTCAATCCAATGAGCCGGTCCACCGCTTTCTTCAGCCGCTCCTCCGTCCGGGACAATAATACCCCGACAGAGGAAATCTTGTAACCCATTTCGTCGGCAATCTGCTGGTAGGACTGTTCCTCAAAGTGGCGCCGGTGAACCAGCTCCTGATCCCGTTCGGTGAGATCTTCCATCGCTTTGTAGAGCAGGCGGCGCTGTTCGGCCGACTCGGCTACCTCTTCGGGGCTGGGATCGGTGCAGACCGGGACAACCGGTGGGCGGTCATCATCCTCATCCTGCTGATCGAGGAGGGGCACCTCCCCCCGCACCTTGTTCCTGCGGAAATAATCATTCGCCTGGTTGCGGACGATGATCCCGATGTAATTCGCTGCGTTTCCCTCGCCGCTCCAGTTGCGCAGGCGACGGCAGCCATCCTCGAAGAGACGGAGAAATAGATCCTGGTGGAGGTCTTCCGCCTGTTCGCGGGCCATGCGGAGATTGCGGACGAGGATCGAAAATACGAAGTTGGAAAAACGGTCGACGAAGAAGTCACTCGCCCCTGGTTCGCCGGCAATGACAGCTCGGACAAGTTCCAGGTCAGTCATTTCAGCTGTGAATTTGTTATCCGTAGTAATCACCCCCTCTCGGCGTGTTTTATGCGAGACGTTTTGCGTCGCCGGGCAAGGCCCTTGCGACCCCTCTCAGTCGTAATACGGGCCATAGCCCTGGTCGATCAGTTTCTCCACCGCGCGCTGCAGTGCCTTTAATCTGGCCTTGTCTGTTTCTGTTTCCGGGGCCTTAAGGTGTATCTCCATGATGGGGGACCTTGTACGGATCCTGATCCAGGTGTCTCCCTCGGTCGGGTCGGATTCGTATTTATCATCCACCAGGGTCTTCAATTTGTCGTGGAGCATCTGTAGCAGCATCCCCAGGTCACCCAGCTCACCGTGATAAAAAGTGGTGCCCCGCGAGTGGCGCGATTGAAACCGGGATTGCACTCGTTCCATTACCGGCCTGGCATCATCGAGCTCATGGCTGATGAGATCTTCGTTCGAAGCTTTTTCGTGGAGATCGAGGTATTCGTGGTCCAGCCTTGTATCCACCACTGCCGCGTCGCTGGGATCCCCAGTGTCGAAAAAGGAGAAGGGCAACCCTCCGCGAATCTCCTCCAGCTGTTCTTCACTCATCTCTTTGAGGATGCTTTTGATCTCAGGAAGGGTCGGCTTGCGGCCCAGGGGTTTCACTTCCTGAGCCATCAGTTTGCTGATCACCTGAAGCCTGTGCAGCGTCTTCTCGCTATAGCGGGCACTCTTGCCTTTTCCTTGTGGTGGATCCACCAGACCTTCTGCCACAGCGCGGCGTACCTGCCGGTGGCTCAGGCCGGTATCTTCCACCAGCGTGGCCATGGTGATCTTGTTTTTCCTGAAGTGTGGATCTAACAGGATCATGGTTTCTCCTCTATCTTTCCGTCGCCAGTGACATTGGCTGTGTCATCAGTGACTGAAATAAAACGTCGATAGGTATGAGCCGTATCGACGATTTCGAACATGTTCCGTTGTGCGATCGTTGGTGACAACGACTTTGGCGCTGTCATTGAGGGTAGAGTATAGGACCTGGACCTGGTTCTGTCAAGTGCATATTTTTTTCGGTTGCCACCAGACGAAAAATTCAGGCTCCAGGTGTCAGAAACCTCCTTCCTCCACTCGTCCCATATTGGTGAGCGGCGATTCAGCGTCGCCTTCCTCGCGACGCGCGAGACCCTCTCACTGGGGTGGCGGCAACCCGGTTCGCCACCCCAGTCAAACGACATCATCAACATGCATTGGAGGTGCAACATGAAATGGACTATTCCTTTTAACTGGAACGATGGAATCCCGGTCTTCGACGTCGAGGGCCGTCAATTCATCATGGACACCGGGTCGCCGGCAACCATCGGCTCGGATGTTCACCTGTGCGGACGGACGGCACGGGCATCGTCCCTGCTGCTTTCCATGGTGGGCGAGCGGTTCCTGCCCGAGTGGGCGGACGGCCTTGTCGGTCTCGACTTCATCAACGCTTTCACCACTACGTTGGACGCCGAGCTGATGACGGTTATCTTCAGTGAGGGCGACGTGCAACCTGCGGGTACGGCCGTGGATCTTCTCCCGGCTTTCTACCCGGGTGCGCCATTCGTCCCCGTGGAGATTGGCGGGCAACGTCTGCGGGCGTATGTGG
Organism: uncultured bacterium; assembly: GCA_965531145.1. Lineage (GTDB taxonomy): Bacteria > Acidobacteriota > JAQAZP01 > JAQAZP01 > JAQAZP01 > JAQAZP01. The sequence continues at coordinate 495 of CBESOE010000259.1, read as the reverse complement.
ACACCGGCTCCACCCTCACCTATGTGGGCGGTGAACTGCTGACCCACGGCCCCGAGGTGGGGCAGTGGGACGACTACCACCCGATCGTGGGCGACTTCCACACCCCGGTGCACCGGCTGGCCGCGGGTATCGGCGGCGAAGCCATGGAGCTGGAGTGCGGTGAGATGCCGGGGATGATCGGCCTGGGCCTCCAGGTCATGGGCGCCGACCTCCTCATCGGCGGTGAACTGCTGCGTCAGCGGCGGGTGACCTTTGCCCCCGCCGACAGCAAGCTCTTCCTCGAGACCTACCACTAATGGTGATGGGCGTCCGGCACGAAGCCGGGCGCCCATTATTTATATTGACAGTAATAGCTAAATAGGCTATGATCCAAGCTAATAAGGCTATATTAAAGCCAGGGGAGGGGGCCATGGTGGCAGTGCCGGAAACGTTGAGCCGCCTGTTCGCTTCGAGCCTGCGGATCAAGATCCTGCACTGTCTCCTCTCCCATCCTGG
>CBESOE010000258.1:0-2955 GCA_965531145.1 uncultured bacterium | reverse complement strand
GTCAAACCGCCCGGGGCCGTTCCTCTATGGAGTCGAACTCCCATCATGTTGCCTACTTGTTCCCGCTCAATGTCCAGCCGCTGTATGCCGATGCAAAACGTGAAAAGCAATAAAAATCTTATTCATCGAGGGGTTGAAAATGAGAATGAACGGGTGGGCTCACGTTCTGAGAATGGCGGGTGGCGGTGCTGTTGCGCTGGCCCTGGTGTTTTCGTTTCCGGTGATGGCGGAGGAGGGAATGTGGACTTTCGACAACCTGCCGCTGGAACTGCTCGAAGAGCAATACGGCTTCGCGCCCACCGGGCAGTGGCTGGACAAGGTCCGGCTCTCCTCGGTCCGCTTCATGGACGGTGGCTCCGGCGCCTTTGTCAGTCCGCGGGGGCTGGTGGTGACCAATCACCATGTGGGAATGGGCCAGCTGCAGAAGATGTCCACGGCGGAGTTGGATTACGTGGCCGGTGGTTATCTCGCCGGCTCGCCGGCGGATGAAATTCCCTGCAAGGACCTGGAGGTCAATATTACGGTCCACCTGGAAAATGTCACCAGCAAGGTGCTCGGTGCGGTGCGGCCGGAGATGAGCAAGGGCGAAGCGCAGAACGCGCGGGATGCCGAGGCGTCCCGCATCGAAAAGGAGAGCCTGGACCAGACCGGGTTGCGCTCCGAAGTGGTCAACCTCTACCGCGGCGGTGAATACTGGTTGTACCGCTACCTGAAGTACACCGATGTGCGGCTGGTCTTTGCTCCGGAACTGCAGGCGGCCATGTTCGGCGGCGAATCGGACAACTTCACTTACCCCCGCCATGGTCTCGACGTTGCCTTCTTCCGGGTTTACGAGGATGGTCAGCCTTTGGCCACCGAGCACTATCTGACCTGGAATGCCGAAGGGGCAAAGGAGGAGGAGCTGGTGCTGGTCCCCGGGCACCCGGGGAGCACCAACCGCCTGTTCACCGTGGCCCAGCTCGAATACCGGCGGGACGTGACGTACCCTGCCAGGCTGAACTTCATCAACCGCACAATCGAAGCGCTGGGGGACTATGCGGCCCGGGGCAAGGAACAGCGACGCCGCGGTCTGCCGATGATCTTCGGATTCAGCAATGCCATGAAAGCCATGGAGGGTGAATACGAGGCCCTGCTGGACCGCCGCCTGATGGCCGGCCGCCGCGATGTGGAAAACGAATTCAGGGCCAGCGTGGACGGTAATCCCGTCTGGCAGTCGAAATACGGTACGGCCTGGAAGAGCATCGAGGCCGCATACGGGGACAACCTGGAAATGCTGAAGCAGGTGAAAACCCGCTCGTATTTCGGGCTGCCCTTTACCTCCCGGCTGGTGGACATGGCCTTGAAGCTGGTGTTCTACGTCGAGGAGGTGGAGAAGCCGGATGCCGAACGCCTGGACGGTTATAACGACGCCGGGCTGGAAGAGCTGAAATTTCGTCTCTTTTCGCCGGCGCCGGTCCACCGGGACCTGGAGCAGGTGATGATTCAGCTCACCCTGGAATACCTGGGCGACCGTCTTGGCGCTGATGACCCGATGGTCAAGGTGCTCTCGGAACTGGGCGACCCGCGGGCGGCGGCTGAGACCCTGGCCGGCAAGACCCGGCTGGATGACGTGGAATTCCGCAAGCAGTTGCTGGAGGGGGGACGGGAGGCTGTTGCCGCCTCGGATGACCCGCTGATCGTTATCGCCCGCGGGGTGGCGCCCATACTGCGCCAGGACCAGCTGTGGGAAAAACTCGAAGTGGAGAGCGTGGTGACGCCGGCCTCGGAGCAGATCGCCAGGGCCCGCTTCGATGTCTATGGTAAAACAACTTATCCCGACGGGACATTCACCCTGCGTCTGACCTACGGGGCGGTGCGCGGCTACCCGATGAACGGAACACGGGCCCCGCACATGACAACTTTATACGGCCTTTTCGACCGGTCGCTGGGTTTTGGCAACAAGGGCGAGTGGGAACTGCCCCAGCGGTTCTGGGACCGTATGGCCACGCTGGACCTCTCCACTCCGGTGAATTTTATCTCCGACTGCGACACCACCGGAGGGAATTCGGGGTCGCCGGTGATCAACCGTGAGGCCGAGCTGGTGGGTCTGCTCTTTGACGGCAACATCGAGAGCCTCTCCGGGAAGTTCCTCTTTGACGAGCAGCGCAACCGGAGCATCGCGGTCCACTCGGCCTACATCATGGAAGCACTGCGCAAGCTGTACGACGCCGGCCACCTGGCGGATGAACTGCTGCCTCAGAAGTAAGTACCTCCTGTGGCTGGCCCGACGGGACTCCGCCGGTCCGGCCACAGGGTGCCACATCCACACCTGCTCCATTCCCTTTCATTCCCTCACGGCTCCCGACTCCTTGATCCCGCCTCCGTAATTTCAGCGATTCTCACCAAAATTGTGGAGGATTTAGGGTGGATCCGCCGATTTTCATGTCCTCCTCTCCACTGCTTTCTGCCAATCAATTTTGGCTAACCACTGACAATTAATAGCTTGCAAGCATCTTCAGAATTTGTGGCCTTTCGGTATGAATCCTGCATTTACTGTGGTCAGCAATTAAATATGGAGGTATGGATATGGATATCAAAGGTCGAGAGGTGGGACGAGTCAGGCAGGCAATGGCTGCGATATGTACCGGTCTGGGAATTGTCGCCTTGCTGGCAGCCATTGCCATGACTCTGATCACACCGACATCCCACCAGGTGGCGAACCTGGAAACCACGAGCATGATCGTCCAGGGCAGCGACCTGGTGACGGTGAGTGCTATTGTCCGCGGAGTGGGCGGCGAGATCACCCATGAATTGGGCGTAATCAATGCCGTGGGTGCAAACCTCACGTCGGTTCAGATGAATCAGCTGGCAGTGAACCCCAGGATCAGTCTGGCGAAGAACCGCAGTGTGCGGTCCGACAGCGGCGTGGTTGTGGCCACCTTACGCGACGAATTTTAAGCGGTCAGTTACGGCGGC
>CBESOE010000257.1:0-3117 GCA_965531145.1 uncultured bacterium | reverse complement strand
CCGGCGCCGGCGGCGGCGGGGCTGTCATCGCCCTCACCGCTCCCGGTGAACAGCATCGTCTTGTGGAAAGTCTTGCCGACCAGTTCCCATTGGTCATCCCCTTCACCGCTGTCCACGGCACCGATTAATCCCTGTTGACATTTTCCCGCCTGGAACCTACATTTTCCCCATAGGTTTTTCTCATCGATTTTTCCCTTCAGGCACTCGGGGACAGTGTGATCAGCTCTCATTTATCCTTCTTCCACAGGAGCTCGCCCACCATGATCCGGAAATACACCGTCTTGCTGTTCGTTTTCCTTTTCACTTTCTGTGCTGCATCGATATCGGACATCGTTGCCGCAGCAGATTTCCAATCGCAATCAGTTGATGTGGATCAGGTGGTCCACCATGCCGACATCCAGGTTAGAGATGTCACCACAATGTATGCAGCGGGCCTCGATGGGAAAAGCCGGGCCAACGGGGACCACTTGTTCCTCAACTACGCTGGGAGCCCCGACGTTGACTACGTGCTTGACGTGATCGTCACTGCCGACGGTGGTTCGGTGGTGGCCGGAAACACCTGGGATGCCACCAGCGCTTTCAACGATGCCTATCTGATCCGGTATGATGCCGAAGGGACCCTGATCTGGACATCAGGTCTGGTCCTCGGGGGCCACGACTACTTCGGCGCCGTCTGCGAGGTGCCCGGCGGCGGGTTCGTGGCCGTCGGCCGGAGTGAAGTCCTTGGTGAGGCCGACCCCAGGGTGCTGCTGGTGAAATTTAACAGCAACGGCACGATCCAGTGGGCCCGCCTCGCCGGCGATTCAAATTTCATTCAACCCCTGGGAATCTGCGTCACCGGTGACGATACCCTGGCCGTGGGTGCGAGCGGCTCCGGTTACGGACTGGGACCACTCTGTTTGATGCTGATGGAATTCGACCTGACGGGAGACCTGATCCAGACCACGGTTGTGGGCGATGCGGCCGGGAACGAAGTCATCCGCTCCTTCAGCGCTACCAGCGACGGCGGCTTCATCGCCACCGGCTGGTCGAGCAGTTTCTCGACATATACCCAGGGACTGCTGATCAAGTTCTCGGACACCACCACGGTCGCCTGGTCCACCCTGGTTGGGGATAATACCGGCTATTCCTATTTCTTCGATGCCGTGGAGGCACCAAATGGTGATTTCTTCGCCACCGGTACCACCGAGTGCTACGACCCGGGCGGCACCAAGGACGTCCTGGTGGCCCGGTTCGGGGCCGACGGCACACTTTACTGGGCCCGGTCTCTGGGTGAGCCGAACGTGGACGAGCAAGGGAGCTCCCTGGCGCTCCGGGAGGGAGGCGGTTTCATGGTGGTGGGCAACAGCGACGCCGGCGGACTGGTGGAGGATGCCCTGCTGATCGATTTTGACGACGCCGGCGGCCTGCAATGGGTCCGCCTGCTGGGGGACGATGGGTGGGAAGACGCCGACCAGGTGCACAATCTGCCCAGCGGGGGGTATCTGCTGGCCGGCACCAGGCGGGCCTACGGCACGGGCCACTGGGATGCGATGCTGGCGGCAGTCAACAGCGACGGGCTGATCCCGGGCTGCCCGCACATCCGCACCTGGAACACCAGTTCACCGCTGCGGACACCGGCCTGGTCCACGGCCACATTCAACGTTACCTCAGCGGTCCTTGGCGAACAGGCCCATACCACCACAGCCGTTGACCCGTATTTCACCGTGGGCTCACTCTGCGACTACGAAATTCCGGACATCGAGTACTGGCTGGTGGCCAGCGGCCGGGATGACACCGACCGGGGCAAGGCCATCGGCCCCACGCCGGACGGAGGATACCTGGTGGCCGCCGAGACAACCGTCGGCGCAGCCAATGACGATATACTGCTGATCAAATACGACGCCCAGGGCAACCCGCAGTGGGTCAGGGAGGCCGGAGGACCGTACTACGACCAGCCCCGTGACCTGCTGGTCACTGACGACGGCGGCTGCGTGGTGGTGGGTTCAACCCTGAGCTACGGTGCCGGAGCAATGGATGCCCTGATCGTGGGCTTCGACCCCGGTGGCAATGTGCTCTGGACCACCGTGGTTGGCGGCGTGGAGACCGAGTGGATTTTTTCGATCCACCAGCGCTCCGACGGGAACTACCTGGTGACCGGGGCCACCAACAGCTACGGCGCCGGCCTCTTCGACCTGCTGGCCATAGAGGTGACCCCCACCGGCACGGTTCCTTCGGTGCGGGTCCTGGGAACCGCCGACAACGAGGTGGCCTTGCGCGGCATCGGGCTCAACGGCGGTGGATCGCTGCTGGCCGGTTTTTCCAGCCCGTCAGGCGGCAACCAGGACGCCATCGCCGTCCGGATAGAGGACGACGGCAGCTTCCTCTGGTGCTCGGAATCGGGAACCGCCGGTCTGGAGCAATTTATGGGCATCGCCGAATTGCCTGGCGGCGATCTGATGCTGGGCGGGATTACCGACAGTTACGGCAGCCAGGACATCCTGCTGGTGCGTCTGAGCTCCAATGGGGGCCGCCAGTGGTTCCGCACCGTGGGCACCCCTGACGAAGAACAGCTGCTCGATCTGAAGGCCACTGCCGATGGCGGCGTGGTGGGCTGCGGCCTCATTACCCAATCGCCAGCCGGATACTTCGACGCGTTGCTCTGCCGTTTCGACGGTGAGGCCCAACCCCTCTGGGCCCGCCGGGTGGCCGGCACCACCTCCGAAGAGTTCGACTCGCTGGTGGTCAACGAGGACGGTGGATTCACCGCTGCCGGGGTCACCAGCAGTTTCGGCCTGGCCTCCTGGGAGGCCTTTGTCACCCGCACCGATGACCAGGGCATGGTGGACGACTGCTATTACTTCAGCACAGTGGATCTCACCACCAGTGACCAGTACCCGCCCAGCGGGGGCTACACCATGACCTCAAGCGCCATCTATCCATCCATCGCCACTCCATTCATGGAACACTGGGGTATTGAACCGAGCCACCTGGAACTATGCCACGCCCTGCCTCCCACGATCTCGGCCTCTATCACCGCGTTGCCCTCGATAGGCACGGTGCCCTTCAGCACCATGATGACGGTCTATCTGCAGAACAACTACGACGAGCAGAACCGACGGATGGCCGCGCGCATCA
>CBESOE010000256.1:0-3303 GCA_965531145.1 uncultured bacterium | reverse complement strand
AAACTGAGGGCCGTGTCACCGTCCACGTCCATCATGGACGGGTCTGAACCGTGCTCCAGCAACAACAGGACCACCTCCGCCTGCCCCTCGGAGGCGGCGAACATCAGCGGGGTGAAGTGCTCCTCCTGGTCCACGGCCAGCGGGTCAGCGCCGTGCTCCAGCAGCAGTTCCACCGTTTCCGCAAACGGACCGCTGGAGGCATACATCAGCGCGGTGCGACCGGCGGGGTCACGAGGATCGACTTTCGCACCGTGGTCCAGCAACAGGGCCGCCACAGCGGTGTGGCCGTCGTATGCGGCCGCCATCAGGGCTGAATACCCGTCCGAATGGCGGATGTCTGGATCCGCGCCCGCCAGCAGCGCTTCCCGGGCGCAGTCGGCATCACCCGTAACGGCCGCTTCCACCAGGTTGCGGGACTGCTCGACGTCATAGGTGGCGGCGCTTGCCGCTGGGGACGGGGCGGCCGGCGGAGGCGATTGTTCTGCGGTGTCTCCGGTGGCCGGCGGCTGTTCGCCGGCGCAACCGACGATGAATAACAGGCAAAAACAACAGATAAATGCGCTGCACGCGGTCCTGACCATTTCTATCTCCCTCTTTCAGTATCCCTCCGATTGATCGGTTTGAACTGAAACTGTCGCCGTTGACTGTATATGGACGGCGCCTGTATTCCGGGTTAATCCGAAGAGGGGGCATCCGCACCCTGAACGAACCGGTCAACAAATGCCCGTTCCATCAGGAAATAGGGGCGGTGATCCTGGTAACGCTTGAAGGCGTATATCTTGAGTTCCTGGAGTTGTCGGATTAGCTGGTACTGCTCGTTGAACGCCGGCACCTTGCCCGAGTAGCGGACAGCGATATCCAGATCACTCCCCTGGTGTTCACCCTGGCCGGTCACTGCAGAGCCGAACAGCAAAACCAGCGACAGTTGGTGGTCCCCGGCGATACTCTCGATTTGTTGAATATGATCTGGTGATACTTCCACTTTTCCATCCTCACCCGATCAGTATATAGCAATGTCAAAACAGGTGTCGATAACCTGGAGCAGACGTACATTGTCCAGGGGATCTGTGGAGGTTGGGCACGAGGTGAGGGCATAGATGAGAGGGATCCCCAAGCCGTTCGAGCCATCTCCATTAGGACTGGCAGTCTAACTCTGGAGGTGGTTCAAAAACCGGGGGCAGGTCAATTGAAACCGGCTAGTTGAAATTGAACCCGATGGTGAAGCCGGCGATGAAGGAGTTCTCATTGAGTTCCTCCACCGGCGGTTTGGAATCGTGCGAACTGGTCAGGCTGAGGCCCACGGTGAAGTTATTGAACACCTCGTAACTCACGTGGCCCTGGAACTCGGCTCGCAGTCGGTCGCTGACCGTGATGCCGGGGAAGACTACCAGCGTCAATTTGACATCGAGGTTGGGGAAATCGTAGCGGAACGCCTCGTAGATGATCCCCAGCGCCCCTTCCCAGGTTGCATCCCGTGTCGAGTACACGTCTTCCGGGTCGTCCGCGGCTTCGTCGTCGTATTCGTTGGAGTATTTCTCAACGTTGTACACTGCGCCAGCCCCGACGAAGAACAGCTGACGGTTCGTCTGGATTGGGGCGTGGACGATCATTCCCCCGGCCAACAGCCGTTTGTCGAGGCCCAGCGAGCTGTCCTGCTGCCCGACCACCATTGCCATGGTGCCCCATCGGGGAAACTTGAGCATGAAGCGGGTGAGGTCGTATCTCACCTCGTTGCGGGTGATCCTGTCCGCATCGTCCCGGTCGCTGTAGTACGAACTGATGGAGAGCCGCCGGATGAAGTGGTGCGCGGGAAATTGCATGTTGAGGCCTACTGTCAGTTGACTGAGACCCTCTTCGCTGCGCAGGCTGTAGCCGATGTTCAGGTCCCCCCGGATACGTTGCCAGTAGGTGACCTCCACCGGGTAGATCAGCACCACCCGGGCCATCTCCAGGGTCACCGTCTCTTCCTCGCCGCGAACCACCACCAGGCCCGCTTCGGGCCCTTCCTCGAGCGTGCCGAGGTATTTGTCTCCGTTTCTCATTTCCAGATCGTAGCGGTGCGTGCTGCTCACCGCGACGACGTCCTCCCACTCGATCCGCACGGTTCCCATTTCGTCGGTCTTGGCTTCCAGCAGGTCGCGCGACATCGACCGGATCTCCACCAGCAGCCGGGCACCGTTGGCCAGCACCACTACGTCGATCTTATCCCGTGCCATGAGCGGCGAGGCGGCCAGCAACTGCAGCAGGATAACGCCGGCCAGAACGCCGCACCATCCCGCCGCGGGCGACCTGCTCGGATTGGTGATCGATTTCGCCATGATTCAGCCAATGGATTTCCTTTCCCGGATCATATCACTCATCCTCCCGCATCGCGTGGCCCTTCCTCCTCTCCCTTACCCGTGACTGCTATCCACGCCTGAACCGGCCAGGAACTCACGAGCCTTGTCCATCGAAGTGAACGCCCAGTGGTCGTACCCGCTCCTCTGCGCCAGGCTCTCCCAGAAGACATAGAAGTCGAATGCGTCCGGAGCCCCGACACAGACCAATCTCCAGGTGGCGAACTCTTCGGGCAGTTCTCCGCTGGAATAGTATCGGACGATGTCGACCTGGGGGAAAAAGCTGGGCACGTACTCCACATCTCTTTCATCGATCAGCACTTTGGTCAAGCCGGAATTGGCGATCTCTTCGCAGTAGCGCTTCAGCAGCAACCGGTATTCCTTGTTTCTGACGATCTTACCCGAAGCGACGATCAGCAGGTAGTCACCCTCTGTTCGTGAAGAGATGTTTTTGATCATCGCAACCACTCGCCTTTTTGCCGCTAATGGATCGCACAATCCATTTCGTAACGCTCAGTGCTTGAGGCCCGGCCTGTTTTCATCCTTCATTACCCGGATGGTGCTCGTTCCGGCTGCGGATGTGCGCGACGGCTTCTTCCGGGGAGTCCGTCCAGTGGGCCGTGACCTCGCCCTCGGCCACCGTCCCTTCTCCGACCATCCGGTCGAGAATGAAGTCCCGAAGCGGGAGGTGACTCAACCACATGAATATTCAATATCTTATGGGGCTCCCGGTGGCTGTTGAGGCCACCGGGAGCCGTATGCTCATGCTCCCCGTCGGGGGCATCCCTCTAATTCTCGGGCGGTACGTACGGATCAGGCGTGCCCGCCTTGATGGGCGGCTCGTTCCTGAGCGAAACTGCATGCACTCCGAGCTGCCCCAGCGCCGCCTTCGGAACCCACGTCTCCGGGAACAGCACGTTCTGTGTTTCTCCCGCGTCCTTGAGGAGATTGTAGACGCGCGGCATGC
>CBESOE010000255.1:0-3308 GCA_965531145.1 uncultured bacterium | reverse complement strand
ATATTCCATATATTCTCAATGTCTATTTTTTATTAGATTTTTTATAGAAATTAGCTTGACACTTCTATTTTAAGTCTGTATATTGAACTCGAACATCGGGAGCGGACAGTGAAGCCGCCCCGGAAAACGAAACTTGGACAGGACACAAACGATAGAAAGAAGGAGAAAGAAAATGTTGAAGAAAGTTGCCTCCCTCGCGTCCCTGATGCTGATCCTGGTGGCCGCCGGCGCCACCGCCGACGTCATGGCCTCCAAGGCCGGCAAGCTGCAGGCCGCCCCGTTCAACGACGACGCCTTCACGACCGGTGTCGAGGAAGATGCGATGCTCACCGCCATCCACGCCATTCCCGGTCTGCCGGCTCCCGTGGATGTTTATGTCAACGGCGAATACCTGCTCTCCTTCGACTTCAACGAGAGTGCCGGCCCCCTGGCCCTGCCCCGCGGCGACTACGACATCGAGATCAAGCTCCAGGGCACCACGGTGCTGTCCCGCACGGTCAGCCCCGAGCCCGGCAAGAACTACACCATCATGGCCCACCTGACCTTTGTCGACGGTGAGAGCAACGGCATCGCCCTCTCGCTTTTCCAGAACAATGTCGAGCAGCTGCGCAGCGGCCGTACCCGGATCACCGTGCGCCACACCGCTGACGCCCCGGCAGTGGACCTCGACCTGCAGCGCGTCTATACCTCCGAGTCCGGCATCGGCGCCCGCCAGCTCTTTGTGGGCACCCAGGGCCTGGCCAACGACGACGGCAAGAAGCCCCTCTCCTTCGGTTCCATCGACCTGTGGGGCGGACAGCTGATCGCCGTGCTCTACCCGGCCGGCAGCGGTCAGCCCGCCTTTGATTCCGGCGCGGTGACCTTCGAGCCCAACATGAACTACATCGTTTACGCCATCGGCAGCCTCTTCGACGGCAGCTTCACCCTGTTCGTCCAGGTCATCGACATGCAGTAAACGTTTCCAGAGATCCGGCCCCTGCCCGGCGTGACGGGCAGGGGCCTCGAGTAAGATAAATATAAGAAAATAATCGAATCAGACGACGCGAAACAGATACAGAACAAGACAGACACGTAAGATAAAAGGAAAAAGAAAATGACGAGCAAGAAGGACAACAGCTGGAAGGCCGCGAAAGTCATGGTGTGGGTCAAGACGAGTGACGGCGACACCTGGATGTGCCCCAAGAGCTCGGTCAAGGACCGGAAAACCGTCAGCGCCGCCGAACTGGCGGACTGCGTCAATGAGTCCTACAACCCCCAGAACAACTAAGGAACTGGAAGGATCAAAACGGCCGCCTGCGTTACCATCCGACGCGGACGGCCAGCGGAGAGGGGGCGCTTCGGCGCCCCCTTTTCAATGTACACGGGAGCGCCTAGAATGAACCGGTGATCCACTTCAGAGGTGAGTCAATACACCAGCGAGCCATCAGCGTGATGAGGCCAGGGATGCCCAACGAGCAGCACAACCCCACCGTCACCTTCCACCCGGGACTGGCCAAGACGGCTTCCACCTGGCTGCAGCACCGCTTCTTCCCCCGGTTGCAGGGTGTTTACTACGTCCCCCGCCGCCACTATCGCCGGTACCCCGAAGTGATCTCCGCCGGCGAACACCGAAATTACGTCGTCTCCCGGGAGTTTGACCGCCAGTTCCAGCGTGAGGTGACCCGGTTTGCCGGGCATTTTCCCCGGGCCGGCACCATCATCCTGCTGCGGCGCCACGACGGGTATCTCGCCTCGCAATACCGCCGCTATCTGAAAAACGCCCGCTACGCCGAATTCACCGACTTCCTCGACCTGGACCAGGATCAGGGCATCTGGAAACAGGAGGAGATCCTGTTTCTGCCCCTGCTTCAGCTTTTGCAGAAGAGCTTCCAGCGGCCGCCGCTGGTGCTCTTCCACCACGACCTGCTGGAGGACCCGCACCAGGTCCTCGGCGCCATGGCCCGCTACATCGGGGCTGACTACCGGCAGGAGGAGATCGACCTCAGCCGGGTGCACCCCTCTTACGGCGAGAAGCAGCTCAAGGTGATGCGATCGATCACCCGGCGCCTGCCCTGGCGGCCCCGGCCGCAGGTGAACAACCGGCTGCTCCACTGGCTGCAGGTCCGCTCGCGCCTGCTCACCTGTCACCTGATACTGGGCGCCGCCCGTCTGGTGCCGCGGTCGCTGGTGGGCGACGCGCCGCTGGTCCCGCCCGAAGATCTTCGCCGGGTGCGCGACTTCTATGCCGGGGACTGGGAAGCCTGCCGGGCCTTTGCCGTGGAATCGAACCAACAAGCCCTGGGGGAGGACTAGGTCGAGGCGTTTCGTCTCGGGGAGTATTCGAGAAGAAAACGTCCCTTGGCGCCGGTGGGAGAGAAGGTGCCGCGGCTGGCCACCAACCGGCACTTGCGCCGGGCCTCATCCTGGGTCAGCCCCTGGTACTCGATGAGGTAGATGGCGCTGTAAAAGACGGCGCGCCCCCGCCCGTCCCGGCAGTGAACCAGCAACGGTCCGGGATCCGCCTGTTCCACCACCTCGAGAAAAGCGTCCACGGTTTCTGCTGAGGGGCTCTGGTTGGCCGGTATGTTGAAATAGCCCACCCCCTCCTCCTCGAGACAGCGGCTTTCCGCCTCGATGGCACTTGCGGAATTCGCTGGCCGGCGCAGGTCAATGACATTCCGGATGCCATATTTCCGCACGGTCTTCAGCAGCCGCGGCCCGGGCATGGCCTTGCAGCGATAGAGGCGGCCCTTGATCACCTCCACGAAGCGGTCCTGGCAGTAGTACCAGTAGCCGACCCGTAAGAGGAAGAGCATGGCCAGCCCGCAGAGGGCGAGAATGACACTGTAAAAGATGATCATCAGCACACTCGATGCACAGCCTGGTGATATGGAATCGCTGGTGAACCGTCAGGCGATTCGCTCGGTATCTTAATAGAACCTGCCATCGGCCGCCACCCGGAATCGTAGCCGGCCCCTTGAATTCCCTGATGATAAAACCTATATTCAGAGACACACACGGGATGTCATTCCCCGGCCGTCATCGGACAACCCAGACATGTCTCCAGGAACAGATTGAGGAACCGCCCATGAGCGACAGCCGCATCGACCAGGCAACGAGTCTCTATGACTGCGGCGAACGCCAGGTTGCCATCAGGATGCTGCTGGAGGTCATCGACACCTGGCCGGCCGAGGCGCCGCCCTTTGACCGGCAGCGGGCCCAGCTCGACCTGGCATCCATGTATCACGACCGTGGTATGAGTAAGATCGCGCTTGACCTCCTCGGGGAACTGGAACGGGACGTGGATCTCGACCTGTTCCTCCGGTCAC
>CBESOE010000254.1:0-3403 GCA_965531145.1 uncultured bacterium | reverse complement strand
AGGCGGTGGAACTCACGGAACAGCCGGCCCATATATCTTTTCGGCGTGTGGATGATCGAATAGTAGGAAAGGATGCCGTCGTAACTTTCGTCGGCAGCGTCCATGGCTCCCAGGTCGCCCACCCGGATGACGGCACCGGGATTCAGTTCCCGGGCCAGGGCCACCGCCCGGTCCGAAATGTCCACGCCCTCCACGGTGACCCCCCGGTCCAGCAGGTAGCGGCCGATGTGAAACGACGGGCCGCAACCGGCGTCGAGGATCAGCGAATCCTTGTGGAAACGAGCGGCAAAGCGGTCCAGGAGTTGCCGGTCGTATGGCTTGTCATTCAGTTCATTGTGGAAACGGTCGTGGTAGGTTCGCGCTGCGCGGTTGACCGCCTCCCGGGTCTCGGCGTTGATCTGCTCCAGCCTGTCCATGCCAGTCTCCCGGCCCGATCACTTGAGGAACTCTGAAACGCTGTCCAGGAAGAGTTGCACCGAAAGCGCCACCAGCACCATGCCCATCAGCCGTTCCACCGCCACCAGGCCGCGGCGGGTGAGGAAGCGGATGAGAAAGGTGGCGCTGAAGAGCACCAGGAAGGTGGCGCCCCAGGCGATCAGCGCAGCGATGAGCAGGTCAAAAAGCCGTTGGGGCTCAGCAGTGGACCAGAGCATCAGAACGGCCAGCAGGGAGGGCCCGGCGATCAGCGGGATGGCCAGCGGCACGATGAACGGTTCGCCGTCCAGGTCCTTCTCCGCCGGCCGTTGCGCCGGAGGAAAGACCATGCGCAGACCGATGAGGAAGAGGATGATGCCGCCGGCAATGCTCACCGCTGCCTGGTCCAGGCCGAGGAGGGCCATCAGGTAACGGCCGCAGAAAATAAACCCCACGATCACCGCCAGGGCGATGAGCAGTTCACGGACGATGATCAGCCGCCGTCGGCCCGGCGGCACCTTTTCCAGCAGAGGGAGAAAGACCGGAATGTTGCCAAAGGGGTCCATGATCAGGAAGAGGGTCACCGATACCGAGAGAATGTCCATGGCTTAGCTCCCCAACTGCCGGCCGCGGTAAAGCCGCTTGACCAGCTGGATCTGGCCGGTGTGGTAGAGATCGTGGGTCGACACGCCGAACATCAGGTCGGCAAAGCGGTAACTGCCGCTGCCCGGGGCGATCTCGTCCAGCCGCCGGGGGTCGAAAGCGCGCACCACTGCCAGTAGATTCTCATGTTCATCGCGGAGCAGCAAACGGTCCTTCTTCCACAGATCCTCGCTTGCCTCCGTCGGCACCACCGGCCAGTTGGACGGCTTGCGGGGGAAGGCGCCCTTGGGCGAATCCTCGAGAATCCGGCGCACGGCATATTTCCAGTAGGCCAGGTGGAGCACCAGGGCCCAGATGCTGTGGCGGTCCGGGGCCGGTTTCCAGGCCGCCTCCTCGACACCCACTCCGCGCAGCGAACCGGCGGCCGTGGCCCCGCCATACCAGAGCTGCTTCCCTTTTGCCGGCTGGAGCAGGTTGAGGATTTCTTCGACCCGCGGGTCGGTCATCAGCCGGCCTCCCTGTTCCGCTGACGCTCCAACTGCCGGTCGTGGAGCCGTGAGAGCAGGGTCAGCGAGAGCAGCGCGCCCAGCAGGGCGAGGAACATGTCCCACTGGGTATCCCAGACATCGCCCTGGGTGCCGAGGAACGACTCGGCTGCTTCCCCCCCGGCCAGTGCCGCCCACCACTCGATCATCTCGTAGAAGGCGCTGAAGGCAAGGCAGACGCAGGTGACCAGGAAGAAGAGCCAGCCGCCCCGCAGCGCCGGCACCTTTTTCCGCAGCACCTCCCGGGCCAGGATGGCCGGGACGAACCCCTGGGCCAGATGCCCCAGCCGGTCGTAGTGGTTGCGGCCGAGATCGAAGAGGTCCTGGACCCAGAAGCCGGGCGGCACCCGGGCATAGGTGTAGTGGCCGCCGAGAATCAGGATCAGGGCGTGGAGGAAGAGCAGCCGGTAGAGCAACGGCGTGGGCTGGAAGCGGTTCCAGGTGAGGATCAGCAACGGGGCGCCGATGAGTACCGGAGCCACCTCCATCAGCCAGGTCACCCGGTCAAAAGGGCCGATCCCGGAAACAACCAGGGCCAGCAGGCACAAGGCGAGCAGAACCAGCGGTTCGGTATTCTTCCGACCGTCAGGGTGCATGATTGGTCCCCCATGGTGGTGTGGAGTATCGGCGGCGGTCCCGTTGTTCCAACTGTGTGACAGGTGCGACCAGTTTATCACACTGTGGTACAATCAGGCCGTAAGGCAATGGTGGAATACCTCTCTCCCCGGTGACGTGATCAGCCCATGATTTACCACCAGTACTGGTTCAATCTCGCAGTGATCTCACTGGGTATTCTGCTTCTCGAGCGAGTCGCCCCCTGGCGCCGGAAGCAACCTCTGTTCAGACCGCAACTGGGACAGGATGTCTTCTGGCTGATTTTTAACGGGTTTTGTTTCGGCTACCTCTCGGCATTTCTGTATGCCTGGATCTGTGAAATCGACTGCCGGGTCTGCTCACTGTTGATGCAGGCCCCGGTGGATCACGCCGCCCTGATTGAACCCCTGCCGCTATGGGCCCAGATCCCGATATTTCTCGTGGCGGCCGACCTGATCGAATACGGAGTTCACCGCCTGCTCCACCGGGTGGGATGGCTCTGGCGCTTTCACCGGCTGCACCATTCGATCAGGGTGATGGACTGGATCGGGAATTTCCGATTTCACTGGGTGGAAGTGCTCGTTTACAACACGGTGAAATATGTCCCGCTTTCGCTCCTCGGGGCATCCTGGCAGGCAATCCTTATCGTGGCCACCATCGCCACCGCTGTCGGGCATCTCAACCACGCCAACCTGAACATCTCCTGGGGTCCGTTCCGCTTCCTGTTCAACTCGCCGCGGATGCACCTCTGGCACCACGACGTGGAGTTGCACGGTCGCTGGGGACAAAACTACGCCATTGTCTTCAGCCTCTGGGACTGGCTCTTCGGCACCGCGTATTTCCCCGAGGACCGGCGGCAACCGGAGCGGATCGGCTTTGACGGGGACGAGGCCTTTCCCGATTCACTGGCCCGGCGGTTCTTCCTCCCCTTCCTGGATGTCACCAACCGGTCAAGCTGAGAAACAGGTTCGGTCACCCCTTCAGCTTCTCCAGGGTCCGGACCAGCTCGGCTCCCAGGCCGAGGACGGCCTGCTGCTTCCGGCAAAGGCCAGCACTTTGCGCATGGCGAATATCCCCCATTGATAAAACGTTGATTCCTCAGGATTAACTTTCCGTGCCCTTCATACGTATGCTAAAATAAATTTTCGGATTAAGTCTCGGAACATGGGTTGGTTTTCGAGCATTGATAAAGAGGCATCTCGTGCGCGAAAACTTCAAACCTGTTTTTTTTGTACCCCTCCTGCTGA
>CBESOE010000253.1:0-3427 GCA_965531145.1 uncultured bacterium | reverse complement strand
CCGGCCACCATGTTGGCGATTTTCCAGACCCCCCAGGGCATGGCGTCGCTGAGGTTGGTGGTGGCCCCCAGGCCGTACCACATGCGGAAGGCGCCGGCCACCAGGCCCCAGAAGGCAAAGAACCAGAGCACGTCCTTCAGTATTCGAGTCTTGTTATTCATGGCTTTCGTTTCCCGTTTCGCTCGCTGCGGTCCGTTGATCTTCCGCCGCCTGCTCGTCGGCAACGGTCATCCGGCGCCTGACGATCCAGTTCACCCCCAGCAGGCCGGCGGCCACGCTGAGCCCGATGTGCGGGGTCTTGCTGATCAGCGGATGGGTCAGCGATGGGATGGAGACCGCTGTGGTCTCCGGCCAGCCCAGCTGGTCCAGGTCCACGTCGGAGATGTAGAGCACGCTGGTGCCGCCGAACTCCTCCTCGCCCCAGACGTGCTGGCGGTAGGTTGCGGGACGGGAAGCCAGGCGATCGTGAGCCAGTTCGAGCAGTTCGTCCCGCTCCCCGAAGATCAGGGCCTGGTTGGGGCAGGCCTCCACACAGGCTGGTATCCGGCCCTCGGCCAGGCGATCGGCGCACATGTCGCACTTGTGCACGAAGGGCATGGTGGACTCCCACTGGTAGCGCGGCACCGAGAAGGGGCAGGCCAGCATGCAGTAGCGGCAGCCGATGCACTTGTCCGGGTCGTAGATCACCGGCCCCTCCGGGGTTTTAGTCAGGCCGCCCACCAGGCAGGCCTCGACACAGCTCGGCTCCTGGCAGTGCATACAGCTCTTCTTGCCGAAGCGGCCCTCGTCCACCTTGATCACGCTGGTATAGCGGTTGGCCGACAGGCCGTCCCTGGTGGTGGCCCGGTCCGACTCCGCCTGCACGGCGTCGAGGCCGTTGGCCTCCACGCAGGCTGCCGCGCAGCGCTCGCAACCGGTACACCTGGTGACATCGATCAGTATTCCGTGCATCAGACGCGTGCCTCTTTGCCGAACAACGCATCCGCGATCTTGTCGCCGGCTCCTGGACGGAGCTGCCAGTGGACCGCCGAGATGCGGTCAAAGGCGAACAGGACCACGTGAGCGAGTTTGGTGAACGGGATGAGAACGAACAGGACTTCGGCGCTCAGCAGGTGGACCAGCATGGCCAGCTGCCAGGAGACCGGGTTGACCCCGGGATGGGACGCCAGGAATCCGGCAATAAATGGGAGCAGGATCACCACCAGCAGCAGGTAGTCCACCGGCTGGCTCATCGACCGCAGACGGGGGATGAACAGCCGGCAGCCGAGGAGCAGGAAGAGGCAGGTGATGGTGCCCAGAGTCAGCGCGTCGGCTGCGCTGTGGCCCAGCTGCGGGAGGCTGATCCCCAGCAGCCCTTCCCAGAGCACGACGTGGTCGGCAAGGAAGAGGGGGACCAGGATCACGCCGATGTGAAAGAGAAAAGAGACGATCGAAAAAAAGATCGTTCCCTTGATCAGGTGCTTCACCGGGATGATCCAGCTGGCGGCATCGGCGGCGATCCGCCGCCAGGGAGCGTTCTGCAGCCGGCGCCCCTTGCGGATCACCAGCGAATAGATCTGGATCACCACCTGGCGGGTCAGGCCAAGCACCATGACCAGGAAGGTCAGAGCGAAGAGCGGGCCGCGGGCGAATTCAATCCACTGTTCCATCGTTATTGCCTTTCCTCAGATGGCCATCGCGGCGGCCATCTCCTTGCGCTCCTGGGGGCTTTTGGCTCCGGGGATTTCGATGGCCCGGAGAATCAGGTCGTGCAGGCCCATCACCTGGCAGGGCAGCTCGTAGTATTCCACCAGCTCCTTGAGCTGTTTCTTGCAGTTGGCGCAGGGCGCGATGACGATTTCCGCCCCGGTGCGCTGGATCTGCTCCGCCTTCACTTTGCCGCCGATGCTCATCCGGTGCTCGTGGATCTCGTCCACCGAGACCAGACCGCCCCCGCCACCACAGCAGAAGTTGTGCTCACCCTTCGGCGTCATTTCGACGAAGTTTTTGACAAAGGTGTGCAGGATCTCCCGCGGCTGGTCGACGATCCAGCCCGAGCGGGCGATGTTGCAGGGGTCGTGGTAGGTCACCCGCTCGGTGACGATGTCAGGGTTCAACTTGATCTTGCCCTTGCGGAGACAGTCGAGGGTGTATTCCATGAAATTCTGCACCGGGTAGGCTTCCTTCCCCCCGAACACCGGTACGAAGTCGTGGGCTGCCCGGGAGGCGTGCCCGCACTCGCCGATCAGCAGTTGTTGGCCGTTGAGGCGGGTCACCTCGCCCACCAGCTGCTGGATGATCTTTTCCAGGTGCCAGTCGCTGTAGAATAGCCCGTAGTTGATGCCGTCGTAATTGTCGCTGCCGATGGTCCAGTTGTCCCAGTCTCCGGCGGCATAGAGCACGGCAGCGTTGCCCATCAGCGTTTCGGGTTCCATCAGGTAGTCGCTCACCGCACAGAAGAAGACGTGCTTGCGGTTCGGCTGGTCCACTGGAAAGGTAACCTTGATGTCCAGCAGATCCTCCAGTTCCTCTGAGAGGAACTCCAGCGTGTCGAGCAGGGCCGCCTTGGGGACCTTCGAGGTATTGTGGGTCTCGCCCTCCAGCTGTTCACGGACGCTGACCTGCAGCGCCTTGGGCACGATGCCGATCAGGCTCAGCACGTAGCGGCCGAGGCGGGTGATCAGCCCGTGATCCACGCCCATCGGGCACTCCTGGGTGCAGCGCCGGCAGGCGGTGCAGCGGTAGAAGAGATCGAGCATCTCGTCGATCTTCTCCTCGGTGAGCACGTCGCCCTGCACCAGCTTGTATTTGAACCAGCCGCCGATGGTGAAATACCGCTTGTAGACATCGAGCAGCAGGTTGGTCCGGTAGCAGGGAATGTCCTTGGGGTCTCCGCTGGCCAGAAACACCGGGCAGGTGACGGCGCAGCGGTTGCACTTGGCGTTCGACGTGCAATAGGTATCGAGCAGGGGTTTGTAATCCGAGAACTCGAGGACCGCCCTGAAGGCCTCGAGGAAGCGGTCGACCCTGTTCTCGGTGACCGGGTTCTCGATGTAGTAAGGATACGTTCGCTCACCGCCTGCGGCGGTGGTCGTTTTCTTCGCTTCGGCTGTTTCCGCGCTCATTGATCAGTCCTCCAGTTTCAGTTTCCGGCCGTCCAACCCCAGTGCAAGGGCCGTGCCACGATCCACTGCTGCTCTGTTGCAACGGCCCCGCGGCATTGCGGCAGGGGCTGCCGGGCGATGCCGGCGAGCCGTGGAACAGCCGTCGTGCTTTGCCTGCCGCCGCAAAACGGCGGTGGCTGTTTTTTTGCCGGCCCGCTGCAGGGGGGGGCGAACTGTATGTGGTGGAGGCCGGCCGATGGTCCGGGAAACGTCGCAAGCGTTGCAACGGATGTTGCGTTGCGACGTTCCATGCAACGCTCCGTGCCGCTCAAGCTTCCGGCACT
>CBESOE010000252.1:0-3440 GCA_965531145.1 uncultured bacterium | reverse complement strand
TGGCGGTGGACAGTGCCGACACCTGGGCCAACCCCTGGCTCTTCGATCTGGATCGTGAGGGCCAGCCCCGCCATGTTGCCGGGGTGCCGCCGGATTACTTTTCCGAGACCGGCCAGATGTGGGGCAACCCGATCTACGACTGGAAGGCGCTGGAGGAGTCGGGATATGAGTGGTGGTTGCGGCGTCTGGCGATGAACTTCGAACTCTTCGACGTGGTGCGTCTGGATCACTTCCGCGGTTTCGAGGCCTTCTGGCGCATCCCCGCCGGCGACGAGGATGCCCAGGGCGGAGAGTGGGTTCCGGGGCCGGGCCTACCCTTTTTCAAGGCGGTGAGTGAGCGGTTCCCCGGGGCGAGGATCATCGCCGAGGACCTCGGCGAGATCACCCCCGAGCTGCTGGAGTTCACCAGGGCCACCGGCCTGCCGGGAATGGCCGTGCTGCAGTTCGCCTTCACCGGCGAGCCGGACAACCTCTACCTGCCCTGCAACCTCTCCCGCAACACTGTGGTCTACCCCGGCACCCACGACAACGACACCAGCCACGGCTGGTGGCAGAGCCTGGAGTCGGAGGAGATCCGCGACCAGCTGCGCCGCTACCTGCGGGTCAGCGGGGACGACATCGCCTGGGACCTGGTTCGCGCGGCCTACAGCTCGTCCGGCCGCCTGGCCATCTTCCCCCTGCAGGATCTGCTCTCCCTCGATTCGGAGGCGCGGTTCAACACCCCCGGCACCGTGGCCGGCAACTGGGCCTGGCGCTGCCGGAAATCGCAGCTTGACCGGCTGGAGCGACAGTCGGCCCGCGACCTCGAGGAGTTGTCCTGGCTCTACAACCGCGGCTGGCCCGCCATGGAAATCTCCGAAAGTGACGAGACGGATTGAACTGGGGGCCGCAGCCGCCGGCGCCGGTCAGCGGGACGGCTGCGCCAGATCGATGAGAAAGGCGTAGTCGAACGCCTTTTCCCGGTAGCGCTTGTAGCGGCCGGAGGTCCCGCCGTGCCCGGCGTCCATCCGGGTGAGCAGCAAGAGGGTGTTGTCGTCCGTTTTCAGCGCCCGCAGCCGGGCCACCCACTTGGCCGGCTCCCAGTACTGGACCTGCGAATCCTGGTACGCGGTGGTGACCAGGATGTGCGGATAGTCCCGTGCCGCCACGTTGTCGTACGGCGAGTAGGAGAGCATGTAGTCGTAGTAATCCCTGCGGTTGGGGTCCCCCCACTCGTCATACTCACTGGTGGTCAGCGGGATGGAGTCGTCGAGCATGGTGGTGACCACGTCGACGAAGGGTACGTCGGCGATCACCCCGTGGAAGAGATCGGGCCGCATGTTGATCACCGCACCGATCAGCAACCCGCCGGCACTGCCGCCCCGGGCGTAGAGCTGCCCGGGAGCCGCGTAGCCCGCGGCGGCCAGGTGCTCGCCGCAGGCGATGAAGTCAGTGAAGGTGTTCTTCTTGTTGAACAGCTTGCCGTCTTCATACCACTGCCGGCCCAGCTCCTCACCTCCCCGCACGTGGGCCTTGGCAAAGATGAAGCCCCGGTCCAGCAGGCTCACCCGCTCGGAGCTGAACCCGGGCTCGGTGCTGTAGCCGTAGGAACCGTAGCCGTAGAGCAGCAGCGGGTTGCCTCCATCCTTTTTCAGGTCCGTGCGGTAGACCAGGGAGATGGGTATTTCCCTGCCGTCAGCGGCCCGGGCGGAGAGACGCTCGGTGCGGTAGTTCGCCGGGTCGAAGCCGCCGAGGACCTCGTCCTGCTTGAGCAGGGTCTTCTCTTTCGTGGCCATGTCGTAGTCGTAGACCGAATCAGGTGTGGCCATGGAGGAGAAGTGGAAGCGCAGCCGGCCGCTCTCCATCTCGTAATTGTCGACGGGATAGGCCTCGTAGGCCGGTTCGCCGAAATCGATGTAGTGCGACGGTTCTCCGGAGAGCGGCAGCACCTGGAAGCGGGACAGGCCGCGGTGGCGTTCGTTGAGCACCACGAACTCGCTGAACAGCTCGAAGCCGTCCAGCAGGATGTCCTCGCGGTGCGGCGCCACCTCTTCCCAGTGCGCTTCCGCGGTCTGTCCATCAGGGGTGCGCATCAGGCGGAAGTTCTTCGCCTCCAGGTTGGTCTTGATGTAGAAGAAGCCGCCGGCGTGGTCGATCTCATATTCGTGGTCCCGGCGCCGGGGCAGGAAGACCACCGGCTCCTCTTCCGGCTTTCGCGCGTCAACGATCAGGCTTTCGTTGCTCACCGTCTGCTCGGCGTGGATGATGATGAATTCCCGCGAACGGCTTTTGGACAGGGAGACGGAGAAGGTGTCGTCCTGTTCCTCGTAGACCAGGCGGTCGGCGGCCTGATCGGTTCCCAGCCGGTGCCGGTAGATCTGGTATGAGCGAAGGGTTCCCGGGTCCTGGCGGACGTAGAACAGGGTCTGGTTGTCCTCGGCCCAGACGATATCTGCGGTGACCTGGTCGATGCGGTCGTCGAGCGTGGCGCCGGTATCGAGGTTGATGAATCGGATGGTGTGGAAGCGCCGGCCCTCGGTGTCCTCGGCGTAGGCCAGGATGTTTCCCGCCGGGTTGACGTCCCAGCTCCCCACCGAGTAGAAATCGTGACCCTCGGCAAGGAGGTTGACGTCGAGAAAGATCTCCTCCGGGGCATCGAGCGTGTCTTTCCGGCAATGGATGGGGTATTGCCGGCCTTCCTCGTGGCGGGTGTAGTAGTAATACCCGTCCCGGTGCCAGGGCACGGTGCTGTCCGCCTGTTTGATCCGGGTCTTGATCTCCTCGAAAAGCTGGTCCCGCAGCTCCGCGGTGTGGGCCGTCATCAGTGCGGTGTAGTCGTTTTCGGCTTCCAGGTAGGCCATCACTTCCGGGTCGTCGCGCTCGCTGAGCCAGAAATACTCGTCGGTGCGGACGTGGCCGTGGGCCTCCAGCTGGTGTGCTGCAATCCGGGCCTGCGGCGGCTCGGACGTCTTCTGTTGTGTCATCTCATCCCCGTGGCGGCAGCCGGTGGTCAGGCCCAGGGCCAGGAGCAGTCCTGCTGCGCATAAGAACCTGTTGTGTATCACTTTTTCTCCCCGTTTCGATCGTTCACTGACCACACCTGATCGGGCCGTTTCCGGACGGACTTGAGGGATAGGTTGCCGGAGAGCCTTGCCGGTTTTCCCGCTTGCCAATCGGGCCCGAGATGCACGGGTACAATAGCAGAAATGATGATCCGATCGCACCCGGTCACACCCACGCGGCACGCTGCACGGTCACCGGGCGGCAACCGTGAGCGGGACACCATTCAGTCTGCTGTCGTTCCCCCTCCGGGCTCGATGCCGGTGAAGATGAAGGTGTCGGTGGCCGTCCCCCCGGACGGCTGGTATGGCGGCAGATTGTAGGGCGGGGGAGTGATGTCCACCAGCCGCAGCAGGAGCTGGTTCTCGCCCACCATGGACCAGCTGTCGGGCAGCACCATG
>CBESOE010000251.1:0-3453 GCA_965531145.1 uncultured bacterium | reverse complement strand
TGGTTGACATTATTCCAGGAATGCGTTATTAAGAATCCGAATTCCGAAATGTCTCTCCTGGAGTTCCCCAATGCTCAACTTTTCTGTTGCCGCCAACATTGCCGTGCACTCTCTGGTCTACCTTGCCGGTCTCGACAAAGAGACGACGGTTTCCGCCACCCAGATCGCTGAAAAGATCGCGGTTTCCCCGTCCCACCTGAGCAAGGTGCTCCAGGAACTGGCTCGCCAGGGGCTTGTGCATTCAACCCGCGGCGCCAAGGGCGGGTTCTCCCTGGCTGGCGACCCGCACAAGGTCACGCTCCTTGAAGTCATCCGGGCGGTGGACCCGCCCCCGAAACCCGATGGCTGTCTGCTGGGGGAGCAGATCTGTCACGGGGCCCACTGCAAATTGAAAGAACTGCGAGAGAAAGTATCCCGGCTGGTGGAGGGGGAACTGGCGTCCACCTCCCTGGCCGATTTTGCTCCCACACCAATAGAAGGGCCGGACGACAAGTGCTACGTGTCCGGTTGAAGAACCGTCCCGGCTACCGGGGCCAGACCACTTATTCGCAGGTGAATGCCCATGGAAAAAGATCGCACAGCGACGGGAACAGGAGGCGGGGAGAAGGAGCGAAGGAGCTTCCTCCTCAGCCTGCTCACCCTCGGGTCGCTCGGCGCCGGGTACGGGCTCTTCGGGCTCATTTCCGGCCGCTTCCTCTACCCGGCCCGGGGGATCGCAAAGACAGCCAAGATGTTCGTCGGTTTCACCGACAAGGTCCCGCCCCGGGAGAGCATCCAGTTCACCAGTCCGTCCGGTGAGAGCTATCTGTTGACCAATACCGGCGAGGGGATCAACCCCTACCAGGCTTTCTCCAGCCGCTGCCCGCACCTCGGCTGCCAGGTCCACTGGGAGGGTGACAACCAGCGTTTTGTCTGCCCCTGCCATGGCGGCATCTTCAACGCGGCCGGCCAGCCGGTGAAGGGCCCGGTGGTCCGCGCCAATCAGAGCCTGAAGCAGTGCAGCATCGTGGTGGAAGGGAAATCCCTTTACGCCCTGGTGGAGGTGGCATGAGCAGCGTAACGGAGTGGATCAACGAACGTGCCCCGGTGGATCCGGAAGCGCTGAAGAAGTTCGGCAGCGAGCCGGTCCCCGAGCACCTCAAGCACTGGTGGTGGTGCCTCGGCGGCACCCCCGCCTACCTCTTCGGGGTCCAGGTGGTGACCGGCATCCTCCTCGCCTTCCATTACGTGCCCAGTGCCGACCATGCGTACGAGAGCGTGATGCGGATCAACGAGACGGTGCCCTTCGGCTGGTATCTGCGCAGCCTGCACCGCTGGTCCTCCAACTTCATGATCATCGCCGTAGTGCTGCACATGCTGCGGGTCTTTTTCACCGGCAGCTACCGCAAGCCGCGGGAGATGAACTGGTTCGTGGGCATGGGACTGCTCGGCGTGACCCTGATGTTCGGTTTCACCGGCTACTCCCTGATTTACGAACAGCTCTCCTACTGGGGGGCCACCGTGGCGGGGAACATCACCGAAACGGTACCGTTGATCGGGCCATACCTGGCCGATTTCATCCGGGGCGGCAGCACAGTGGGCTCGGCCACCCTGACCCGCTTCTTCGCCTTCCACATCGGGGTGCTCCCCACCCTGCTGGTGGGCCTGCTCCTGCTTCATTTCACTCTTATCCGGCTGCTGGGGGTCACCGAGTTCCGTTTCAAAAAATCGGCTGATTCGGCCCGCACTTTTTCATTCTTCCCCGACCACGTGCTGATGGAGATTCTCATCGGGGTCACCCTGATGTTCCTGATGACCGTCCTGGCCATCATCTTCCCCGTGGGTCTGGCCGAGAAAGCCAACCCGCTGGTCACTCCGCCGCACATCAAGCCGGAGTGGTATTTCTACTTCACCTTCCGCTGGCTGAAGCTCACGTCATTAACCTTTGCCGTGCTCAGCCTCGGGTTGTTCGGGTTTGTCGCCGCGACCTGGCCGTTCATCGACGGTTCGATCCGCAAACGCTGGAAGGACAGTGAAGCGAGCGTGATTATCGGCGTCGTGGTGGTGCTGGCCCTGCTGGCCCTCACCATCTGGGAGGCCTTTGTTCTTCATTCCAGTCATTAAATATAAATCGAGGCTGCCCGGACAGGGCGGCCGCAAGCCGAGAGGACATACGACAATGTTGCTGGAGACCAAAAAGGTAGTGGTCAGCATCCTCTCCCTCTTCTTCCTCGGGTCATTGCTCATCGTGGCCTGGATCGAGGGGGGGAAACAGCGGGTGACCGCGGCGCCGGACGCCATCGTCACCTCGGAGAACAAGGACTGCGTCGACTGTCACCTGGTGAAGAGCCCGGGGATCGTCGGGCAGTGGCAGGAGAGCAAGCACTCCAAGTCGGGTATCGGCTGCGTCCAGTGCCACGAGGCCGCCGAGGATGACATCGACGCCTACGAACACGAGGGAGTGGTGATCGCCACCATCGTTTCGCCAAGGGATTGCTCCAACTGCCACGAGAAAGAGTACAAGGAGTTCCAGGACAGCCACCATGCCGACGCGGGCAAGATCCTCGGCAGCCTGGACAATGTGCTGGCCGAAGTGGTGGAGGGCTACGTGGAGTTCAGTCACGACGGTGAGAAGATCAGCGCCTCGCCGGTGGCGGTCTCCGGCTGCCTGCAGTGCCACGGCTCAGAGGTCAAGGTGCTGAAGAACGGCAAGCTCGACCCGGCCACCTGGCCCAACACCGGCATGGGCCGCCTCAATCCTGACGGCTCCAAGGGCTCCTGCTCCGCCTGCCACCAGCGGCACAACTTCTCCCTGGCCCAGGCCCGGCAGCCCGAGAACTGCGGCCGCTGCCACCTTGGCCCGGACCACCCGCAGATGGAGGTCTACACCGAGTCGAAGCACGGCATCTCCTTTGCCGCCAACCGCGTCCGCTATGCCGAAGGGATGGCTGAGCCGGACTGGATTCCCGGGCGCGATTACGAGCAGGGTCCCACCTGTTCCACCTGTCACATGAGCGCCACCAAGACCCAGCAGGTGACCCACGACATCGGCGACCGGATCAGCTGGACCCTGCGTCCGCCGGTCTCGGAGAAGATCGACGCCGCGGCCCTGAAGCAGGGCAAGACCACCAAGAGCTGGCAGGACCGGCGCAAGGACATGCAGGAAGTCTGCAACGCCTGTCACGGGCCGGAGTGGGTGGGCAACTTCTACATCCAGTTCGACAACCTGGTGAACCTCTACAACGACAAGTTCGGACGGCCGTCCACCGAGCTGTTCAAGATGGCCCGCAGCAAGGGGCTCTTCTCCAACGACGTGAACTTTGACGACGAGATCGAGTTTACCTACTTCTTCCTCTGGCACCACGAAGGCCGGCGGGTGCGTCACGGGGCGGCGATGATGGGCCCCGACTACACCCAGTGGCACGGGATGTTCGAGGTGGCCCACCGCTTCTACCACGAGTTCGTGCCCCAGCT
>CBESOE010000250.1:0-3458 GCA_965531145.1 uncultured bacterium | reverse complement strand
GCCTCCACACTCTGCGTACTGGTGCAGGTGTCGCCGGCCGCCGGGTAGGGCGGCTGGTTGAACGGCGCCGGGGTCACGTCTTCGGCCGCCAGGGTGAAGGTGTTGATGCCCACCAGGGTGGCCAGGGCCGGCAGGTTCTGGACCCAGCTGCTGCTGTAGGTGTCCTCCGGCTGGATGTTGGTGTAGCCCGCCCGCCAGCGCGAGATGTAGGTCCCACTGCTCAGCTGGACGTTGACCTCGGCGGCCATCCGCCGGGCCTGGTCCTTGAAGTTGTTGGTCAGGCCCACCGCCATGTTGACGGCAAAGGGCAGGGTGCCGCTGGATGGGCTGACGGTGTAATCGCAGTCCAGGGTGCCGAAAGTGCAGATCGTATCCCCGAGGGAGACGTGGACTTCGTAGTTATCGCTGGTGGTCCCGTTGAACTCGTTCCAGACCGCAACCCAGGTGCCGTCGGCCAGGGTGGACACATCCGGCCGGTAGCCGTTCTCGCCGTCGGGGAAGCTGATCAGCTCGTCGGCGATGGAACCGCTCCAGGTGGCCCCGCCATCGGTGGAGTAGGAGAGCATGATCTCGTTCATCCCCGAGGGCTCGGGCTCATCCTCGCTCCAGACAACAAATATGTTGCCCGTGCTGTCGATGGCAATATCGTTGGTGTCGAAAACACTTTCTCCGTCATTGAAGCTGATCAACCGGTCCGAACTGCTGCAACTCCAGGTGGCGCCGCCGTCGGTGGAGAAGCCGTAATGGATCTCGTCGTATGACGGGTCGTCCTCACTCCAGACCACGTGGATGGTGTCGCTGCCGTCAACGGCCAGCCGGACATAGCTGGCGTACTCGTTGTCGTCGAAGCTGATCTGCTGGTCGGCGGTGGTGCCGGTCCAGGCAGCGTGGGCGGCGGGGGCGGAGAGGAGAACGGCCAGAGTCACGGCCGCCAGGAGAGAGAGAACACGGGTGGTCGCATTGCTGATCTCCTTCTGCTGTTACATATCTGAAGGGTATCGTGGAGTACCTGGTGGAGGTAATTCCTGTGCAGATAAAGATAGTTCCATAGGAGCAGGCCGTCAATGACATTCTCAGGTAAACTCTTCCTTGCCATTTCACGGCGATTCATGGACTATCAACTTGTCCCTGATCCAACAAACCTCAGCGGGAGGTGCGCCGATGACATACCCACTCGGACGGGCGGCCGGCCGCCGCAGCCCCTTTCCATTCTTCCTGACCATGATCCAGCCGCTGGCCCTGACACTGCTGCTGGCGGTACTGCTGCCCGCGCCGGCGCTGGCCGAAGAGCCGCCGGAGAACGGAAAACAGCTCACCATCTTCGAGACCATCGACCGGATGGAGGAGAGCGGCGAGATCGAGTGGGACCGGGCACTGCTCTACCGCTGCCAGGCGTACAAGCAGCGGGACAAGCTGCCGCCGGAGCTGGCTGCGCTGCCATACCCCGAAGAATTCATCTGTCCCCTGGAGACGTTTGCCCGGGCACGGAGAGAACTGGACCGCTGCCGCCCTGAGGTCAGAACACTGCTCACCGGGGTCTTTGAGCGGCCGGCCTCAATCGACCACGTGCAGTCATCCACCTGGCCCCTCCGGGTACACTACGAGACCACCGAACAGATCCCGCGTGCCGAGGAGTATCTCGGCCATGCCGAGCAGTCCTGGGCCCTGTTCATAGCAGCCGGTTTCTATCCCCCCCCGCCCGATGACGGACGGGGCGGCAGTGATGACTACGACCTCTACATCATGGCCGACAGCTACATCGGCGGCATCGTTCTCGAGGACGAGTGGGACGGCTCCTGGTGGGCGGACCTCCGCTCCTACACCTATGCCCAGCCCAACCCCGAAAATAAATTCCCGCCGGTGGTTTCCACCATCGCCCATGAATTGAACCATGCCTTTCAAATGGCAATGAATCCCACGGAACTCACTTTTGCGGAGGCCACAGCCACCCTGATGGAAGACCGCGTCTTCCCCGAGCTCGACTTTATCCACCGGATCGCCCGATATTTTCTGCGCTACCCCGAAGAATCGATCGACTGGAACATCGGGGGCGGACCGCCCTACGAATACGGCATGTTCATCTTCCCCCAGTTCATCATCGAGTATTACGACAACAACCAAGCGACGATGATCGGTGAGATCTGGCAGGGGCTGGTCCAGGAGGGCACCAAGGGAGAGCCGGACTTCCTCGATTCGATAGCCACCGTAGTGGACCAGCACAGCGGCGACAGCTTTAACGAAATGTTCCATGTCTTCACCACCTGGCTCTGGTTCACCAGGCAGTACGACGATGGTCAGCACTTCATTGACGGGCACCAGTACGATCATGTCGCCGAAGAAGCCAGCTACGCCCCAGGTGCCTTTCCGCTCAACGGCACGGCCACCGCCACCCCGCCAGCCGAGTACGGCTGCAACTTCCTACAACTCGCAGGGGGCGGAGCAAGCACCGGCGGGTCCGACACCTGCACCCTCCACTTCGATGGCGACCCGGACAAGGCCTGGTCGGTGCAGCTGATGCTCTTCCCCACCGGTGGCGGCGACCCGCAGTACGAGATGCTGGAGGTGGACGAGGAGGGGTTCGGCAATCACCAGGTGGATGACTGGGCCGGCCTGGACTATGCGGTGATGTCGGTGCTCAACCTGGGCGACGGGGACCACGACCCCGAGAACTTTGACTGGGACCACTTCCACTACCGCTACGCTGCGGTGGATGTGGGTGTGAAGCGGGCCTCCATTGTGGCCGGGCCGGGACCGGGACCGGCCAACCCGGCGCTGGTCCGCGGTTTTCACGCCAACGGCCAGCTAAATCCCTACGGCGAGTTCGAGGCCTATCCCGATCAGTATTGGGGGACCAACCTGGCCTGCGGCGACCCGGACGGTGACGGCATTGACGAGATCCTCACCGGCGGCGGGCCGGGTCCGGGCGTGCCGCCGGAGGTAAAACTGTTCGAGGCCAACGGCGAAGAGTTCCCCATCTTTGCCTTCCAGGCCTACGGCACCTCGGGTTACGGAGTGAACGTGGCCTTTGCCGACCTGGATGGCGACGGGAGGGACGAGATTATCACCGGACCGGCGGCCACGTACGGGCCCCATGTCCGGGTCTTCCGCTACCTCGGCGGCGGCCGGGTGGATTCAGTGGCCGGACTCTCATTCATGGCCTACGGCACACGCCGTTACGGGGTCAACGTGGCCGGGGGCGACGTCACCGGTGACGGCCGCACCGAGATCATCACCGGCCCGGGGCCTGGTCCCAGCTACGGGCCGCAGGTGCGGGTCTTCGATGACCAGGGGCAACCGGTCCACAACAGCTTCTTCGCCTACGGCACCCTGCGCTGGGGGGTGAATGTCTGCTGCGGTGACATCGACGGCGACGGCATCGACGAGATCGTTACCGGCGCCGGCCCGGGGGCGGTCTTCGGCCCCCACGTCCGTGCCTTCGAGTTCGACGGCTCGACGTC
>CBESOE010000249.1:0-3527 GCA_965531145.1 uncultured bacterium | reverse complement strand
AGAGACTACTGTTTGTTCTTACCATTGCACTGGTCGCCCTGTCGCTGAACAGTGCACCGGTGGCAGCCCAGGCCGTTGGGGCCACCGATGTGGACATTTCCCTGGAAGGTGTTGTCGTTCTGCATTACTTCAGTAACGTGGACCTGTCGATCACCAGTGGCGCTCTGGGTAGTGTTCTCACCGGCGGCAACCCTGCTTATGACGAGGGTATCTCGGCGCCGGCCGCGGGAGGGATGACTTTTGATCTGGGAATTAATCCCGCCTCGGCGGTCGGTGATCTGACCGCAGTGCTCTTGACGCTGCAGAACGCCTGGGCAGTGAGATCACTGGGGGGGGCGAGCACTCTCACCCAGCTGGAAATTGTCATCACCAATGATACGCTGACTGCTGGTGGCGGCGCGACGATGGAAATCGACAATGCAGCCGTGAATGATGGGGACGGTGGTGCTACGTCAAACATAATCTCGTTCCCTTCAACCGGTCTGACCACACCTGAATATGGCGATGTACTGCTGACCCTCGACATGACTAGTGCGACGGTCGCTGGTATTTATTCGGATGGTGTTTACACACTTACAGCCACGCTTATCTAGCGGCAGCTTTGCGGAGCGGGTGCCCCGGCGGCCCCCGCTCCGCACTGTTCATTCCTTCAGAACGGCGTCGGTCCGGCCCAAGCCGGATCGGATCGCTGGTGTTGTGCGTGGACGAGTAATCCAAACGGTGAATACGATTGTGGCCGCTCTGATGCTGCTCATCTCCGTGGCCGCAGTTGCCGGGCCCAGGGGCAGCCTGACGACGTTCAAGCGGGAACGGAACATCATGCCCCAGGGGACAACCGGTGTTTTTTCCATCAAGCCCCGTGTCCACCTGGAACCGGTGACCGCCATTGATCTGACCGGTGGTCACAAGCAGCAGGCCGTTGATGCCGGTGATTACCGCGTTGGCGGCGGGGCCTTCAACTCGTTGAACATGTTCACAGCTGTGTCGCGGAGTGTTCCCGAACTGTGGCGGTTGCGTATGCCGGTGGAAACCAGGCTATTCGCCCTGGACGTGAGTTACGAATTGGTGGGAGCCAACGGCCGCTCTTCCTGCCTCGGCAGTCCTGAAAAAAACGACTCGGAAATCAAGGTGGTCATCGACGAAATCCCGCCTCGGATCATCGGCCGCGAAGAGCACTCGGTGTTGTTCGAGGGGGGGATGGTGATGCACCTCAAACTGGACGAGGTCCGCGCCTCGGGGAAATATTCCGGCACGTTGACCGTGGTGGTCAACTGGTTTTAGCCGACTGGATTTCTCAACTACCTGATCGAGCAGTTTAACCCGTAAATCAATGGTGAGACCAATTATGAAGATGTGGTGCATTCGGAACTGGGTCGCCTGGCTGATTTTGTTGATGCTCGTGCCGCTGGGAGTCGTTGCCCAGGATACCCTCCCGCCGCCGATGATCGCGGTGAGCCCGTCCATCTTCGAGCTGGAGATCGGAGCCACTCCCAGCGTGCACTCGCTGCGGGCGATCAATTTCGGCAAGAAACCGGTGACGGTGAATGTCAGCCTGGCCACCTGGGACCTGGACCAGCAGAACGATGTCAGGTTGCTGGATCCTGACGAACAGTCACTGGACCAGTGGATCGTGATTAACCCCCTCAGCTTCACCATTGAGCCTGGGAAATCCCAGAGCGTGCGATTTTCCATCCGGCCGCGAGTCCGTCCCGAACCGGGCGAGCACCGGGCGATGATCTATTTCAACCAGGTGCTGTCCGAAGAGGATACCGACGAACAGATGAGGGTCAGGTTCCGAATCGGTGTGGCGGTTTACGGCACGGTGGGCGAGGTGAAGCGGGTCGGTGAATTGCACTCGGTGGATCTGGTCGAGGGGAGCAACCCGGTGAAGGCCGGGCTGCAGATCAGCAGCAAGGGAACGGCCCACGCGCGGATCGTCGGCCACTATGCTGTTTGGCCGGCTGCTCTCTATCCTGGACTCTCCTCGGAGGATCGTATCCTGGATCTGAACATGCTTGATGCCGTGCTGCCCAAGGCGGTGGTCGATGCGGGCGATTTGCCTAGGATTCCGGTGCTGGCAGGTGACTGCCGGCAGATTTGGTTCCAGGCGGCCAGGCCGCTGCCCGCCGGGAACTACATCCTCGATCTCGATTTTGACTTGGGTGAAAACACATATGACAGGGCTCTGCCCTTTACGGTCTCTGCCGCGGAGGCCGTTCCCTCCGGCTCCCCCGAGTCGGAATAGCGATCGATTGATTTTCGTATAGCACAGCGGTTGTTCACCCCAGGGGTGGTGATCAGCATGAGAAGACGCGTTTCCCAAGCCGCGATCTGGCTCTTCGTCACTGTGACGCTGGTTTCCGGCGCTATGGCCGAGGAAATTCTGGTGGTGGGTCTGTCGATCCAGCACCGGGAAGTGGACACCGTGGAGGCGGTGCTGGAGAAGGGTGTGTACTTCCTGCCGCTGGAGCCGCTGGTCCGGGCCACCGGCTGTACCCTGGAACAATTTGGTACGCAGATCCACGTGGTGACACCGCTGGGCACGGTATTTTTCTACGAGCAGGACCTCCACTGGTACAACGGTGCTCTCTACGTCAGCCAGGAACTGGTGGAACGGCGGCTGCACACGCCGGTGAGCTTTGACCCGACCGAGTTTACCCTTGATCTTGATCTGCCCTGGCGCCCCGGATGGGGTGAGCCCCTGCCCGAGCAGGCCCAGCTGACCCCCGATGCCGAGCCGAGCAACTTTGGCCTCTCCGGCTTCCGCAATGAATATAAATACACCCAGACCGGTCGTTCGAGCCTGCACCAGAACCAGACGATGCTCGACGGCCGGGTGGCGGGCGGCACATGGCAAGCGCGCTATCAGACCGACTTCAACAGCTACCAGGAACTGCGGGAATACAACTGGCAGCGTGTTTTCGGCCAGACCGTGTTCCAGGCCGGCCGGCAGTGGGTCCAGCTCCACGCGCTGCTGGACAGCGTTGATTTCACCGGCGCCCAGTTGGGTTGGACCAACCAGCGTATCGACCTCTACCAGGATCTAGGCAATTCACGGAATATGTTTTCACGCAACACGTCGCCGGTGCGCACCTTCCGCGGCCGGGCCGAACCGGGCAGTTTTGTCCAGCTGCGGGTGGACGGGGTGATACTGGGCCAGACCATCGCGGGGTTCAGCGGGGAGTTCGAGTTTCTCGAGGTGCTGTTGCCCTCGCTTTATCTCAACTTTGTCGAGATTTACATCTTTGACCCCCATAACCTCAGCGTGCCGGTGGAAGTGCGTGAACTGAGGATCTCCGCTTCCAACGAGATGCTGTCTCGTGGCGCTGTGACCCACCTGGGTGGTGCCGGCATGGGCGGTAACCTGAGCGACGGTATTTTTCAGTCCAGCAGGCACCAGAGCGAGGAGGCGGCCGCCTTCTACCAATACCGGCAGGGGATCACCGAGAACATGACCATCGAGGGTGCGGTGCAGACTCTGGACGGTGAGGTCCAGGGCCAGGCCGGGCTGGTGACCAGCCTGTTCA
>CBESOE010000248.1:0-3559 GCA_965531145.1 uncultured bacterium | reverse complement strand
CCTCCATGAACTCTCTCACGCTCATCATCACAGAGGACAATATAAGTCTTTTTACTCTTAGATGTTACACCCCATGGTGAAGGTCTGATTCGGCACCCTAAACTCGGTGGCGGGGTACACGAGTATCTAATTTTGGCGAGCGACAGCTATTCCCTGCAGGGAGCAATTGTCTGTGTCCGTAGTTCCCGAGGGCGGTCGGGGTGGCTGGTTGTACGGTGGCGGGGTAATGTCCTCCATGGTCAATGTTCCCACATTTTCTCCCACGAGATTGTCGTTGTGGGGCACAAGGTAATTCAAAGAGCGTGTAACCGTGCCCTGGGGAGGAACCAGGACAATGCCGCTGCGAAAGTTGTCGATGATCTTGCCACTGGCCAGTTCCCAGTCCAGCCGACCGGCAAAAACCCGGCCGTAATCGATCTGGTTGGTCACCGAGACGCTGATCTGGGTCATGAAGGGCAGGGTCCCCGATGTAGGTGTGCAGACCAACCCGGCGGAAAAGACCATCTGCCTGCCCTGGAAGAGGTAGATCTTGGCGTCGATGGCGCCGATAACCACATCGGGCAATCCATCCAGTGTCCAGTCGCAGACAAAAGGTCGAGAGCGGCCCGACTCCAGAAGAATTGGAATCCCATCGGCTTCCACTTCCTTGTACCCGGAGAAGGCGGGGGCTGCATCGGTCCAGGTATTGGGATAGAAAAGCAACTGCCCCTCGGTATTCCCGGCAAGCAGGTCTTTCCTTCCGTCGTTGTCGAAATCACCAATGACGGGGCTGGAACGGTTGGATTCCACGATCAGGTCCGCGCCGTCCGCCTGGGCGTAGGTTTCCTCGAGATAGACGGGAGCAGTGTCAGTGCCTTCGTTGATGAACACGTAGATCAGGCCCTCGTAGGACCCGCTCACCAGATCGCGCTTGCCGTCATTGTTCCAATCAACGATTGTGGGCGTCGCGCGATCGCCCACGTCAATGTCCATGGTGAAAGGGGGCTGTCCCAGCTGAAGCCGGACTCCGCCGTCGAAGCTTGGCTCCGTATCGCTGCCAACATTCAGATAAATTTTCACGTTCCCATGGGAGGTGCCCATCAGCAGATCCTTATTGTCATCATCATCCCAGTAAACGACGCGGGGAAAGAGGCCCATGCAGCCCACGGCAATCTCGGTCAGGTCCTGGCCCTCTGACTGGGCATAGAAGAAATCAGTAAATTCAGGCACTTCCAACGAACCATGATTCAGATAAATGCGAACCCTTCCTATATTAGCCTCGCAACCCCCATCACCGATGACCAGATCTGCCAGGCCATCGTTGTTCCAATCCACATAGGAAGGGACGGAGTTTCCGTCAACCACCAGATCCTCACCCCCGGCCTGAACCACTTCTCCGGCACCCAGGTTGAACAGGGCAAAGGCCGGATGACCAGCAATCAGACAAAGGAGGCCCACGCAGGCTGCGGTGACCGTGCATTTGGTTGTCAGAGTCATAATTTCCCCCTGTCGCTCGCGGTGCTTCATTCGGGAAGTGTTGCTACGCCGCCAGACGAAGCCTATCCCCTGCCCTACCTCGGCTAAATACAATTACCATTCCAACGACAACAAAATGCCTCACTGCCTCCACGGTCGTGAATATCTCTCGGAACGTCAGCCGCCGGCCGGCCAACCCAGCCTGCATCGCCGGCGTCCTCATCTCCCCACCAAATCTCAACGATCGGTGAGGCCGTATAAAGTTATAATAACACCGCAGGAGATCCATATGCTTCTCAAGATACTCCCGGGACCGCACGTGACAGGAACTCCTCCTACATAAATAGGCCGAACCCTGCCTGATCGTCAAGTTCAATCTCTCGATAAAAGAGGTGTTTAGCTTCGATGAATCCTCCGACCGGTCAAGTGCCTCCTCAAGCTTGTGCCTCCTGAAAAATACGTACTACTTGAGATCATAGAGCTTATCGCTGCGGGAGTGTATCATCCTTGAATGATGTACAAACTCCTCCGAACGATCATTTCAGGGCTGAAATCTCATAAAGCGTTGGCCCTGGAGAACCTGGCACTCAGGCAACAGCTCGACATCCTCCGGCGAACGATGAAACGCCCTCGATTGACAAAACCGATCGTTTTTCTGGATCTTCCTTTTGGCGCTGCGTTACTCCACATACCCCAGGCTGCGGAGCTGGTCCTGCAATTCGTCCGGCAGCTCCACTTCTTCGCCGTTTTGGACGGCAGGGCGCTGGGCCAGGAGGGCGGCCAGCTGCTGTTCCAGATCGGCGACGATCTCAGGGTGGTCTTTTGAGGCGTTGTGGATCTCCCCGGTGTCGTTATCCATGTCGAAGAGCATGGGCCGCCGATTCGCCTCAGGGCGGTAATACTTCCAGCGGCCGGACCGCAGGGACACCGGCCCCAGGCCCGGGACATCCCGTTGGCCGATGGCCGGACGGGGGGCATCCCTGCGGCCCTTGACCAGCGGCAGCAGGCTTCTCCCCTCGCACTGCTCCGGGATCTCGATCTCGAGGATATCGAGCGCCGTGGGCAGGATGTCGATGCTCCGCACCTGGTCCATCACCTTCCGGCCAGCGAAGTCGTTGCCCGGGAACTTGATCACCAGCGGTACGCTGAGCAGCTCGTCGTAGAGCGTAAGCGAGTGCCAGCCCATCACCCCATGCTCGCCGAACTCCTCGCCGTGGTCCGAGGTGAGGATCAGCAACGTGTCGTCATACAGGCCCTGCTCCTTCAGTTCGTCCACGATCAGGCCGAAGCCCACGTCCATCTGCCGGATCTCCGCGTCGTACATCGTGACGATGTGCGCCTTGTCGCTACGGGTGAGTAGCCGGTCGCCCCGGTTGATCTGTTCCAGCAGTTCGAAGGAGATCTCGTCCGGCAGGTTGCCGTGGTAGTCCTCGGCCATCGCTTCGACGAAACGCTCGGGCGGCGTGTAGGGGTGGTGGGTGTGGTAGCTGTGCAGGAAGAGGAAGAACCGCCCGTCATCCCGCTGGCGCAGCCAGTTGATGGTCTTGAAGGCCGTGTGGATGAAACTGGGTTGGCCGCTGGCCCCGTGCCGGAGATTGATGTACCCGTCGAATCCCTGGCCGAAGCCGAAGCGGGCCGAGAGCTGCCCGCCGTCGTGGTAGGAAAAGGTCCGGTAGCCGTCGGCCTTGAGACACTCGGCCATGGTGACCAGCCGGTCGGGCATGGCTGTCGGGCCGGAGTACAGCGTGCCGTGGTGGGTCGGCAGCAGGGAGGTGAAGATCGAGGCGTGGGATGCCGTTGTCGACGAGGACTGGGCAAAGGTGGAGAGGAAGGTGACGGCGTCCTCGCTGAAACGGTCGATGATGGGCGAGGTATTCCGCTGGTAGCCGTAGCAGCCGAGGTGGTCGCTGCGCAGGGTGTCGATAGAGACGAGGATGACATTACAGCCGGGGCGGCCGTAGTCGGCCGGCCGGAGCCGGGAACCGAAGAGGAAGAGGGCGAGACCGATGCAGAAGGCGGCTGCCAGTATCAGCAGTGCCAGGAGACTTTTTCGGCTGAACGACCGCACCATCGGCTGCTCCGTCGTTATCGGTTCGAGGGAACT
>CBESOE010000247.1:0-3668 GCA_965531145.1 uncultured bacterium | reverse complement strand
AATCGAATCAGTAACACCGCGAGACAGTATGGCGGGCGACAGGCCTTCCCGCAAGCGAAGCGTTCTACGGCCGAGGCGGGTGCGAACTCAGTTGAACATCCGTGGGATAGTCTCGCTCCACTCGCGCTGCCGCAGGAGATCGTCATCCTCGAACAGGTGGCGGATGATTCTCACATAGAAATTCTTTTCGTCCGAGCGCACGTCAATCGTCGAGCGTAGCTCCAGCTTCCGGTCCTTCAGGTCGATTGTGCTCCTGGTTTCGCCGTTGAAGCGTGATTCGGCTGGGCGTCTGTCGTTGGTCTCGTAGTAGTTCCACTCGTCGGTACGGTAATGCCGGCCATGGTTCACCCACTCGCTGAAGTTCCTCCATTGCAGGCTTGTGGTAGTGCGCCAGAGGTCTCGTTTGTACTCGTAGTTGTCCAGCCAGGAAGTGCCGTCGAGGTAGTGCACCTCGGTGGGTTCCTCGCGCGGTTCAGGCGGCAGGAATGCCGGCACTCTTCGATCGGCAGGCGGGATCACGGGCAGTTCCATGCGTGTGTCTTCCACACCGACATGAAGTTCGGTCGTCATCGGGTGCGGCGTGGGCCAGATCATCGGGAAGAGCGAGTTGGAAACAGAAAGCCGGATACGGTGCCCGGGCTTAAAGGTCCAGGTGGTGAAGTGAAGATCCAGTTCCAGGTCGTAGACCTCGCCGGGTTCGAGTAGCTCAGGCTCGAGCCGTGAGTCACGCTGCGACCCGTTCAGCAGTCGTCCAGTGACCAGCGACACCGAGCCGTCCGGCTGCACGTCCTCGAGCCTGGCAACCCAGTGGGCCAGCGGCGCGTCCGCTGAGACCTTGAGGAGGACTCTGGGGAAGCCGACGATCTCGATGTTCTCTTCGAGCGCCGGGCTGTCGAACACCAGGCTGCCCGCATCATCGGGACGCAAGTCACCCGTGGTTTCTCCCCACCACAGCCCGGTAGCGTGACCGTTGCTCGGTACATAGCGCAGCGATTCGATACTCGCCTTGTCCTTCTCCAGGCGCTCATGCAGTTGGTGGTCCACTGTGGGATAGAACGTCGTCCACGTAGTACCCGGAATCGGCCATTCATCAGCGATCCAGTGGCCCGGTGTGGTCTTGAGATCGAGATCGGGTCCGTGGCCCTCCCGAACAAAGACTGCCAAGGGAGCATCATCCATGATGCCCGTGTCCCGGTCCTTGAGCCAGTAATCCCACCAGCGCACGGCCTCGTGGCGCCACTCGTAATTCGGCCCGGGTACACCGTTGTCGGGCCAATGATGTTCATAGGGGCCGATGGCGGCGCGGATGGGGGCCTTCACATTCTCGAGCATGCGGGGGACGCTGTCCCGGTAGCCGTCGAGCAGGCCGCCGATGAGATAGGCCGGGATCTTCAGCTTGTCGTATTGAAAGCGAAGCGAATTCCGGCGCCAGAATTCTCCGTCCCGCTGCTGCTTCGTATAGGTCAGGAACCACGGGTACGATTCGAAACGGTTCTTGAAGTAGTCTTCGTCCAGCTCGTAGCCTGGTGTCTGCGGCAGTATGTTCAGATGATCCATCCACGTGTCGAACTGGTCTACGTGAAACGTGCCATCAATATTATGTATGTCGTCATAGAACAGGTCGTCGGTGGCCTCGACGGCCAGGATCGCCTTGAGCGCCGGCGGCTCGCGCATGGCGACCTGGATCGCGTTGAAGCCGCCCCAGGACTTGCCCCACATGCCAACGCGGCCGTTCGAGCCGGGTATCCGGGAGAGCTGGTCGATGATCTCAACTGCATCATTCAGCTCCTGCTCCGAGTATTCACGCGGCGGCAAAGCGCCCTCGGAGGAGCCCGTCCCGCGGATGTCCACCGTCGCCATGATGTAGCCCCGCCGCGCAAAGTAAGCGAAGTAACTGGGATGCCGCTCCGGGAATTCGTCTTTACGATAGGGCAACAGATCGAGGAGCACCGGGAACGTCTCGCCTGGGGAGCGGGGCGCTGGCTTGACGAAGGTGATGGAGAGCCGCACGCCGTCTCTCATCGGAAGCCATTCTTTTTCAACGGTGATTTCATAGACGGGCGGAGTGACATCGAGCTGGGTGGCTGCAGGCTCGGAGCCTCCAGCTATCGCATTCGGCGCGGAAACCAGCCCAGCGGTCAGGAGTATCAGAGCCAGACACCGGAACGTCCTTTGAAGACAGAATAGCGACCGCCGAAAATGCACCATTGGTATCCCCCCTGTCTGCGGAAGAAGGAATATCTTAACCCGGTCTTCTCACCGGGTTAACCGCTGTCGGGCAAACAGCGCGCCCGGAAATGGGCAGAACCCAGCTGACGGCGAAAAGTGGGCCAAACACGATATATCGTTATAATCCCAGTTCAACACCATATTTGCATATTCGACGGGAGGCGTTTCGTGGCGGACAGCCATCAGCCGATGTCATCGAGCAGGCTTCGCCATGTACTGACCATGGTCGTGCTGTGCGTTTCCGGGGGGGCGATCTACAACGTCGTCTACGTCTTCGAGGTTTATTACATCCCCACGCAGCAGGCTATGGACCTGACCAAGAGCCAGATGGGCATGCTGCTGGGTGTGTTCGGCGCGGTTTCGCTGGCTTGCTACGGCCCCGGTGGCTGGCTGGCCGACCGCTTCTCTTCCCGCAAGCTGATCACCCTGGCGATGCTCGTCACCGGCGGCACCGGCTTCTATTACGCGACCTTCCCCAGCTATCCCGTGGCGCTGGCCCTGCACGCCTTCTGGGGTGTGACCATTGCCCTGGTGTTCTGGAACGCCTTGATCCGCGCCACCCGGAACTGGGCGCCGAGCGCCTCGCAGGGGCGGGCTTTCGGCTTCCTGGAGGCCGGGCGGGGGCTTTTTGGCACCCTCGGGTCCTCTGTCCTGCTCGGCGTATTCACCTGGATGGGCAGCACCCGAATGGCGCTATCGACCGTGATTTCCAGCTGGTCGGCGGTCATCTTCGTGTGCGGCGTGGCGGCCTGGTTCGTGCTCGAAGACGATGCGCCTTCGAACCGAATCGAGCCCGATCACCGGGGGCACAAGGTCAGCTGGAAGGAGGTAGTCCAGGTCCTGCGCATGCCGGCCGTATGGCTGATCGCTATCGTCATCAATGCTACCAACTGCGGCTTCTGGGCGACCTATTACTTCACGCCGTATGCGTCCGAGGTCTTTCTGCTGAGCGTCGCCACCGCCGGCCTCATCAGCGTCGGCCGAAACTGGCTGAATCCGATTGCCCCGTTTGTGTCCGGCTTCGTTGCTGACCGCTTCGGCATATCCCGGACGTCGGCGGTATTGCTTTTTTTGATGACACTCAGTTTCGCCCTGTTCACGGTGACCCCGGCCAGGACCTCGCTGCTGCCGCTGGTGTTGCTTAACGGCGCCGTGGCCGCCCTGGCCATCTATGCCTTGCGCGGCATTTATTTCGCGTTGCTCGATGAGCAGGGCGTACCGGCCGCCGTCACCGGGACGGCCGCCGGCATCGCGTCATTGATCGGCTTCACGTCGGACGTCTATATGCCAGTGATGAGTGGCGCGATCCTCGACAACTATCCAGGCTTGTCCGGCTACCGGGTGCTGTTCGGCGTTGTGACCCTCATCGCGGCCCTGGGCACCGTTGCTGCATGGCTGCTGGTCCGGAACAGGCAGACGTTGACGAGTCGGTAGCCCTA
>CBESOE010000246.1:0-3951 GCA_965531145.1 uncultured bacterium | reverse complement strand
GCCATGGGCAGGTGCAGGCGCTGCAGGGGCCGGTAGAGCTTCTCCAGCAGGGCGAAGAGGATCTTGCCTCCGTCCAGCGGGGGCAGGGGAAGCATGTTGAAGAAGGCGAGATTGACGTTGAGTAGGATAAAGAAGGTGAGCAGGGCGGCGGCGGTCATTCCATCCGGGCGCCCGCCCCAGGAGACGATGCCCACCACGCCTGACATCTGGTCCGGGGTGCTGAACAGCATGGGCAGCAGGAGGAAGATCTCAGCCACCAGCCGGTAGAGGGCCATGGCCGGCTGGACCACCAGGGAGCTGAAGGAGGGGCCCAGGTTGGCCGAGTAGGCGGCGGCCAGGCCGGCACCGGCGGCAACCATGTTGGCCAGCGGACCGCCCAGGGAGAAGATGATCCGCCGGGAAGCCGGGTAGCGCAGGTATTCCTCCTCGCTCTCGCCTTCGGGCAGGACATATCCGCCAATGGGGATCAGGGACAGCTGGTAGTCGGTGGCTCTCCGCCGGAAACCCCAGATCCGGGGGCCGAAACCCACCGAAAAGCGGCGAATGGGGATTCCCGAGGCTTTGGCTGCCAGCAGGTGCCCGAACTCGTGGATCAAAATTATTGCGCCAAGTACGAGTATTATCAGCAGATAGTTCATCCTGGGTCCCCTTGAGAGCCGAATCTGGCGTCCGGTTCCCCATTAGTAACGCATTTCAGGGGTTTTGGTTCACTAAGGCGTCTTTCCCGTCGAGAAAATAGATCGAACCTTTGCTTCGAATCCGGAGGGGGATCAAGTAGAATATCGGTCTGGTTCGGATAAATATGTAAAAAGACGGAGGAGTAGACCGATGAAGAATTTTGCGTGTGGTGCATGTACCTGGCTCTTGTTCAGCGGCATTGCCATCCTGCTGCTGAGCCTCCTGGCCGTGTCGCCGGCAACGGCACTGATCGAACCCGTGAACTCGGAGATCCGTCCGGCGGCGGAGACAGAGGGTGTTCAGCCGCTGAGCACTGTGGATAAACTGACCATGCCTGAAGTGGACATGGTAAAGGTCTCCATGGAAGACGAGATCGCCGACCAGCTCAACGAGCCGTGGCGCTTTGCCGTTGCCCATGACGTGCTGCTCTCCACCGACGATAGCGGTACCTGGGAACCGCTGGCTGACGGGCGGGTGATGTGGCGGCTGCACGTTGTCTCCGACGGGGCCACGTCCCTGAACCTCGGTTTCTACCGCTGGGTGATGCCTGAAGGCGGCGAGATGTTCCTCTACACCCCGGATCTCTCCTACCGGGTGGGCCCGCTCACCGCGAAGAACAACCAGGAGCACGGCGAATACTGGTCCCCGGTCCTGCCGGGTGACGAGCTGGTGGTGGAGATCACGGTGCCGGTGGCCGGGATGGAGAAGCTGGAAGTACTGCTGGCCCTGGTGAACCACGGCTACCGCGGGTTCTTTGCCGAACCGGCCGACGGTGAGCGGTCCCAGTCGTGCAACATCGACGTGGTCTGTCCGGCCGGCGACGGCTGGCGCAACGAGATCCGCTCGGTGGGCGCCATCCAGCTCCAGGGTTCGAAGATTTGCACCGGGGCGATGCTCAACAACACGGCCAACGATTTCACCCCCTACTTCCTCACCGCCGACCACTGCGGGGTTACCCCGGGTAACGACCACACGATGCGGATCTACTGGAACTACGAAAACAGCTGGTGCCGCGAGCCCTGGAGCACCGAGAGCGGACAGCCGGGTGACGGTGACCTGACCCAGAGCCAGATCGGGGCCACCTTCCTGGCCGACAGTTCGGCATCCGACTTCAACCTGGTGCAGTTGGACGATGCTCCCAACCCCGAGTGGAACGTCTTTTGGGCCGGCTGGGACAACTCGGGCACCCAGGCCACCTCGGCGGTGGCCATCCACCACCCCAACGTCCAGGAAAAAAGGATCAGCTTCGAGAACGACCCCACCTCCTCCGCCTCCGGCGGCCGGATGGTCCGGGTCAACGACTATGATGCCGGTTCCACCGAGGGCGGCTCTTCGGGGTGCCCGCTGTTCAACCAGAACCACCACATCATCGGCCAGCTCTTTGGCGGTTCGGCAGCCTGCAACAATGACCTCGACGACGTCTTTGGCGCTGTCTCCTGGTCCTGGGACGGGGCCACCTCCGCCGACCGGCTGAACGACTGGCTCGACCCGCTGGGCACCGGGGCGACGTCCCACAATGGCATCGGCGGCACCGGCGGCTCGGGCACCATCGTCACCGGTCCCGGCCCGGTGGCCTCCAACCCGGCGCTGACCCGGGTCTGGGATCTGCAGACTACCGGTGCGCCGGTGGCCCAATGGACGGCTTATGGCCCGGATCAGTATGGCGTCAACGTGGCCTGCGGCGACATCAACGGCAGCGGCAGTGACTGGGTGATCACCGGGGCCGGCCCCGGTGCGGTGTACGGCCCCCACGTGCGGGGCTTCACCCCTGACGGCGCGGCCATCAGCACCATCAGTTTCCTGGCCTACGGCACTAACAAATACGGGGTCAATGTGGCCTGCGGCGATCTGGACAACGACGGCAAGGACGAGATCCTCACCGGCGCCGGACCGGGCGCGGTCTTCGGGCCCCACGTTCGCGGCTGGAACCATGACGGCAGCGGTACGGTGACCGCCATCGGCGGAGTCAGTTTCTTTGCCTACGGTACGCTGAAATACGGGGTCAACGTCGCTGCCGGCGACATCGATGGCGACGGTTATGACGAGATCGTCACCGGTGCCGGCCCCGGCGCGGTCTTCGGTCCCCACGCCCGCGGCTGGAACGTGGACGGCGGTGCGGCCACGGCCATTTCGGCGGTCAACTTCCTCGCCTACGGCTCCAACCAGTACGGCGTCAACGTGGCCTGCGGCGACATCGACGGTGACGGCATCGACGAGATCATCACCGGTGCCGGTCCCGGCCAGATCTTCTTTGCCCACGTGCGGGGCTGGAACTACGACGGCGGCACCCTGGCCGCCCTGCCCGGGGTGAGCTTCTTCGCCTACGACGGCACCAAGAAGGGTGTCCGGGTGGGTACCGGTGACGTGGATGGTGACGGTTCGGACGAAATCCTCACCATGCCCGGACCGGATGCGTCGGTGGGGGCCTGGGTCAGGGCTTTCGATGTGATCGGCGGCACCGCGTCCCAGATCACCGGCATCGATTTCGATGCGTATGACAGCTCAGTGACCCACGGCGGCAATGTGGCCGGGGGCATTCTGAACTAGCATCCGAGAACGGCGGGCCATCGGGCCCGCCGGCACCTGCCCGGGAACTTCCCGGCCTGCTCTGCGGGCCGGTGGCGCCAGCCAGCCTGGAGGTGTTTCTCCACCGCTGATCCGGCGGCATTGAGAGTGCATGGACTATGATGGATGCTCCGCTGTTCAACTGGCTCGACCGACGCAGCGCCGGCCTGTTGCTGCACCCCACC
This sequence comes from uncultured bacterium, assembly GCA_965531145.1. GTDB lineage: Bacteria > Acidobacteriota > JAQAZP01 > JAQAZP01 > JAQAZP01 > JAQAZP01. Next base: position 523 of record CBESOE010000246.1, on the reverse strand, counting down.
GCCCTGCCCGGCGGGCAGGGCATCGGCACCCTGGGCGCGGATGCCCGCCGGCTGATCGACTTTCTCGAGGCGGCGAAGCTGCGATACTGGCAGATCTGCCCCCTGGGGCCCACCGGTTTCGGCCACTCCCCGTACCAGTGTTTCTCCGCCTTTGCCGGGAATCCCTGGCTGATCGACCTGGAGGAACTGGTTTCCTTCGGTCTGCTGCAGGATGACGAGCTGCAGCCGCTTCGCGCCCTGCCCACCGGCACGGTGGACTACGATGCCATCGGCACGCTGAAACCGGACATATTGCGACTGGCCCACCAGCGGTTTGTGGAGCAAGGTGACGATACCCTCGGTGAGTATGGTTCCTTTAAGCAGTGGCGGGAGGCCAACGACTACTGGCTCGCACCCTACACCCTGTACATGGCCCTGAAGGAATGGTTCGAGGGGGCGGCCTGGCAGCAGTGGCCGGCCAGGTATTTCTCATATCTCAAGGCGGTGTCCACGCCCTTCCGCACGGAACTGGCCGGGGCCGTGG
>CBESOE010000245.1:0-4125 GCA_965531145.1 uncultured bacterium | reverse complement strand
GCTCTCGGCAGTAAAATCGGAGCTTTCGGCCTGAAGGGGGCCTACCACTGGTTCAAGGCTGATGAGGGGAGTGCAAAATACGGCAACGAGATCGACCTGTTGGCCAGTTGGAAGAGCTCCTGGAAACAGGTCTTCGCCATCAAGGCCGCCATCTACGACGCGGATACCTGGTCCCAGGACGTGACCAAGATCATGATTTTCACGTCGTGGGGGTTCTAGGGGGAAGGGATCCATTCATCTTCACTCCCGGTCTCCGGGTTCGCGCATTTGTAAACTCAAAAACCGGCGGGAACGTCGCGCCCCTGAGGGGCGCGACCCCTCCGCGTTCCGGCCTGCGGCCGGCCGCGGTATCCCTGCCGGTTTTTTTCGTACAACTGCGCGAACGCCTCCGACAGGTCGTTCAGACGAAAGGTTCCCTTCCTGTCAGGTGTGTGTCTCCCGGGGTGTCTCATTATGCCCGGTTGAGACGGAAGAATGTCTCAAAATTAACGTGCCGGCGGCCCCCTGGATCAAACAGGATACAGTGAATTTCGTAAACAATGGATATGATTGACTTTGAACTGATTTGACTCACATGGCACAGTACCTGCACTATTATCTACCATTGTAGTGGTTTATTGTCCCAGGAAAATACTGGGGCTTTTTCATTCGCACTCTTCAGATGACCAGGGAGGATTTGTTGAAATGCTCGAACCGAAAATGAGAGCGCCGGCCTTCAAACTGATGAACCAGGACGACGAGCTGGTGCGGCTCTCCCACTTCAAGGGCCAGTGGGTGGTGCTCTACTTCTACCCCAAGGACAACACATCCGGGTGAACCGTGGAAGCCGCCGAGTTCACGGCGGCCCTCAAGAAATTCGAGAAGCTCGATGCGGTGGTGCTCGGTGTGAGTCCGGACAAGACGGTCACCCACCGGAACTTCAGAGAGAAGCAGGATCTCAAGGTAACCCTGCTCAGCGACCCGGAGCACGAAGCGCTGGAAGCTTACGGTGCCTGGAGGCTGAAGAAAAATTACGGCCGGGAGTATATGGGCGTGGCGCGGAGCACGGTGCTCATCAACCCGGCGGGCAAGGTGGCCAAAGTCTGGCCCAATGTCAAGGCCAAGGGCCATGCCGAGCAGGTGCTGGCCGAACTGAAGGAACAGCAGGGTTGAGCATTTCCTGCAGCGGAGGTGAGGACGATGAAAGTTAAGGACATACTGAAAAACAAGGGGCCGGAAGTGGTCACCATTCACGACGAGAAGATGGTTTTCGAGGCGATGGAGGTCCTGGTGAAACACCGGATCGGCAGCCTGCTGGCCCTGGACCAGAAGGGTGCCATCGCCGGGATCCTCACCGAGCGGGACATCCTCAATGTCAGCTTCACGAAATACGACGTGCTGAAGAGCACGCCGGTGAAAGAGGTCATGACCAAAGACCTGTTTATTGGTGAACCCGAGGACGAGCTGGACGCGGTGGAAAACCTGATGATCGAGAACCGCATCCGCCATCTGCCGATCCTGGAACAAAAGCGGCTGGTGGGGATCATCTCCATGGGTGACGTGGTCAAGCTCCAGAAGAAGGCCAGCGAGTACGAGAACCGCCACCTGAAAGACTATATCGATTCGAAATACCCCGGCTAGAAGCGGCCCCAAAACCTCGTCTGAGGCCCAAGTGCTGCGTTGCGCGCCGCTGAGAAATGCTCACCTACCACAAGAGTAGGCTCCGCTTCCTCAGCGAAGCGCGCCTTGCCCTTGAACCACAGACGAGGTTTTGAAGCCACTTCATCATGAAAATGCAAATGAACAATCTGCTGACGAGGCTGCCGCTTCTGCTGCTCCTCGCCGTCTCCTGTTCCGGCCCCGTGGATTCCGCGGGACTGCAGACGGAGCCGTCCGGAAAGGAAAAGATGAGCAACCGGCTGATCGACGAAAAGAGCCCCTACCTCCTGCAGCACGCCCACAACCCGGTGGACTGGTATCCCTGGGGTGAGGAGGCGTTTGAGAAAGCGCGCAGGGAGGACAAGCCGGTGTTCCTGTCCATCGGATACAGCACCTGTCACTGGTGCCACGTGATGGAGCGCGAGTCCTTCGAAGACGCCGAGGTGGCGGCGCTGCTCAATGAGCACTTCGTCTCGATCAAGGTGGATCGGGAGGAACGGCCGGATATCGACGGGGTGTACATGACGGTCTGCCAGATGCTCACCGGCTCGGGCGGCTGGCCGCTGACCGTGCTCATGACCCCGGACAAGAAGCCCTTTTTCGCCGGAACCTATTACCCCAAGCACGGCATGCACGGCCGTCCGGGGATGATGGATCTGCTGCCACAGATTGCCGAAGCCTGGCGCAGCCGCCGGGAGGAACTGCTCAAGGGCGCCGACGAGATCACCACGGTGCTCGCGCGCAGTTCGGCCATGGCCCCCGGTGAGGAGCCGGGTGCCACGGAGGTGAAGGCGGCCTTCGGCCTGCTGGATGGCAGCTTTGACGATCGTTATGGCGGATTCGGCCAGGCGCCGAAATTTCCCACACCGCACCAGTTGCTGCTCTGTCTGCGCCACTGGAAGCGCAGCGGTGACCCCCGGGCACTGGAGATGGTGGAGAAGACCCTCCAGGCCATGCGCCTGGGCGGTATCTACGACCATCTGGGCTTTGGCTTCCACCGCTACTCAACCGACCAGCGGTGGTTCGCTCCGCACTTCGAGAAGATGCTCTACGACCAGGCGATGATCACCCTGGCCCTGATCGAGACCTACCAGGCCACCGGCAAGAACGAATATCGTCAGGTGGTGGAGGAGGTATTCACTTACCTTTTCCGCGACATGACCTCGGCAGAGGGCGCTTTCTTCAGCGCCGAGGATGCGGACAGCGAGGGCGTGGAAGGCAAGTTTTACCTCTGGACCACGGAGGAGGTCCTCGGCCTGCTCCCCGAGGCGGACGCCAAGCTGGTGATCGATCTGTTCAACATGAAGGAGGAGGGCACCTTCGAAGAGGGGGGCCCCAAGGCGAACATCCTCCACCTCACCGGAAGCATGTCCCAGAACGCCGCCCGTCTGAAGATGGACGAGGAGAAGCTTCGAAAGAAACTGGAGCCGGCACTGGCCACGATGTTCAAGGTACGCGAGAAGCGGATCCACCCCTACAAGGACGACAAGGTGCTCACCGACTGGAACGGCCTGATGATTGCCGCACTGGCCCGGGCGGCACGGGTTTTTGACGAGCCGGGTTGCCTGGCCGCGGCGGAGAAGGCGATCCGCTTCAACCGGGAGAAGATGCGGACGGAGAAGGGCCGGCTGCTCCACCGCTATCGCGAAGGCTCCGCCGGAATCGACGGTGGAGTGGACGACTACGCCTTTTTTATCTGGGGCCTGATCGAGACCTACGAGTCGTCATTTGACTCGGCGTATCTCGAGGAGGCGCTGGAGCTGAACCGGCAGATGCTGGAGCGGTTCTGGGACGAGAAGAGCGGCGGGCTCTTCGTCACCGCCGATGACGCCGAGAAACTGATCGTGCGGCAAAAGGACGGCTACGACGGGGCGGTCCCCTCCGGAAACTCGGTGGCGATGATGAACCTGATCCGCCTGGGCCGGATCACCGCCGACCCCAAGCTGGAGCAGAAGGCCGCAGCCATCGGCAAGCTTTTTGGCGGCCAGGTGGCCCAGTCTCCCACCGGGTTCACCCAGATGCTGTGCGCCGTCGACTTTGCCGTGGGGCCGTCATTTGAAGTGGTGATTGCCGGCAAACGGGGCGCCGAGGACACGAAGCAGATGCTCCGTGCGGTGGAATCCGTCTACATCCCCAACAAGGTGGTGATGCTTCGTCCTGAGGGGAAGGACCCCATCCTCACCCTGGCCCCCTACCTCGAGGCAAACACCAGCCGGGACGGCAAAGCCACGGCCTATGTCTGCCGCAACTACGCCTGCCAGGCCCCGGTGACCGACCCGGAAAAAATGCTGAAACTGCTGGCGCAGTAGAGCCAGCAGTCCGGTGGAAGCCTGGAAGTCCGCCCGTCAGAACTGCGAGTGGCTATTTGGTCTGGTGAAACCGGTCATCGGCTTCGGTGCGCTCGGAACGCCGCTCGTCCAGCCAACCTGCCTTGGACACGGGGTGGGCGTCGAACTCCGGGACATAGGGCTTGATGTCCAGTAGCGG
>CBESOE010000244.1:0-4153 GCA_965531145.1 uncultured bacterium | reverse complement strand
TTCGATGAGGGTAAAACCCTTGTTGTTTCTCTTCATGACGGCCTCCTCGTTTGACGGGCGCTTGTCCGCGATTCCCGTCCGGTTGTGAATCATCGACACAGTTTCCCTATCAAAACATGGACGCCGCTGCTCGAGGCCCCCCCAGGGGCGCAAAACTCATCCATCACTTGTCTATATCGGTTTTTGACGGAGAACGTTTAGTGATCAATGCACTTTAATCAGGTCAAATTGTTTGGGGGATGTACAGAGCTGAATTTGTGGCGGGGGAATGATTGGGGCTGGTCTGAGCGACTCTCTCCAGTCCTGCGGGCGGGGATCAGGGTGTAGGTTCCGCGGTCCTGTCTCCCCACCCGCAGTGTGTCACTGTTCCTGACAAAACAAAATCCGATCAGCCATTGGTCTGCTTTCCATCCGGATACTGGATGAATGTACCTGACGAATACACGATGTCGGAGTTGAAGGTGCTGGTCGTCCCACCATAGCTGCCGGCGCCATCAGCAGCGGCGTTTTTGCCCAGGCTCACGAACGTATATTCCTGGGTGCCGAACGTGGTGACCCAGGCCGTATTCCAGCCGTCAGCGGCCGGAGGATTCTTCAGGTAGTCGGGCGCAAGACCCATCAGGCCCGCCGGATACTGGTTGTAATCGATTTCGTAGGTTCCCATACCGGTGCCCAGCGACCGCATATCGGCCATGGTCCGCTTCTGCTTGCCACGCTGGATGGCGTTGAGCAGGTTGGGGACGGCGATGGCGGCGATGATACCAATGATCGCCACGACGATCAGCAGTTCGATGAGAGTGAAACCCTTATTGGATCTCTTCATGACGGCCCTCCTGTTAGTTAGCCCTTTTCATTACATCGACGCCGCTCTCGCATCCTGGGATACAACGCCGTGCTCGAGATGCCGTTCTAGACTGCAACTGCTGTTCCAACGTGCCAACACCACTAAATAACGATTCAAATCATTATTTTGCATACACTTGATCACATGTCAGAAAAATGACAGGGGGAGGGGTCAAGACGGCAAACAGGGCAAGCTCGTCACGATTCTGTAACCTGAGTTACGAATTATTGTCCAGTGTGGGGCCGTCAGTCCAACCCGTGGAAGAAGCGGTCCCAGCGCGGCAGGTAGTGATCATCCCGGTCGACGGAGAGCACCACGGTGCTCACCCGGCCGACGATGCGGTCCATCTCAACCGCCCCGAAGAACCGTGAGTCGGCACTGTTGCAGCGGTTGTCCCCCATCATGAAGTACTGCCCATCTTCGAGGGGCATCTCGGGAAAGGAGCGCGTCCCGGGGTTGTCTGCCGTAAACTGCACCGTGCGTCTGGATCCGGCCAGGGTCTCGGTAAAGCGGAAGGTCTTGCCCTCACGGCCGGCGGGTTCGTAGGTCGCCTGTTCGCCGTTGATCAGCAGCCGGTGATCCCGCATGGCGATCACGTCGCCCGGCACCCCCACCACCCGCTTGACCAGCCTGGTGCCGTCCACCGGGGAGAAGAAAACCACCATCTCGCCTCTCTGAGGCTCACCCCACCGGGCCACCCTCATCCGGGTGAAGGGCACCTTCAGGTCATAGGCCAGCTTGTTGACGAAGATCCGGTCCCCCTCGAGGATGGTGGGCTTCATCGAGCCGGTGGGCACATCGTTCCAGTCGGCCACGGCTGAACGGAACGAGGTCACCAGCAGGATGGTGACCAGCAGCAGCTTGCCCCAGGAATGCCAGAACCGGACCAGTCTGGTCTTCACAGCTTCCCTCTTAACAACCTTGTATCTCATTGCGTTCTCCGGCTCTATCTCTCAAAGCAACAGGCCACTGCTGTCCCACCGGCAACCTGCCGGTATGTGCATCGGGACATACTTCGCGAAACTGTTACTTCATACGAGACCTGGGGGATTATCGTTCGGTGGGTTCCTGGGTGCGCATGATGCCAACATCGCTCAGCCGGACACCAAAGACCCGGCAGAGCAAAACGTAGACGGCCACAAGCACCAGTCCCCCGAGGAACAGCCGCCCGAACCCGGCCAGGCCGCTCTGCAAGGAAATAAAAGAGAGGACTATGGCCGATGCCACTCCCCCGCCGGCTGCGGCCGCCGCCGCCCGGGCCATGATGGCCAGCAGCGGGCGCAGGGGAAAATGCGGGGCAAGGATCCGCACCGAAAGGATGGTGATGCCCACCACCACGTAGAACCAGGAGATGGAGACGGCCGCGGCCAGCCCCGCAGGACCATACATCCGGCCCAGCGGCACTGCCAGACTGAGGTTGACCACCAGGGCACTGACTCCGAAGAAGAGCATGGTCTTGAATCGCCGCACCGCCATCAGCATCTTGCCCTGCGTAAAACTCAGTGCCTTGAAGGTCCCGCCCAGGGCGAACATGAAGAGCGGCCCGAGGGTCATCACCACCGCCGCCTCGTCAAACGCCCCCTGCTTGTAGACCGAGGTGAGGATCTGCCGGCCCAGCACCAGCCAGGCCACGGTCACCGGCGCCATCAGCAACGCCACCTGGCCGAATGCCCGGCGAAAGTCCCCGGACAACTGTTTCAGGTCACCCTCGGCTGCGCTGTCCGAGAGGTAGGGAAAGGCCGCCACCGACAGCGCCGCACCAAAGAGCAGTACCGGCATGTCCACCAGCCGCTGGGCATACCCCAGGGACGCCGCCCCGCCCACCGAGACGCTGATCCCCAGAAAATACCCCAGGGCCTCGGATGTCTGGGCAAAGATCATCACCAGGGTCAGGGGCAACAGCGTGGCGAGGAACTCCCTTGTGTCCCTGCCCGCGGGTCTGAGCAGAGGTTTTGCATTCCGCATGAAGTAGGGGAACATGGCCAGCGCCCAGAAGACGTTGCCCACCAGCGCCGCCCAGGCCAGCAGGACCACATTGGGAGACGGGTGGAGCAGCAGCAGCAGCATCATGGCCAGGGAGAAGGAGATCGGCGCCAGGGCCGGAATCAGGAACCGCTTGCGGATGTGAAAGAGACTCGCCTCGAGACAGGCCAGCCCCTGGAGCAGAGCCAGGGGTGCGAGGATAAAGAGCAGTTTGCGGATCAGCGGCACCTGCAGGTCAGGGTCAAAGCTGCCGCCCATCAGCCGGGATAGCTGCTTAAAGAGCCCTTCCAGGCCAAAGGACATCAGGTCGGCCAGCAGCACCCCCACAAAGAGCATGGCAATGGTGACCAGCAGCAGGGTGCCCCAGAACCGTCGTGTGCGCTCTGTGCCGATCCCCCACCGCAGTTCCGCCGCCGCGGCCAGGGGCACCACCGCCCCGGAGATGGCCGGCACCACCACCCCGGCCAGCAGGTAGGGGATGGCAATGGCCACGTTGAAGGCGTCCATGGCCGGACCCACACCAAAGCTGCCGGCCACCACCACTTCCTTCACCAGGCCCACAACACGCACCACCACCGTGGCCAGGATCACCAGCCAGGCGGCACGGGTTACGCGTTCCACACTGCGTTTCATCAAGGAAGGATCTCCCCGTTGAGAATCGGGCTTAACTATAGCGGTTGTTCATGGGGAATGGGAAGTGACTCAGTGGGGTTCATCGGTTGAGTGTAGACCATCAATGGCTGCTGGAATTCAGAGTAATCAGGCTGGAGAGGAATAAGAAATAGGACACAACGCAGGTTCGAGTCCGGCCTGGCTCCCCGGGCTAATGGCTCAGAGCGTACATGTCAGGGATGAAGTGACAATACAGATGATCCGAGGTCGTTGGTGTCAGACTCGGGTTGAGTGCGTTCAGTGATAGCTTGTATCTCATCATACCAGTGAGTTGAGTGATGAAAACTGGGCCAGTGTGTGAAGCCCCATTCCCGCCAGCTGTCCCATCGCAATAAAACAGCTATTTCATCAAGAGAAGCTATTTGACAGCATGTCTATTACCGTGTCATATTTTCCATATAAGCGTGTGCCACGTACGCGTGGCGGAAAATCTCTTGCACCATCTGAATCTCCCGCAGTGCGATCACAACTTCATACGGCCTCACCGAGCGTTGAGATTTGGCCGGGTGTTGAGGACGTCGGCAATGCCAGCTGGATCGGCGAGCCGACGACTGCGTCCCGCGAGATATTCACGGCCGTGGAGTTCGTGAGATTTTTCGTTGCCGTTGGAATGGTGGTCATATTAAACCGAGGTAGGGTGGGGAATCGGCTTCG
>CBESOE010000243.1:0-4181 GCA_965531145.1 uncultured bacterium | reverse complement strand
TAGGCAACATGATGGGAGTTCGACTCCATAGAGGAACGGCCCCGGGCGGTTTGACTACCCGGGGCCGTGGTGCAGATAAAAGAGGGTCTCTGGCGGGGTCCTGTGCAGCCTGCCACCAATCCAGCCAGGTTCGGCCGGCACGGCGGCAGGCGGGGTTTACTCCTGGGGCACCCAGCAGTTGATCGACATGATCTCGGTCAGGGTGTCACTCCAGAGGTAGGCCAGACCCTGGCCGTCGCTCCACAGATAGGCGAACTGCTGGGAATCGCTCCACAGGTAAGCCAGCCCCTGGCCGTCGCTCCACAGATAAGCCTGGCCGAATGCATCGCTCCAGAGATAGGCCAGCGACTGGCCGTCGCTCCAGAGGTAGGCATCGATCCAGTTGTACGAACCGTCCCAGGTGGTGCCATCGTTCACGCCTGCGTGCTCCATGATGTAGAAACTGCCATCGTCCAACTGGTTCACCGGGCCGCCATAGTGCTCGATGCCCGCCAGTTCATTGGCCACGTCGAGGCCGAGGTTGGCGATGCCACTGGCCGTGCTGTAGGCCGCATCGTAAGCGTTGACCACGCCGGCGCCCTGCTGCAAAACACTGTAGGCCGGGGTTGCGCTGCCGTCCACCGCCGGACGGGCGGTGTCGATCAGCCGGCTCTTCACATCGTCAGGGCTCAGTGACGGGTTGTCCTGAAGCATCAGGGCCACCACACCGCTGACAATGGCGGTGGCCTGGGACGTGCCCGACATCATGAAGTAGTCGCCGCCGTCATGGAACTCGGGATGTTCGAGGGCGATCTTCGCGTCGGCCGGCATCATGGCCACAATATGCCCGCCGGGAGCCACCACTTCAGGCTTGACAAAGCCTTCCGCAGTGGGGCCGGTGGACGAGAATGACGTGAGATAATCCTCGGTGTCGTCGGTGGGGGTCAAGTTGTCCGAGACCGCACCTACGGTGATCACGTAAGGCACGTTGCCGGGCACGCCGATGGTCATCGGCTCGGGGCCCCGGTTTCCGGCCGAAGCCACCACCACGATCCCCGCATCCCAGGCAGCCATCACCGCCTGGGCCAGCGGATCGTCCCAGTAGAGGGAGACCGGGGGCGCTGAGAATGAGCAGTTGAGCACCCGGAGGCCAAGTCTTTCGTTGTAGCGAACGGCAAAGTCGATGCCCCGGATCACGTCGAGGTAGGTACCGCTGCCGTTCTGGTCAAAGGCCTTGATCGGCACCAGAGTCGCATCGGGGGCGATGCCGTGGTAGCTGCCGTCCGGGCTCTGCGCGCTGCTGGCCAGAGTGGAAGTGATGTGCGCACCGTGGCCGTTGTAATCCGAATCAGGGCTATTCACGCCACTGATGATCACATCGTTGATCGCGTCGTAGTAAGAGATTACACGGTTCAGGCCATCCTTGTTCAGCATCAACGGTGCAACATGCCAAAAGCCGGTGTCCAGCACGCCGACAGCCACACCGGCCCCGGTGATCCCCAACTGGTGCAGCTGGTCCGCGGCCACCACGGTGGCGTGGTCCAGGTTGGGGGTATACCCCAGCAGCATCTTGATCCTCACGTCGTCGATGAAGAAATATTCGTCGGAGCCGCCATAGAGGTTGTAGACCCGGAACCGGATGGTGGTATTGGCTGACATGTAAGCCGTGATGTCATATTCCCTGTCACCGTCGCATTCACCTGCCAGATCGTCGATGAGCTCAAGAATGGTCCAGGTGACGCCGCCATCAGCCGACACTTCGACTGAAATACAATCGGAAGTGTCCACCCCTTGAGTGGTGCGATAGTCGAAGCTGAATTCGGCCTCGATCCCGTTGGAGAGATCCACCGTCCTGGATACGCCGGGCAGGGTGTCGGTGTTCGGATTGTCACACATCCGCAGTTCCTCGCTGCTGACCACCTGAATGTTTCCCGCCGCCGGACCGGCCCCCTCCGCGTCATCTTCATTCCAGTCACCGCTCCAGTACATAGCCCCGTTGTTGCCCGACCAGGCTACATCTTTGAATTTGTCACGCACATCCGGCTCCGCTTCGTTGGCCGAAGACGTTACACTGCGGTTCTCATGGATCCGGACCAGGCTCGTCTTGTTCAGCCGCTCCACCTGGGCCGGGGTCAAGTTGGCCCCCACGGCACTGATGATCTGCAGCTCGTGGGTGATCTCGCCGCCCACCTCGAGCACGGCGTCCCTCACCGTATCAAGGTCGTCACCCTGGACGATGACGCTGGCAGGCGTCTGATCCACTTCCTGGTGGGAAGCGGGAGGTCCCAGGGTCAAGCAGAAAGCACCTACCAGAATCAGAATTCCAATACCGCCACAGATTGCCACTTTGCTGCTCATGACCTTTTCTCCTTCTCTTATGCTAATCATCAGTCCGAATCCTCCGGTTTTTTATGCCATCCCCTGATATTGCACGATCCGTGCCGATGGGCCTGGCCAAAATCGTCGACAGGCACAAGCATCTGACTTGCTTGAGCTTATGTGACAATGGCCGATCAAGGAGCATGAAACGGCTAAAGGAATTCCGGCGGAATCTCAAAGACAAAAACGGTGGTCCGCCACTATTGCGGGGGGGGATTCACCACATTTGCAGTGGAAGAGGCCTGTCCGATTCCGGCAATCTACGGGAGTCTTGATCCAAAAGTGAAGCGGCCCCGGGCAATTATGCTTCCCGGGGCCGTGGTGAAGTTGAAAGAGGATTCCTGGCAGGGTCGCGTGCAGCCTGCCTCCGCACCGGCAATTCAGCCTGGCACGAAGGCAGGAAGATGGTTACTCCTGGGGTACCCAGGCGTTGATTGACATGGATTCCGTCAGGCCGTCACTCCAGAGGTAGGCCAGACCCTGGCCGTCGCTCCAGAGATAGGCGAATTGCTGAGAATCACTCCAGAGGTAGGCCAGACCCTGGGCATCACTCCACAGGTATGCCTTGGCCAACGCGTCGCTCCAGAGATAGGCCAGTGAGCGCGCGTCGCTCCAGAGATAGGCCCCGGTCCAGCTGTATGAACCGTCCCAGACGCAGCCGTCACTGCCCGCATCCTCCATGATGTAGAAGGTGCCGTCCGCGTACTGGTTCACCGGACCCCCGTAGTGCTCCAGGTCCTGAAGCTCGAGGTCGATGTTCAGCTCACTGTTGGCGAAGGCTGTTGCATTGCTGTAGACCGCGTCGTAGGCGTTGACCATGCCGGCCCCCTGCTGCAGGACGCCGTATGCCGCGAGGTCACCCGCATCCACAGCCGGACGGGCCGAGTCGATCAGCCGGCTTTTCACCTCATCCGGTGTCAGTTCCGAATCCGCCGACAGCATCAGCGCCACCACACCGGTGACGATGGCCGTGGACTGGGACGTGCCCGACATGGTGAAGTACTCACCGTCACGCTGGAACGACGGGTAGGTCTGCGCGATCATGGTGCACGACGGCATGATCGACCAGACGTGACCGCCGGGGGCCACCAGGTCGGGTTTGACAAAACCTTCCGCCGTGGGTCCGGTGGAAGAGAACGAGGTGAGGAAGTCGTCGGAACCGTCCGTCGCCGAGTAGTTGTTGGACATGGCGCCCACGGTGATCACGTAGGGAATGTTTCCCGGAACGCCGATGGTCATCGGGTCGGGTCCGCGGTTGCCCGCCGAGGCCACGACCACGATGCCGGCCTGCCAGGCGGCCATCACCGCCTGGTTCAGCGGATCGTCCCAGTAACAGCACTGGGCCGGCGCGGAAAAGGAACAGTTGATCACGCGGATCCCGTAACCGTCCTTGTTCTCCACGATCCAGCCGATGCCCCGGATCACGTCAGCATAGGTGCCGGCACCGTTCATATCGAAAGCCTTCACCGAGACCAGGCTGGCGTTGGGGGCGATGCCGTAGTAATTGGAATCCTGATTCTGCTCCGAATTGATCACCAGGCTGGTGACGTGGGTGCCGTGGCCGTTCTCCTCGGTGGTCACGATGCCGGCCTCGGAGCTCATCTGGTCGTTGATGGCATCATACTGGGCGAAGATCCGCGTCTGCCGGTAGACATTGCGGTCCAGGGCCGGGTGCTGGGAGTAGCCGGTGTCGAGTACGGCTACGGTCACGCCGAAGCCGGTGATACCGGAGAGGTGCAGCTGGTCGGCCTCCACCATCTCGGGGTAACGGGTTCCCGACGCCCATTCACTCTCGCCGCCCGGCTCGCCGTCAAAGGCGATCT
>CBESOE010000242.1:0-4222 GCA_965531145.1 uncultured bacterium | reverse complement strand
TGAAGCGCCGCGGGCGCTCTCAACAGGAGGACAGTCCAGTGTCATCATCCATTCTCGAAATGCTGATGGAGAATCTCAGCGGCGAACCGACCCGCCAGATCAGTCAGGCGGTGGGCGGCGACGAGCAGTCGGTTTCCAAGGCCGTTACCACTGCCCTGCCCCTGCTTCTCGGCGCATTGAACCGCAATGCCGGCGACTCCGGCGGTGCCGAAGCTCTGCTCGGCGCCCTGGGGAAACACGACGGCAGCATCCTCGACAACATCGGCGGCTTCCTCGGCCAGGGCGGCGACACCACCGACGGCGCCGGGATCCTCAGGCACGCTCTGGGTCAGAAGCAGGGCAATGTGGAAGCCGGCATCGGCAAAATGAGCGGTCTGGACAGCGGTTCCGTGGGTAAAATTCTCGCCATGGTGGCCCCGCTGGTCATGGGTGCCCTGGGCAAGCAGCAGCGGCAGCAGGGTCTGGACGTCTCCGGCCTCGCCGGCATGCTGGGTCAGGAGAAACAGTCCTTCGAGCAGCGCGCTCCCGAAGCCATGGGCCCGCTGGGCGCCCTGCTGGACACCGATGGCGACGGCCAGATTGCCGACGACGTGATCAATATCGGCAGCAAGCTGCTGGGTGGCCTGTTCGGTAAAAAATAACGGTCGACTGCGGCCTCCTGTGGCCGATCTTTGGAGGACAAGACAATGGGACTGTTTGATTTCGTCAAGGATGCGGGTGAGAAACTGTTCGGCGGAGGCTCCAGCGAGACGGCCGACATGGCCGCGGCCGAAGCGGCAGCGCGGAAAAACGAGCAGGCGATCACCGGCTTTATCCAGAGCCTGCGGCTGGATGTGGATGACATGCGGGTCCAGATGAACGGCAACGTGGCTGTGATCGGCGGCACGGTGACCAGCCAGGAACAGCGTGAAAAGGTGATCCTCGCCGTGGGCAACATCGACGGCGTGGCCCAGGTGGACGACCGGCTGAAAGTGGTGGTTTCCGAGCCCGAAGCCGCGCCGGAGACGGAAGCGGTGTTCTACACCGTGCAGAGCGGGGACAGCCTCTCCAAAATAGCCAAGGCCCAGTATGGCAACGCCATGAAGTACATGGTGATCTTCGAGGCCAACAAACCGGCGCTCGCCGACCCGGACAAGATCTACCCCGGCCAGGTGCTGCGCATTCCCCCGTTGGCGGAATAGCAGCAAAGAGGAATGAAAAAGGGGACTGTCACGCCTTGGTGACTGTCCCCTTTTTATTGTACGCAACAATATGGGGTCAAGTCGTGATCTGTTTTGTCGACTATTTTGTAAATGCCGCAAGGAAGCCGCTCACCGCCTCCCAGTAGCCCGGACTGTCGTCAAACTCTTTCCAGAGGGCGCGGGAGCCGTGGTTGCCGTCGGATTCCGGCAGGTAGGAGGTCTTCTTCCCGTCGGGGATGGCGGCAAAGAGAGGAGCCCAGTTCGGCTTCTCCGCTCTGGCCGAGGTGATGAAGACCGGCACTGTGATCTTCCTCGCTGCGTCCGCGACCCAGGTCTCCGGCTTACTGTCCTCAGAAAAATACTCCCCCGGGGCAAAGGCCAGCACCGCGTCGGCCAGGTCCGGTTTCTCCCCGGCGATTCTCAGGACCAGCGCGGCGGAGTACGAACTGCCCCAGGCGATGACTTTCCCTTTTGCGTGGTTCTTCCGCACCCAGGCCAGGGAGGCTTCCATGTCGGGCAGGGCGTCGGTGTAGCCGGTGCCCTTACCGGCGGCTTCCGCCCGCTTGAAGGTCTCGTTGTCCACACCATTCACCTCACCGCCGGAACGCAGGTCCACGGCCAGACAGTTGAAACCGAGGCCGTTCAGACGCGGGGCAATCTCCAGGTATTCACCGCGGCTCCAGCGGGCCTGGTGAAAGAGAACGATGTACGGTGCGGCCGGATCCTCGTTCGGGGCATAGAGGTCGGCGGTGATGACCAGGCCGTCGGTGGAAGAGAAGGTGACGGTCGCGGGACCGGCGGCCAGGGCGGAAGGAGCTACCGCGATGGCCAGCAGGAGGGTCGAAACCAGCACGATCATTTTACACTTGGTCATCACTTTCTCCTTGAAGTTGGGGGAACCCAGCTGTCATTGCGAGGAGCGTAGCGACGAAGCAATCTCTCTTTCAAAGGCACTTTCGTGAATGAGATTGCTTCGTCGCTACGCTCCTCGCAATGACAAGAAGCAATACAAAAAGGAACTTCCACCAGGGCGTGACAGTCCCTATCAGTAAAATGAAAATGAATGGTGCCAGGCACCGTTCATATTCATATCGCATCGTGTTCGGTGCGCTCGATGATTTCGTCCTGCAGGGCTTTGCTCAGGTCGCAGAAGTAGTCGCTGTATCCGGCCACCCGGACGATCAGGTCGCGGTGCGACTCGGGGTCGGCCTGGGCCTGGCGCAGGGTCTCGGCACTGACCACGTTGAACTGCAGATGGTGGCCGTCGAGCTTGAAGTAGGTCCGCACCAGGGCGGCCAGGCTGGAGATCCCCTCCTCCCCTTCGAGGAGCTGGGGGGTGAACTTCTGATTGAGCAGGGTGCCGCCGGTGCGCAGGTGGTCCATCTTCGCCGCCGAGCGGAGCACAGCCGTGGGGCCCTTGCGGTCCGCGCCCTGCACCGGGGAGATCCCCTCGGAGAGCGGTGTTCCGGCGTGCCGGCCTTCGGGAGTGGCGCCGGTAACCTGGCCGAAGTAGATGTGGCAGGTGGTGGGCAGCAGGTTGATGCGGTACTCCCCGCCACGGGTGTTGGGCCGCCCGTCGATAGCCTGGTGATAGAGCTCGAAGACCCGGCGCATCAGGTCGTCGGCCCGGTCGTCGTCGTTGCCGTAGCGCGGTGACTTGTTGCGCAGCTTGAGCCGCAACGGCTCGCTGCCCTGGAAGTCATCGGCCAGAGCGGCCAGCAGATCTTTCATGGTCACCGACTTTTCGTTGAAGACGTGGTGGGCCATGGCGGAGAGGCTGTCGGTGATCGTCCCCAGGCCCACGCCCTGAATGTAGCTGGTGTTGTAGCGGGCGCCGCCGTCGTTGTAGTCCATCCCCTTGTCGATGCAGTCGTCGATGAGCAGTGAGAGGAAGGGGGCCGGCATCTGCTCGGCGTAGAGCCGTTCGATGATGTTGTTGCCGGTGACCTTGACCTCCACGAAATGCTGCAGCTGTCGCCGGAAGGCATCCAGCAGGTCATCGAGGGAGGTGAACTCGTCCGGGTCGCCGGTGGCCAGGCCGATGGCCTTGCCGCTCACCGGGTCCCGCCCGCCGTTGAGCGTGATCTCCAGCACCTTGGGCAGGTTGAAGTAGCCGGTGAGGATGTAGGCCTCCTTGCCGAAAGCCCCGGCCTCAACGCAGCCGCTGGTGCCGCCGCAGCGGGCGTCCTCCAGCGATTTGCCCTGACCCACCAGCTCGGCCACCACCGCGTCGGCATTGAACATCGAGGGTTGGCCCCAGCCCTTGCGCACGATGCTGCAGGCCCGGCGGAGAAACGGCTCGGGGTTCTTGCGCGAGAGCTGGATGTTTGAACTGGGCTGCAGCAGCCGCATCTCGTCGATCACGTCCAGCAGCAGGAAGGAGACCGGGTTGACCCCGTCCGCACCGTCGGGTCGCAGGCCGCCGACATTGATGTTGGCGAAATCGGTGTAGGTGCCGCTCTCCGCCGCGGTGACCCCCACCTTGGGCGGCGCCGGCTGGTTGTTGAACTTGATCCAGAAGCACTGCAGCAGCTCGCGGGCCGACTCCTCGGTGAGCGAGCCTTTGGCCAGCCCGTCCTCGTAGAACGGCAGCAGGTGCTGGTCCAGGCGGCCGGGGTTGAAGGCGTCCCAGGGGTTCAGCTCGCTGATCACCCCGAGGTGCACGAACCAGTAGGCCTGCAGCGCTTCCCGGAAGTCGGCCGGGGCATGGGCCGGCACCCGTTCGCAGGTTTTGGCGATCAGCTCCAGCTCGGCACGTCGCTGCGGATCCTCCTCGGTGGCGGTCAGCTCCAGCGACTTCTCGGCGTGGCGCCGGGCGTAAAGGATGATCGCCTCGGCACAGATCCGCATGGCGGTGAGCTGCTGGCGGCGGGCCAGGGCCCGCGGGTCCCCGAGAAAGTCGAGGTCCCGGAGCCGCTGGTCGATGCGCGAGACAAAGCCGAGGATCCCCTCGTGGTAGATCTTGTCATCCGCCACGGTGTGTCCTGGGGCCCGCTGTTCCATGAACTCGGTGAAGATGCCGCACTGGTAGGCGTCGAGCC
>CBESOE010000241.1:0-4248 GCA_965531145.1 uncultured bacterium | reverse complement strand
GGCACGGGATGTTCGAGGTGGCCCACCGCTTCTACCACGAGTTCGTGCCCCAGCTGGAAGAAGCCATCGAGCACAACAAGCAGCTCGGCGGCGAGAAAGCCAGCGCGGCCCGTGAAGTGGAAGCCAAGCTCCACGAGGTGATGGCCAGCGAGATGCACCGCTGGTTCCTCGGCGAGATGAGCGATGGTGAGCGGGTGGCACGGAAACGGGCCGCCGACGAGTTCAAGAAACGGTACGCCCAATAACGTGCGAGAGGGGTCACCGGGCCGCGGTTCCCTGCGGTCCGGTCCCCCGGCGTTTTTCCCACGGAGTGGATCATGCCTATTTCCGGACTGGTCATCGAAGTCAAACCGGGCAGCGAGGCGGCCGTGGCCGCTGACGTGAATGCCGTGCCCGGCGTCGAAGTTACCGAAACCGGACAAGGTGTGCTCATCGCCACCCTCGACACCGTCTCGGTGTCGGAAGACAAGGCGGCCAACCGGCGCCTTGCCGAGGTGGACGGGGTACTGGCGGTGAACGTGGCCTTCACCAGCGTGGAAGACTGCGCGGGGAACGGCAGGAGTTGAGAACATGGAAGAATCGAGACGACATTTTATCAAGACCATGGCGGCGGCCTGGGCCGCGGCGGTGGCCGGACAGGCGCTGATCGAGCCCAACGTCCTGGGCAGTTCGATCAACGAGGACCTGCTGGCCGATCCGCAGGTGACCTGGAGCAAGGCGCCCTGCCGCTTCTGCGGCACGGGTTGCGGTGTGATGGTGGGCGTGCGGGACGGCAAGGTGGTGGCGGTGGCCGGTGACCTGGAGAACCCGGTCAACCGCGGGCTGCTCTGCGTCAAGGGCTACCATCTGCCCGGGATCCTCTACGGCGCCGACCGGCTGACCAAACCGCTGGTGCGCAAGAACGGCAAGATGGTGGAGACCTCCCTCGAGGAGGCCCTGGACCTCATCGCTTCGAAGTACAAGGAGATCGCCGAGGCCCACGGCCCTGATTCGGTGGCCCTCTACGGTTCGGGCCAGTGGACCATCCAGGACGGCTACGCCGGCATCAAGTGGATGAAGGCCGGCCTCAAGACCAACAACATCGAGGCCAACGCCAGGCTCTGCATGGCCAGTGCCGTGGTGGGGTTCGTCAAGTCCTTCGGCAAGGACGAGCCCATGGGCTGTTACGACGACTTCGAGCAGGGTGATGTCTTTGTCATGTGGGGCAACAACATGGCCGAGATGCACCCGGTGCTCTTCTCCCGCATCTGCGAGCGCAAGCGCAAGGCCTCCTGGGTCAAGATCGTCGACATCGGCACCCGCCGCACCCGCACCACCGAGGCTTCCGACCTCTACCTCGAGTTCAAGCCCCAGAGCGACCTGGCCATTGCCAACGCCATCGCCCGGGAGATCATCGTGCGCGGTCGGGTCAACGAGGATTTCGTGCGCAAGCACGTGGCCTTCAAGAAGGGACCCACCGATATCGGGTGGGGTCTCGAGGGTGGCACGGGCAACACCGGCCCGGACCAGGTGATCGACTTTGACGAGTACAAGAAATTCCTTGAGAAATACACCCTGGAGTATGCCGAAGAGGTGAGCGGCGTGCCGGCGGCGAAGATCCGCGAGCTGGCCGGCTGGTTCGCCGACCCGGACAAGAAGGTGGTCAGCCTCTGGTGCATGGGTATGAACCAGCACACCCGCGGCACCTGGATCAACAACCTGGTCTACAACATCCACCTGCTCACCGGCAAAATCAGCCAGCCGGGCAACGGGCCCTTCTCGCTCACCGGACAGCCCAGTGCCTGCGGCACGGTGCGCGAGGTGGGCACCCTGACCCACGCGCTGCCCGGCGGCCGGGTGGTGATGAAACCCGAGCACCGGGCGTTCTGCGAAGAAACCTGGGGTGTTCCCGGGGGGACCATCCCGGCCAAGCCGAGCAACCACACCATCGCCATGTTCCGCGGCCTGAAGGAGGGGCGGATCAAGGCGGTCTGGATCCAGGTGACCAACCCCATGGTCACCCTGCCCGACCGGGACAAGTTCCTCAAGGGAATCCAGGAGCACAAGCCGTTCATCGTGGTCTCCGACGTCTACCCCACCCCCACCACCGAGATCGCCGACGTGATCCTGCCCACCTCCATGTGGGTCGAACGCGAAGCCTGCTTCGGCAACAGTGAGCGGCGGACACAGCAGTGGGACAAACTGGTGGAACCGCCCGGCGACAGCCGGCCAGACTCCTGGCAGGTGATCGAGGTGGCCCGGCGGATGGGCTACGGTGACCTCTTCCCCTGGGAGACCGAGGAGGAGCAGGCCCGGGGGCTCTTCGAGGAGTACCGCAAGTTCACTATTGGAGTGGGCAAGGATCTGGCCACCTACGACCAGCTGAAAAAGGCCCGGGGCTTGCGCTGGCCGGTGGTGGACGGCCGCGAGACCCGCTGGCGCTACGCCGAGGGCTTCGACCCCTACGTGAAGAAGGGCGAAGGGTTCTCCTTCTACGGCAACAAGGCACTGGAAAACCGGGCGGTGGTCTGGATCCGGCCCTACGAGCCCCATGCCGAAGAGCCGGACAAGGACTATCCCTTCTGGCTCTGCACCGGCCGCGTGATCGAGCACTGGCACACCGGCTCCATGACCCAACGGGTCAAACAGCTGCACCAGGCCATGCCGGCCGCCTTTGTGGAGATCCACCCCGAGGATGCCCGCGAGCTGGGGGTGGTCACCGGCAATATGGTGCGGCTGGTCAGCCGGCGCGGCTCGCTGGAGCTGCCGGCCAGTGTGAACGGCCGCTCGATCCCCCAGAAGGGGCTGGTCTTTGTCCCCTTCTTCGACGAGTCGAAGATCGTCAACGTGCTGACCCTCGACGCGCACTGCCCGCTGTCCAAGCAGCCCGACTACAAGAAGTGCGCGGTGAAACTGGAGAAGGTGTGACCATGAGCGAACCACGATCGTATCTACGAGGGTTCGTGATGCTCTGCGTCATGGTCCTGCTCCTGCCGCTGCCGGGGTGCGGCGGCGGGGACGGGGAGAGCGGCCTGGCCGGTCTCGGCCAGACGGAGAGTTCATGGCCCTCGGTGGCGGCGTATGACGACTGGCGTCAGGAGTTGAGGCTCTACGACGGAGCGCCGCCGGTGGTGCCCCACCCCATCGAAGAGTACGGGCGGGATGACTGCCTCGCCTGCCACGAGGACGGCGATGCCATTGACGAGGTCAGCGGCCGTGCCGCCCCGGTGACGCCGCACCCCGATCAGGGCAACTGCCGGCAGTGCCATCTGGCCCGACTGACCAACGAAGTTTTTGTGGCGAACCTGGTGCAGGGGCTCAAACCCCGGACCGTGGAAGCGCCGATGAATCCGCTGGGGCCGCCATACATCCCCCATCGCCTGCAGGACCGCGAGGACTGCCGGGCCTGTCACCTCGGTGAGGCGGCGGCCGATGTCATCGTTCCCGAACACGGGGACCGCGCCAACTGCCGGCAGTGCCACGTTCAGCTGCTGCAGGCGGCGGCGCCCTTCACGCCGGAATCGAGCCAGGGAGGAGACCATGCCGGAACTTGACCCCCAAACGACCCACGACCTGGTCAGCACAGCCGGTGGACTGCTGAACGCGCTGGAGCGTTCAGGTGCAGCTCGGTCAAACAAGCCGCTGGAGCAGGCGGCCGGACTGGCCCTGGCCGTGCGGGCATTGCAAGTGCTCTGCCTCCACCGGCTGCAGCCGGTGCGGGAGAAATTCCCGGCCACCAATCGCGCCCTGATGCAGGTCCCCGACCCGCAGATCGAGCCGGAGCGTGATGCCCTGGCCTTGCCCGCTGATTTCCTGGGGACCATCGACATCATCGACCTGCTTTCCGAACCGGAACTGGCCTGTGTGGCGCCCCACCTGCACCGGGGCTGGCAGGACCGGCGGCGCAGCTGCGACCAGGCCCGCGGCTTGGCCGCCGAGGCCTTCGGGTTCTCCATCACCGGGGACGAGCGGGAGTCGCTACTCGCGGCCCTGGCCATCTGCAACCGTGTCTTTTGCATTCCTCCGCCGGTGACGCTGGAGGTGGCAGGGGTGGCTGCGGCTTACGAACCTGTACTGGCGTTGATCGAGCGGATCGGTGGTGCCCTTGAGGGCGCCGGCTTTGAAAATCTAGTGCAACGGACTACCGGTTGACAGGAAAAATGCCAAAGGAGACGTCGATGAAGAGGATTTCAACCGTGCCCGGCGGCCGTTGGCTGCTGGCAGTTCTGCTGATCGGTCTGCTCACCGCCCCGGCGGTTCTGGCCGGGG
>CBESOE010000240.1:0-4331 GCA_965531145.1 uncultured bacterium | reverse complement strand
GCCGCTTTCCGCTTGAGGTCCCTCTCCTCGGCCAGCCAGTTGACGAAACTGCCCAGGGCCCGGTCGTCCAGGCCTCCGGGGAGCTGGTCACCAGCCTTTCTTTCCGGCTTCTCCATGGGCGCCACCACCAGGGTGATCTCGCCCCGCGGCTTTGTCACCTTGAAGTGTTCCAGCAGTTCTTCCGCCGTCCCCCTCCGCACCTCCTCGTGAATCTTGGTCAGTTCCCGGGCCACGGCGATCCGGCGGTTGGGGCCGAGAACTTCAGCCATGTCTTCCAGCAGAGCTTCCAGCCGGTGCGGCGCTTCGTAGAGGATCAGGGCCAGGGGGTAGGAGGCCGCCTCTTCCAGTGCTTTGTGCCGGGCGCCATGCTTGGGCGGCAGGAAGCCGAGGAAGACAAAACCGGCGGTGGAGATGCCGGAGACGGTGAGGGCGGCCAGGGCAGCGGACGGGCCGGGGATGGGTACCACTGTGACACCGGCCTCCGCGGCCCTGTGCACCAGGCGATATCCCGGGTCGGAGATGGCCGGGGTGCCGGCATCGCTGATCAGGGCCAGGTCTTCGCCGTCCAGCAGGCGCCGGAGCAGCACCTCGCACTTGTCCTGCTCGTTGTGCTCGTGGAAGCTGGTGCGCGGGGTGGAGATGCCGTGGCGGTTGAACAGCCTGGCGGAATGGCGGGTGTCCTCGCAGGCCACCAGTGCCGATTCTTCCAGCACCCGCAGCGCCCGGAGGGTGATGTCCTCCAGGTTGCCGATGGGCGTGCTCACCAGGTAGAGGGTTCCGGTCTCTGCCATATCCTATATGTCCGGTTCGTAGGGCCCGTCGGTGATCCGGGCTGCCGCCGGCAGGCTGCGTTTGAAGCGGTTCCCGCGGATCAGGCGGACCACCTTGTCCACCGCATCTCCCGGCAGATCGTAGGGCGGAGCGGAGAGTGCCGCCGGGTCCAGCCGCAGGTTGCAGAGGCCGTGGAGGATGCGGTCGGCCTGCTCGTAGGTCAGGCCCAGCTCCTCCTCGTCGGTCTGCCCGGCCCAGAGATCGGCCGAGGGGGCCTTGGTGATGATCGCTTCGGGGATGCCCAGCCAGCCGGCCATCCGGCGGACCTGGGTCTTCCACAGGTCGGCCATGGGGTTGAAAGCACAGGCGTTGTCACCATACATGGTAGTGTAGCCCAGCATTGCCTCGGTCTTGTTGCCGGTGCCCAGCACCAGCGCGCCCAGCGGTGGTGAGTAGTCGTAGAGCACCGCCATCCGCTGGCGGGCCATCATGTTGCCGCGGCGCACCTGGTCGGCATCAGGGTGGTTGTGGTAGTAGGCATCCACCATGGGCGTGATGTCCACGGTGATGGTCTCGATACCCAGCCGGGCGGCCAGTTCTTCGGCATCCCGGACGTTCTCCGGGTTGCTCGAGCGGTAGGGCATGATCAGGGCGGTGACCTTGTCCCGGCCCAGGGCCCGCACCGCCAGGGCGCAGGAGACGGCGGAGTCGATACCGCCGGAAAGCCCCACCACCAGGCGGCTGAAGCCGGCCCGCTCCATCTCCTCCCTGATAAAGATCACCAGTTGCCCGGCCACGGCCTCGGGATCGATTGCCAGCGCCTGTTCCCAGTCCATCTCTACAGATCCTCCTCCGCGGAGATCGTTTCACTGCATTCACAATGACAGTGAAGGCCTCCTAACCATGACACTTGAGAGACGGAAATTGTAGCACAACCGGGACCAACTAGACCCCTCATGAACGGCAGCCGTAAATGGTGTAGAATCAGCCGTGGCACTCGTTGAAAAGCCCACAGGTTCATGGTACTGTCGTGTGCCGTCACCGGACGGCTGTTTGATATGGCTCTGTTCGTCCTTGAGGTTCGGCCCTTGAAGCGCCGGAAACTATTCATCAGTCTAATTTTCCCGCTCTTCCTGTTCTGCCTGTTGCTGGCGGGCCATGCCGATCTCCATGCGCAGATCAAAGCGGGGAAAGTCGGTGGCCAGGGGGGGCAGCGCCCCGAGGACGGTTTGCCTCCGCCCGACGAGGAAGAGGAAGAGGAGGGGAAGGGGCGGAGCCGTGTGGGGCGGATCCACTACTCGGACCTCCTGCCCCTCGGGGAAAATGACATCGGCATCTATGCCCTGTTCCAGGAGCAGCCCTCACCCGATGTCTGGGTCGGTTCGGGATATGTCGACATTCGTTTTCAGAACACCCGGCTGCAGGCGGACAAGATCACCCTCTACCTGCTGACCAACGATGTGGTGGCCGAGGGCAACGTGGTCTTCGGCCATCCCGGTCAACAGGTCACCGGCCAGCGGGCCACGATCAACATCGAGACCGGGCTGGGCACCATCTGGGAGAGCACCGGGTTCTTCTCCCCCGGGATCTATGTCACCGCCCGTGAGCTGGAGTATTACCAGACCGACTGGGTCCGGACCGGTGAGGCCACCTTCAGCTCCTGTGATCAGCCGACACCCGACTGGAGCTTCAAGGTCAAGAAGTCGCGGCTGCACCTGGAGAACTACGCCTGGCTCACCTACCCCCGCTTCAGGATCAAGAATGCCACCCTGGTTCCCCTGCCCTACTTGATCTGGCCGATCAAGACCCAGCGGAGCACCGGCTTCCTCTTCCCCAGCATCGGGATGTCACAGAATCGCGGTTTTCACGTGGGCGTCCCCTTCTTCTGGGTGATCTCGGACAGTGCCGACGCCGAACTGCGCTACGACTACTACACCAAGTGGGGCAACGGCTTCGGCGCCATCGCCCGCTACTACGTGGGCCAATACGGCAGCGGGTTCTTCGACGGCTACCTGCTGCAGGACGAGATCGACAATAAAACCCGCTGGAAGATCGACTACCAGCACACGCAGGACCTGCTTTACGACTGGCGCATCGGGGCCAACGTCGATCTGAACAGCGATTTCGACTTCAACCGCGAGTATTCGTCCGACTTCGCAAACTTCTCCAAGCGTTCCACCAGCGCCGAGGCCTACGCCTCTCGCAGCTGGTCCTACTACTCGTTCAACGGCCTGGTCCAGAACACCGAGACCACCTACCTCACCGAGGGGCAGTCGGACCGGGTGACCCGGGAACTGCCCAGCATCGACATGGAGGGCCGCAAACAGAAGATTTTTGGCTCGCCGGTCTACTTCGAGTTCAACAGCAGGCTCGGCAATCTCTACATCCAGGACTACCGCAACGAGCGGTCATTCAACCGCCTGGACCTCGCACCGAAATTCAGCGCACCGGTGAAGAAGATCTCCTGGCTCAAGATCAACCCCGAGATCGGTTACCGCTGGACTTTTTACGATCACCAGGTGCCGCTGGACAAGGACGGGAACGGGATACAGGACGCCGATCTGCTGGATGAGAACCTGATCCGGAAGTACTTCTTCTCCACGGTGGAATTCGTGGGGCCGTCGTTCTCCAAAATATTCGACACCCCGCGCAGTTTCTTCTCGAGTAAGTACAAGCACCTCATCGAGCCGCAGTTCTCCTACAACTTCATCTCCCCGGTGACCAACTCCGCATCGGTGCCCTATTTTGATTACGGCGATACGGTGCTGGAGGTGAATGAGGTCCGCTACGCCCTGGTCAACCGCCTCTTTGCCAAACGCAAGGTTACTGAGGAGGGCCAGCCGGTGAGCCACGAGTTCGTGACCTTCGAGATCTCGCAGAAGTACTCGCTGGATCCCGAGCTGAGCACTTCCTACGGCCGGCGGTTCAACCCCTACACCGGCGGGTTCATCGAGAACCCGGACCTGATCAAGCGCACCTCGCCCTGGCGCACCCGGCTGCAGATCGCCCCCTCGCGGAGCTTCTCCCTCGACTACGAGTTCCAGTACGACACCGACCTCAAGACGGTGGTTGAGCGCCGGGCCGGGCTGCGTATCCGGCAACAGGAGCGTTTCTTTGCTTCCGCTTCTTACAACGAGGATCCGATCTACGACCGGCAGACGCTCATGGCGGCGGTGGGTGTCGAACTGTTCGACCGCCGGGTTCGTGCCGAAGCCGCCACCCAATACGATTTCACCATCGGTTACCGTCCGCGGGAGCAATACCGTTTACTCTACTTCGGCCAGTGTTACAGCTTCGCCATCGAATACGTCAATTACGCCTACCAGCCGGTCTCCGGCCTGGGCAGCAGCTATGCCGACCGGCGGATCGAGGCCTCCCTCACCCTGACCCACATCGGCGATATCTTCCGCTACCGCGACCGCACTGACTCTTACTGACCGCTCGGGGACGACCGCTCGGGGACGTACATAACTAAATAACTATCTCCCCGAACTGCTGATCTCGGTTCAGTTCGCCAACATCCAGCGATAAAGGACTGGGAGTTAGTTATAAAGTTATGT
>CBESOE010000239.1:0-4354 GCA_965531145.1 uncultured bacterium | reverse complement strand
TTCCAGGGCTGGAATGCCCGTCGCAACCTGGATTTTCTGGCCAAGCTGATGCCAGGTTGGTCCAAGGACCGCGCCCGCCGGCTTGCGGAAAGATTCGGGCTGCCCATGGACAAGCCGGTCAACAAGCTGTCGCGCGGCAACCGGACCAAGCTGGCCCTGGTGGCTGCCCTGGCGCACGGGCCGAAGTTGCTGCTGCTCGACGAGCCCACCGCCGGCCTGGACCCGGTCGTGCGATCGGAGGTGCTGGACGTTTTGTGGGAGATCACCGAGGACGGAAAGCACGCGGTGCTCTATTCCACCCACGTCCTGTCCGACATCAACCGTCTGGCCGACGAGCTGGCCTTCCTGCGTGACGGACAGCTCGTGCTCCGCACCGGCAGGGACGAGCTGAGCGAGAGCTGGCGGCGGGTGTCGTTCCGGCTGCAAAACGAGGACGTCGAACTCCCCGGTGTCGTCGAGCACCGCCGGGTGCGAGCCGAGCACCAGGTCATCACCCGGGAGGCTGAGTCCACACTGGAGCAGCTCGCCGAACTTGGGGCGGAAGCGGTGGAGGTTTCACGCATGAGCGTGGACGAGATTGCGGTTCAGATCCTCAAGGAGGGGCACCATGTGGCACGCGCTGAGAGCTGAGCTCGTCTACTTCCGGGTGTGGCTGCTCGGAGGCCTGGGCATCGCAGCCGGCGTCTCCGTGTTGATGCTGATGATCAAGTGGTTCGTCGATGATGCGGAGGGCATACCGGGATTCCTCACGAGCATGTTTCTTTTCATCGCCGGAATGGTGGTCTCCTTTATCGCCCAGAGTTACCGCTGGGAAGAACGGCGGACCCGACTGCTGCTGGCGGGCGCCCTTACGCCCCGCCAGCTGGCGGGAGTGTTGGTCATCCTGCCCGTGTGTTTCATGAGCGCGGGTGCGCTGGCAGGGGTGATCATGATCGGGCTGACTGCTCTGATCACCGGCAATCTCGATCCTACCGACCTGCGCATGACCGCGGTGTTTGGCTTGGAGTTCTGGGCGTACGCGCAGATGGGACCTCTGGTGCAGGAGGCGGCGGCGGCCCGTCGCCAGGGCCGCGGGCGGGCAGCAATCGTCGGCTGGACGGTTTTTGCCGGTGCGGTTTTGTTGCTGGCGGTGGGTATGTTCTTCCGCCATCTGATCCAGGCAAACCTGGGTCAAATGTTGGCCATCGTCATGGCAATGGTGGTCGCGGCGGCAATTTACCAGGGCCGCAACGACTTCACGCGGTGAGCGTAAGACTGAACGCACAAGGAACTACGAGTCACCACCACAGAGGACACAACACACGGGAGTGATCATGGATAACGGGGAAAGACTGCACTTTCTGGACAACCTGAGGACCTTCCTCATCTTCCTGGTCGTCCTCTATCACGCCGGCCTGGTGTATGAGGCCAGCGGCTTCGCGGCCTCTTTCTGGATTGTCGATGACCCGTCGACCAGCAATTTCCCCGGGCTCCTGAATCTGGTTTTAGACATATTCATCATGCCCACGATCTTCTTCATATCGGGCTTTTTCAATCCGTCTTCCTTGGAAAGAAAGGGCCCCTGGCGGTTTCTCCAGTCCAAGTTCAGGAGGCTGATCATTCCCTGGGTGATTGCGGTCTTCACCCTGATTCCGCTCTACAAAGTGATCTTTCTCTACTCGAGGGGACTGCCCCAGGAAAGCTGGACCACCTACTTTCACTTCAGCAACGGCATCTTCAGCATGAACTGGCTGTGGTTCCTGCCCGCTCTGTTTCTCTTTGATTGCGTGTACGTCCTGTTGTGGAAACTGAATCTCCCGACCGCCAGGCTCACTCTGGGCTGGGCTGTTTCAGCGGTCTTCGTGTTGGGCTTCGCCTACACCGTGGCGATAAGTGTCCTGGACTGGATTGGCTGGACCAAAACTCCATTGATCGATTTTCAAAACGAACGACTTGTGCCCTATTTCCTGATCTTCCTACTGGGTTCACTGTGCTATCGACTCGAGATATTTGACACCGACAAAAGAAACATGAAGCTCTACATCGCAGTCAATGCGACGGCTTGGATACCGATCAATATTTACGTGATCACGCTGCTCAACTACATCTTTCGGCCCGGAGAGTATCTGATCTCAGAGGGCACCGATTTGCTCCTGCTCTGGTTCGGCTTCCACCTGTCCATGCTGGCACTTCTCTACTGCGCGGTGACGACATTCAAGTATTTTTTCAATCGCCAGGGACGGCTCGGCAGGGAGCTTGGCAGACTCTCCTATAACGTCTACATCATCCACATCGCGGTCATGGGCCCCATCGCATTGGCTCTGCTCAAGGTCGACCTCCCGGGGATTCTGAAATACCCGATCCTGACAATCACGACATTCGCCGCCAGTAATCTGATCGCCTATGCCTACGCGAACATCAAAATCAGACTGACCGCATGAGGTTCCACCGATCAACCCTTGAGCCCATAACAACGGCTCCGACCCGGGACAGATCGGTGCCCACCCCCGCGGAATAGCGCCCTGCAGGCAAAGGTTGAACGTACAGAGAACCGAACCCCTTGTATCGCGAAACTGCAACGAGACCCTGAGGAGGTTGGTGTGAAGTATGTGACGAGCTTTGTGATGCCTGTGCAGAAGAAGAAAATAGATGTCTATCGTCGAACCGCTCGAAAGTTCGCCAAGCTCTGGAAGGAGCACGGCGCACTCGAGGTCGTCGAAACCGTTGCCGAGGACGTCAAGAAGGGAAAGGTGACGTCGTTTCCGCGGAGCGTTCAGATGAAGCGGAACGAGACGGTCGTGGTCTCGTGGGTCACCTTCAAAAGCCGCAAACACCGCGACAAGGTTATGGCCAAGGTGATGGAAGACCCGCGCACGCAGAAGCTGATGAACCCGGAGGATATGCCCGGCGACGGACACAGGATGTTCTGGGGCGGATTCGACGTCATGTTCAAGGTCTAGTTCGCTTATCATCGGGCGGCCGCCCTGGCAGTGCATCTCGATCGGAGAGCGAAGAGGAGGCCACATGCCCAGCGACTATGACGCGATCGTCATCGGCACCGGGATCATCGGAGGGGCCATCGGGCTGGAGCTCGCAAGGAAAGGCTCCAGGACCCTGAACGTCGACAAGCTGCCCGCCGCAGGCTACGGCTCGACCTCCAATACCTGCGCCATCATCCGTTTCCACTATTCGACGGCCGAGGGCATCGCGATGGCCCGTGAATCGTATTACTACTGGCTCGACTGGCCGAAGTACATCGGCACGCCGGATGAGAGCGGAATGGCGCACTACATCAACACCGGCTGCCTGGTGATCAAGAACGAGGAGAATCACTTCCTCGAGAACGTTTTGCCCCATCTGGACGACCTCAAGGTGGCTTACGAGACGCTCGGTCCGAAGGAGCTGGAAGCCCTTCTCCCCTATGTCGACACCCGCCAGTTTGGGCCGCCGGTGCTCGCCGAGGACCCTCGATTCGGGCAAGCAACGGGCGAAGCCATCGCCGGCGCTATCTACATCCCCGAGTCGGGTTTCATCAACGACCCCCAGCTGGCCTGCCACAACCAGCAGCGCGGATGCGAAGCCCTCGGCGGCCAGTTTCTTTTCAACGCCGAGGCCGTGGAGATCCTGACCGAGGACGGACGCACTGCCGGCATCAAGCTCGCGGACGGCACCGAGATCCTGGCGCCCGTCGTGGTCAATGCGGCTGGACCCCACTCCTTCAAGATCAACCGAATGGCGGGGGTCGAGGAGGGCATGCGGATCAGGACCCGGGCGCTCAAGCGAGAGGTCTGTCACGTGCCCGCACCCAAAGGGCTCGACTTCAACGTCCTGGGGACGATGATCTCCGACGGCGACACCGGCAGCTATGCGCGCCCCGAGGTCGGCAACAATCTCCTGGTGGGATCCCAGGATCCGGAGTGCGACGCCCAGGAGTGGGTGGATCCCGATGACTACGATCAGAGCTTTACCGACCAATGGAAGACCCAGGTGATGCGCAAAGCGCAGCGCATCCCGTCGCTTCCGATTCCGGAGCAACAGCGGGGCGTCGTCGATCTCTATGACGTGTCGGACGATTGGCTTCCGATCTACGATGCCTCGGATCTTCCCGGTTTTTACATGGCGGTCGGAACTTCGGGCAACCAGTTCAAGAATGCGCCGGTTGTGGGCAAGCTCATGGCAGAGTTGATCGCCAAGGTCGAGGCCGGCCAGAATCACGACAACGACCCGGTTCAGTTCGACTTCACCTACACCCGGCGCACCTGCAACATCGGCTTCTTCAGCCGTCTGCGGGAGGTCAACCAGGACTCGTCGAACACCGTCATGGGTTAGCCTGGTTATCTCACCGGGTTAGCCGTCGGTCGATGCGCGAAGGGAC
>CBESOE010000238.1:0-4378 GCA_965531145.1 uncultured bacterium | reverse complement strand
CCGATGAGCATGATCAGGCCGATCTGGGAATAGATGTTGAGACTCTGGTCGAAGAAGAAAAGACAGGCCAGCGCACCGAACAGGGCCAGCGGCACGGTGAAGAGGATGGTCAGCGGGTCGATGAAACTCTCGAACTGCGCCGCCAGGACCAGGAAGACAAAAGCAACGGCGAGGATGAACATGAAGTAGAGGCTCGAACTGGAGCTCTTGTATTCCAGCGACCGGCCGGCCAGCTCCCGCTTGACGTTGGCCGGCAGCGACGTGCGGGCGATGCGGTCAAGTTCGTCCAGGGCCGTGCCCAACCCCACACCGGGGGCCAGGCTGGCGGAGATGGTGGCCGAACGGACACGGTTGAAATGGTTCAGCTCCTTGGGGGCCACCGTCTCGCGGACATCCACTACGCTGGCCAGCTGCACCAGGCCGCCGCTGCTCCGCAGGTAGAGCCCCTCGATCACGTCGGGGGTGGAGCGGCTGGAGGGCTTCATCTGGGCAATCACGTCGTATTGCTTGGTCCCCCGTTTGAACCGGGTCACCACCCGGCCACCGAGGAGCATCTCCAGGGTGGAGCCGATGTCGGTGACCGAGATGCCGAGGCCGGCCGCCCGTTCGCGGTCGATGAGGATGTCCAGCTGGGGCTTGTTCAACCGCAGGTCGGTGTCGAGGTTGATCAGGTAGCCCAGCTTCGTCGCCTCGGCCATCATGATTCCCACCGCCTGGTTCAGCTGCTCGTAGGTCTCGGCCTGCAGGACGTATTCCACCTCGGAGGTGAAGCGACCGCCGAGGCTCGGCGGGTTGATGACAAAGGCCAGCACACCGGGGATGCTGATCAGCCGGGGGAAGAGGGCCTGGACGATCTGCTGCTGGGACCTGGCCCGCTCGTTTCGCGGTTTGAGGTTGAGAAAGAGAAAACCGTCCGAGACACGGCCCGGCCCATTGAATCCCAGACCGATGGCAGTGAACAGCCCCCGCCGCTCGGGCAGCGGCATCAGCACCGACTCGATCTCCCGCATGTAGCGGTCGGTGTAGTCGAGGGTGGCCCCTTCGGGGGCGATGACGATGCCGAAAGCGGTGCCCCGGTCCTCGGTGGGCACCAGCTCGCTGGGCAGCTTGAGGAAGAACCAGCCGGAGGCCGCCACCAGGAGCAGCGCCGCCAGGATCACCAGAATCCGGACCCGGAGGACCAGGCCGAGGGTGGCCCGGAAGAAGCGGTCGAGGAAGGTGAAGAATTTCTCGAAGGTCCGTGCGGCCCAGCTGGTGCTCTCGCCGTGCAGACGCTGGAGCACCCGGGCGGAGAGCATGGGCGAGAGAGTCAGGGCGACGAAACTGGAGATGGCCACCGCCACGGCCAGAGCCACACCGAACTCGTTGAACAGCCGGCCCACCGAACCGGTGAGAAAGGCCAGCGGCACGAAAACGGCCACCAGGGAGATGGAGGTGGCGATCACGGCAAAGCCCACCTCCTGCACTCCGTCCACCGCGGCCTGCCGCCGCCGTTTACCCATCTCCATGTGGCGGAAGATGTTCTCCAGCACCACGATGGCATCGTCCACCACCAGGCCGATGGCCAGCACCAGGGCCAGCAGGGTCAGCACGTTGATGGTGTAACCGGCAAAGTAGAGCACGGTGAAGGTGCCCACCAGGGAGATGGGGATGGAGATGAAGGGGATGATGGTGGCCCGGAAGCTCTTGAGGAAAACCAGCACCACCAGCACCACCAGGCTGAGGGCGATGAGCAGGGTCTGGGCCACCTCGTCGATGGAATCCTGGATGTAGGCCGACGAGTCGTAGGCCACGTCGATGCGCATCCCCTCGGGCAGCAGTTCGGTCAACTCGGGCAGCGCCTCGCGCACCAGGCTGGCCACATCGAGGGTGCTGGCCTTGGATTGCTTGACGATGCCCAGGCCCACAGCACTCAGGCCGTTGTAACGGGCCACGGTCCGCTCGTCCTCGGCCCCCACGGTGACCTCGGCGATGTCACCGAGGCGGATCCGGTCGTCGCCCTCTTGAGCGACGATGATCGCCGAAAACTCGTCGGGCATGGCCAGCTCGCCCCGGGTGCGAACGGCGAACTCCCGCTCGCTGCCCTCCACCCGGCCGCCGGGGATCTCGGCGTTCTCCCGCCGGATGGCCGCTTCCACATCCTGGGTGGTCAGCCCCCGGGCGGCCATGCGCAGCGGGTCGAGCCAGACCCGCATGGCATACCGGCGCTCCCCGCCGATGATCACCGAGCCGACGCCGCTGAGACGCTGGATCCGCTCCTTGAGAATCCGGTCGGCCACGTCGGAGAGTTCCAGCCCGTCGTGGCGATCGCTGGAGAGGGCCAGCCAGACGATGGCCTGGGCGTCGGCATCCACCTTGGCGATCACCGGATCATCGACTTCCCGGGGCAGTTCACCTCGTATACGGGAAACCCGGTCCCGCACGTCGTTGGCCGCTTCGTCCACGTCCTGGTTCAGTTCGAACTCGATGGTGATCACCGAGCCCTGTTCGCGGCTGGACGAGGAAAGGGTCTTGACCCCGGAGAGGGTGGCGAACTGTTCCTCGAGGATATTGGTGATCTCGGTCTCCACCACGCTGGGGCTGGCCCCGCGGTAGAAGGTGACCACCGAGATGATCGGCGGGTCGATGTCGGGATACTCGCGCACCGGCAGACGGGTGAAGGAGATCACGCCGAAGAGTACGATGGCCAGGCTCATCACCGTGGCAAAGACCGGCCGCTTGATGGAGAAATCGCTCAGTTTCAACGAGTGCCCTCCGCACTACCACTATCCGCGGGATGGCCGCCCATCCCCTCCCCTGCCGCCTGGACCTTCGCCCCTTCGAAAAGCTTCTGGTGGCCGGAGCGCACCACCCGGGCTCCCGGCTCGAGACCCTGGATCACTTCCACCGCGTCGGCCAGGCGGGTGCCCAGGGAAACCGCCCGGCGGGTCACCGTCCCGTTCTCCAGGATCTCGAAAACGTAGGTCTGGTTCCCGTCCACAAAGACCGACTCGTTGGGAATGGTCAGCGCCTCCAGCCGCTCGCCCAGAACGGCGGAAACATTGGCTGACATGCCGGGCCGGAACTTCCCCTCGGGGTTGGCCATCCGGGCCACCAGCCGAGCGCTGCGGGTGGCGGCGTCGAGCAGAGGCTCCACCACGATGATCTCCCCGATCAGCTCGTAGCCCGGGAAAGCGGTGGTGGAAACGGTCACTTCCGCCCCGCGGTTCAGACGGCCGAGAAACCGCTCGGGAGCCGAGAATTCGACCCGGATCTCGGTGATCCGGGCCAGGTCGGTGATCGCCTCTCCCGCTCGCAGATAGGCCCCGGGACTGATCCGGCGGGCGCCAAGCATCCCGCCGAACGGAGCAGTGATCCGGGTTTTGGCCAGGCGTGCCTGGGCCAGCGCCAGGTCCGCTTCGCCAACCTTCAGCGCCGCCGCGGCATCATCCAGGTCCTGGGGCGAACCGGCCGACTTGTCCACCACGGCCTTGATCCGGTCGTAGATCGACTGCCTCTGGGCCAGCAGCGCTTCGGCCCGGGCCAGCTCCGCTTCCAGCTGGGTGCCGTCGAGGCGGGCAATCAGCCCACCCCGGGAGATGGGTGCCCCTTCCCGGAAGGGCAGTTCCACAACCGCCCCGTCGATCTCGGACACCACGGTGATCGCCTTCTCCGCCTCGACGGTGCCCACCGCCTTAAAACGGTCCACCACCGGCCCGATCACGGCCTGGACCGCTTCCACCGGTGTGGGGGGCATGGTAAATCCGCCCCCGCCGGCCGGCGGCTCGGAACAGCCGGAGACCGCCAGGGTCAGGGTGAGAAATATCGCCGTCCAGGTTGCCCGTGTCTGATCAGTCATTGACCTCTTATCCCTTGCTGTTCGGCTGTACCGGATAGTGGCCGGATGTCAGCTGCCGGAGGCGCGCCGCGGCCTTGGCCGTGCGCACCAGCGCATCGGAATAGCGCTGCTGGGCCTCGGCCATGTCGGCCCCCAGGCGCACCAGTTCAAAGGCAGTGATCCTGCCGTTGCGGAACTCGATCAGGCCAATGCGCACCTGCTCCAGGGCCGCGTCCACCCCGTTCTCGGCGGCTTCCAGGCGCCTGGTACCGTTGACGATCTCCCGGTGGCTGGCCCGCACCTCCTGCTCCAGCTGGCGCTCGGCATCCAGCAGCTGTTGCGAAGCCCGTTCCACTTCCGCCTCCCGCCGCATGTATTCGCCACGGTTCTGGCGCAACCCCACCGGCAGCAGGAACTCGAGGCCCAGGCTCCAGGTGGGATGGTCCCAGCCGAAGACCTGGCCCCAGGCGTCGGTGATGTTGCCGGAGGTCTCGTTGGGGACCACCGTGTCGCCGAAGATGATGTCCTGCCCCCGGCCGGAGAGACCGGTGTGGCCCAGCG
>CBESOE010000237.1:0-4395 GCA_965531145.1 uncultured bacterium | reverse complement strand
GCAGGTCGCCCAGGCCGATCCTGGATGTGATCTGCTTGCGCCAGCCTGGTCCCCGGCTGTCGAGCAGGATACCGTAGATCGGGCCGGTGTACTCCGCCAGCCCTTCGTTCCGCTCCAGGGCGGCCTCCTTGACAGCGGCGCCGTCGAACAAGCCGTGCCGCCGGGCACGAAAAACGAGCGCGTTCCGGATGTGGCCTGTCTGCTCCTCTCCCTCGCTGCCCAGGGCTGCCCGCAATGCCTCCAGTTCCAGCCGCAACCAGAGCCGGCCGGCCATCTCATCGAGGTGGGCGTTGGCCGGGTTGGCAGCCGGAAAACCCAACTCGTCCTGCACCCGGTGGAACAGCTCGTGCATCATCAAGTTGGCTCACCGGTCAGTTTTCTCGGGCAGGGGCCAGAGGAGCATGGTCCAGCGGCAACCGCCCCAGTCCATGGCCGTGTTGGCCACGTTCTCGCTGTCAGGCAGTATCCCGGTCCAGATCCGGCCCGCCTGTTTCAGCACTCCCGCCGGATCACCCTGGTTGGCCACGATCTCGCGGGTCTCGGGGTGGACCAGCAGCATGGGACCATACAGCGGAATCCCCCACAGGACCCCACCGTCACGCTCCGAGAGGTTCTCTGCTTCCTGAAAATATTGTGCGGCCGCGGCCCGATCCATCTGCAGCTCACCGGCGGCCAGACCAGTGGAGATGAGCAGGGCGAATAGAGCGACGGGGAGGATCTTCGCGGTTGGCATAGGTCCGTTCCTCTGTAAGGATTGGAGTATCCAATTCGGTTTCCGGAGTAGCATATAAAGTATCCACCGCAGCACCAGCAAACTTGAACCGTACCTGATTTTCCATTAGTATATATTGAATGGATCGAATCCCTGACAACCTTGTGGCTGCGGGGAAGAAACCAACCGGCGGCCGTCACAAGGAACGATCGGCTCGGCTCACCTCCTGCGGGGCAAGTTTCTCAACCTGGGGCGCACATTCCCCGGGCCGGGCATTTCCCCTGACCGGATCGCCACCCAAGACGACGCACAGCAGCAACAGCGCCGGCCACCAGTTCGGCCCCCACAACCTGAAAGGGGAAAAAAATGAGAGCCATCGGAATCAAGGCAGTGATCGTGCTGACCCTGCTGGCCATCGGACTTCCGATCTGCCATTACTCCCAGGCGTCGCCGCTGCAGCGGGAGGCATTTCTCGAGGACGCCCATTATTTCGACAAGTATCTGCAGCGCCAGTTTTCTTTCCGAATGCTGGATAGTGAGCTCCTGATCCGCTACAAGGGCACCGCCGTGGCGGAGGGCGTCACCTCGCTGGAGTCCTCCCTTGGTCTGACAGTCCTCCACCCCCGGCAGCAGTACTATCATCACGCCCACTACCGGATTCCGAACCAGGCGGATCCGCTTCAACTGGCCCGGGAGGCCACGGCCCACAGCGAAGTGGTCAGCGCCTTCCCGGTGCTGGTGGACGATCAGGGTTATCATAAATACGTGGTGGGCAACGAACTGACCGTCCGTTTCGACAAGGGGCTGGACGACAAGCATTGCCGCGGCCTTATCTCGTCTCTTGGGAGCAGCGTGGTCCAGGACCACTGGACTCCCGGCTACTACACTATCACCGTCCCCGAGGGACGGACCCTCTTTCAGGCCATCCGCGCTTTCAACGGCCTGGACGAGGTCCGCTTTGCCGAATTCAGCAGCGTGGGCTATGACGACATGCTCGCCGTACCCAACGACCCCGACTATCCCAACCAGCAGAACCTGAACAACACGGGCCAGGTCACCTCCTGTTCCGGCTGCACACCATACAGCGACCACGACATCAACGCCGAGGCCGCCTGGGACATCACTACCGGCAACCCCAACGTGGTGGTGGCCATCATCGACACCGGTGTGGACCTCGACCACCCGGACCTGGCCGCCAACATTCTGCCCCGGGGCACGGAGGACTGGGACTTCGCCGACCCCGGTGACGATGTCCCCGAGGACGAATCGGGTCACGGCACTTCCTGCGCCGGAATATCCGCCGGGGTGAGCAACAACGGCCTTGGTGTGGCCGGCATCGCTTCGAGCTGCAGCATCATGCCCCTGCGGGTGGACCTCGCTTCCGGGATGAACCAGAACCGCGCCGACGCGCTCAATTACGCGGCGAGCCGCGCTGGAGATTTCGACGGGCTGGTCCTCTCCAACAGCTGGCGCATGTCATCGGGCACTTACGCCGCGGTCTACGACGCAATCGAAAACGCTCATAATGCCGGCTGCGTGGTCTGTTTCGCCGCCGGCAACGAGAATGTGCAGCCGGTGGAGGTCCCGGCGGACAGCCCCTTCTGCATCTGCGTGGGTGCGGTTAGCCCCTGCGACGAGCGGAAGAGCAGTTCCAGCTGTGACGGTGAGAGCTGGGGATCGAGCTACGGTCCCACCCTCGACGTCTGCGCCCCGGGCGTGCTGATCCACACCACCTCCATGGGCGGTGGGTATACAGAAACGTTCAACGGCACATCCAGCGCCTGCCCCCACGTGGCCGGAGTGGCCGCCCTGATGCTCTCCGTCGATCCCTCGCTCACTCCCGCACAGGTGCAATTGATTCTCGAGTCGACAGCCACTGACCTGGCCGCCCCCGGCTTCGACAACGAAACCGGGTGGGGCCGCATCGACACCCACCTGGCCCTGGAGTTCATCGCCGATCTGGGCACGCTCGAAGGGACCGTGACCGAGCAGGGAAGCGGCTCACCGGTGGAAGCCGCCGTCCAGGCTGTGCGCCAGGGGACGGGGTCCACCTCCACGGTGACGTCGGATCCCGGCTCCGGCCAGTACACGATGAACCTCGTAGAGGATCTCTACGATATCACCGTCTCGGCCTTTGGCTACGTGTCCGCCACTGTGAACAACGTCGCAATCGTCACCGACACCATCACCACCCAGAATTATGCTTTGGCGCCGGCGGTCTATGGCACGATTGAGGGTATTGTGACCGATTCGGGCGGCAGCCCGCTCAGCGGGGTGCAGGTGGAAGTGCTTGACACGCCGGTTTCACCGGTCTTCACCAATGGGTCCGGTTTCTACACCGTTGACCTGCCCGGTGGGTTGAGTTTTGACGTGCGATATTCACTGTCGGGTTACGCCTCGGCCACCGAGCTGGCCGTCCCGGTGACCGGGGGTGGGATCACCACTCGCAATGTGACCCTGCCCGACTGGTACAAGATCCTGATCTGGGAACCCGATCCCACTCCGTTCAGCGGCAGTGCCATGCAGTCCACCCTGGCCGCTCTCGGCTGGGACGCCATCGTCACCTCCGATCTTTTCGCCTTCCCCAACCTGCTCACCGATTACGACGCCATCTTTGTCCTGGTGGGCATCTATTCCAGCAACTACACCTTCTCCGCCGGCAGCGCCGAAGAGGCAGCCCTGGTGGACTACCTCGACAACGGCGGCAACCTCTACCTGGAAGGCGGCGACGTCTGGTGCTATGACAGCAACCCGGCCACCCTGCGCGGCTACTTCAACTTCATCAACGAGGGGGACGGCAGCGCCGACCTCACCGCTCCCACCGGCGTGGCGGGCACTTTCACCGATGGGATGAGCTTCGCCTACAGCGGTGAGAACTCCTGGATCGACCAGATCGGCGCCACCAGTCCGGCCTTCGAGATCTTCGTCAACCCGGCGGACGGCTTCGGCTGCGGCATCGCCCACGACGCCGGCACCCACCGCGCCATCGGCGCTTCATTCGAATTCGGCGGTCTCAACGACGGTGTGTCGCCGAACACCAAGGCCGAGCTAATGCAGGCCTACCTCGAATTCTTCGGTCTGGGTTTGGTTTCCGGAGACACAGTTCAGGTGTCGATCAGTGCTGCGCCGGACACCGGCACACTGCCCCTCACCACGCAGTTCACGGCGCAACTGATCAACCTGACCACCGAGAATCGCCGGGCCGCCGGCCGCATCGATCTGGTGATCGCCAATGGAACGTCCTACGGCAACTGGCGTGCCGGCTGGACCAACCTCAGTCCCTCGGAGGTCTTTACCCAGACTTGGAACCAGAGTATTCCGGCTCTCGGAAGCCTGGTCGGTGCGAACGTCTTCACCCTCACCGGTGTCGACGTGACCCCGGCGCCCTTCAACCAGCCGCCCTTCGTTCCCTCGGGTGACACGGACAGCGCCAGCACGACGGTTACAGGTTTGGCGCCCTGACGGCCAACCGGTTGATGTTTCGGGGCGGCGGGAAGATGTTAACCCTTCCCGCCGCCCTTCACCCACTCCACCGGCGAAGAGCATTCCTGGATATCGATGACGGAGTATTCGTGCGGGAGCCCGTTTCCCCCGTCCCGGCCCATGCGGCGGAAGAGGGCCGCCACTCCCCTGACTACTGACGGCGCCCCGTGCCTTGCTGATCAGCGAACTGGCCGGCGACA
>CBESOE010000236.1:0-4449 GCA_965531145.1 uncultured bacterium | reverse complement strand
GGAACCGGCCCACCAAGCCGGCTGGTCCGTCGGTTACCAGGGGCACCACGTCCCGCGGCAAGGCGCCGGCGTCCACCAGGAGTGCCACCGTGCCGCAACGGGGCAAGCCCTCGAAGCCTGCCCGCACGTCCAGCGGCACGGCCGGTGCTTCCCGCGGCAAACCGGCAGGCAAACCGGCCGGCAAGCCTTCTACGGGCAAAACCTCCTCGGGAGGCAAGTCCAGGGATGAAAAGGGTAAGTCCGGCAAACGCAACTGAATTCGAACCCATCCCGCGGGGGGGAGGCACATCCCCCTACTCCCCCCCGCACTTTGTCTTCCTCCGGCACCTCCCGATCCAGCTTCCTGGGAACTTTCCATGGGCCGGTATCGTTGAACATTCAGAATGCAGAACTGACCCGTTGATTTTCCCTGCCGCCGAGAGGCGGACAGCACAAGGAGGGTTCCGTATGGAAGCCCGCAGCAATGAGCTTCGTTTCCGGCCGGCGGCACTGTGTTCGCTGGCGTTCTTGTTTGTGATGGTCCTGGGCCTGGCCGCTGGGCCGCTGTTCGGTGCCGTCGGTGATATCGGTGACAGCAAGGTGGTCCAGGTCTCGCTGGACGGCTGGTCGCCGGACCAACTGCTGGAACTCCACAATCTGGCCGGAAAAATGGAGCTCTCCGGCGGCGGGCCGCCTTCGCTTAAGGTCACCATTCACGCTGAGGCCAGCGGCGGGCTCTCGGTGGACGAGATCCTGGCGCTGGTGGATGTGCGGCCCCGGCAGGCGGCTAACAGCTTCACGGTCACCACGGTGCTGCCCCTGGACCAGTTCACCAGTTATACCTACCCTGAGAATGCGGCCGGCGGCAGCGGTGGGAGCGGCGGTCTGGCCGAAACCTTTGGTTCCTGGTTTGGCGGAATGAGCAATTCCAGTGGAACCTTTGACGGGAAAAAGGTGCGGGTGTCCACCAAGTCCGGTTCGGGATCCCTCACCGTCTGGGCTGACTACCAGCTGGTGGTGCCGGCGGGCCGCGAAGTGACCATGAACAATTTTGTCGGTGTGCTCCTGACCCATGACGCTGACGGCACATTCACCCTGGACACCGGGAGCGGTGACGTATTTGTTTCGGCGGTTCAGGGCGAGGTAGTGGTGGATACGGGCAGCGGCGACGTCAAGGTGGACGGATTCACCGGGAGTCGGCTGGCCCTGGACACCGGTTCCGGTGACATCAAGGTTGCCGGGGCAACATCGGAAAAACTCGTGGCCGACACCGGCAGCGGCGATGTGAAGCTCCATTCCTTCTCCGGCGGTAACTGTGTGGTGGACACGGGCAGTGGCGATGTGCTGGTGGAGAGCGACCTGGCCAACTGCCGGAAGATTCTGGTGGACACCGGGAGCGGTGACGTGGTGCTTGCCCTGTCGCCAACGGCACCCTTCTCGCTGCGTGCCGACACCGGCAGTGGCGATGTCAGCGGCGATCTGCAGGGGGCCACTCCGGTAATGGATGATGACGAACTGATCGGGTTCGACCGGGGCACCGGCGGCACCACCATCATGGTGGACACCGGCAGCGGTGATGTGAAGATCCGAAACCGCTGACCCATGGGTCCAGGGGAACTCAGTGAAAGGAGCAGCGGCACAGATTGTCACTGCGAGGAGCCCGCGGAGCGGGCGACGCGGCAGTCTCCTCTTCGTCCGATTTGGCGCTGAGGAGATCGCCACGTCGCAGGCTGCGCCTGCTCCTCGCGATGACAGGAGAGCTACTCGTTCTCGATCTCACCGGTCATCGGGACGAACCGCACGGCGCAGATATTTCTGCTGGTCAGACCGGACGGGGTTTTGGTCACCAGGGTCAGCTCCTGGACCAGGCCCGTGTCTCCGAGGGGCATGATCAGCCGGCCGCCGATCCTCAGCTGTTCCAGCAGCGGCGGAGGGATGCGGCCGGCCCGGGCGGTGACCATCACCGCATCGAAGGGTGCGGCCTCGGGCCAACCCCGGTAGCCATCACCACAGCGAGCGTGGACATTGTCGAGGCCAAGAGCGACGAAGGTGGCCCTGGCCCGCCGGGCCAGATCAGGGACGATCTCCACGGTATGGACGCTGCTGACCAGGCCGGCGAGCACGGCGGCCTGGTATCCGGAACCGGTGCCGATCTCCAGCACCCGGTCGTCGGGAGAGAGCCCGAGACTCTGGGTCATCAGCGCCACCATGTAGGGCTGGGAGATGGTCTGACCACAGCCGATGGGCAGCGGGGTGTCGTCGTAGGCCCATGGGCTGTACCGGGGCAGAAAGCGATGCCGCGGAACGCGGCCCATCACTTCCAGCACATTGGCGTCGGTGATGTTCCGGGGGCGGAGCTGTTGTTCAACCAGGGCCCTGCGGGCCGTGGCGGCCCGGGCCTCGTTCCAGGTTTCCTCAGGCGGCGGTAGCTGTGCAGGATCCGACGGGTTGCCGGCAGAGGGCGGCTGGGGACAGGCGGGCAAGAGCAGGGAAGCGGCCAGGGTCAGGGTTGCGGGCAGGGCGCAGCGCAGGAGAAATGCCGGCGCGGATCGGAATCTCGTGCGGACAAGCCATGCCATGGGCCGTTCTCCACGTGCTGAGGGGGCCATCCATCGGTTACAATATATGAATCGAATTCAGCCGTTGTCAATGAGCGAACGTGTGCCAAGGAGTAAAAATGGAACAGAGCAATCAAAAGAGCCGCGAAGAGGTAGTCGCCATGGCTCTCGACCACCGGAGCCTGGCCGGCGCCGACCTCGCGGGGATCGACCTCTCCGGCGCCGACCTTTCCGGGGGTGATTTTCGCGGGGCCGATCTCACCGGGGCCAACCTCTCCGGTGCCAACCTTGCCGGAGCCGATTTCAGCGAGGCTTGTCTGGAGCGGGCAGACCTCACTTCGGCCAGTTGCCGCGGGGTGCTGATGCCCCTGGCTGTACTGGGCCTGGCCGACCTGTCCGGCGCCGACTTCTCCGACGCCGACCTTCGCCGGGCCAACCTGGTGGGGACCACGGGCCGGGAAACCGATTTCACCGGCGCCCGGTTTTACTATTCACGGCCGGGTAACGCCGATTTTGGTGGAGCCAACTTCGGTGGGGCCGATCTGACCCGGGCCGTGCTGCGGCGGGCCGTGCTGCGGGGCGCCCGGCTCGAGGGCGCTGATCTCTCTTCAGCGGTACTGGAACACGCCGACCTGCGGGAGACGGCTTTGGAAGGGAAGGTCTGACCATGAATGTCAAACAATTCGTCATCGAGGGATACGAGTCGAACTGCTTCGTGGTCGGCTGTCCGGAGACCGGGGAAGCGTTGGTGGTCGATCCGGGCAAGGACCAGGAGGACGTTCTGGAGTGCCTCGCTGAAGAGGGGCTAAAAGTTCGATACATTTTCATCACCCACGCACATTACGACCACGTGGGCGGTGTGGACACGATCCTCCAACGGTTCGGCGGCGAGGTCCTGTCCGGTGATGGGGCGACGGGAGGTGGCAGCGGCCGGCAGATTGGGGACGGAGAGGCGATTGCCTTCGGTTTACTGAAGGGGACCTGTCTCCACGTGCCGGGACACACCGATGACTCCTACTGCCTGCAGCTGGGGCCGGTGGTGTTCACCGGAGACGCGCTCTTTGCCGGTTCCATCGGCGGTACACCCTCGGATGGTGAGAAAGCACGCCTGATGGCGGGGCTCCGGGACAAGGTGTTTTCCCTTGGCGGAGACACGGTGCTCTATCCCGGGCACGGTCCGCGGAGCAGCGTTCTCATCGAGTCGACGGCCAGTCCTTTCTTTGCCCCCGAGCTCAGATCCGGTGGTTGATCCGGCCGCCGGCTGGCCATGTCTGGGGGAAGCTGCGTACAAAAAGAAAAGGCCGGGAACATGTCCAGGCCTCTAAGGCAGATTGAAAAGGGTTATATCTTATGAGCGGCCCTTTTGGTGCTGAAATAACTGCCGCGCTCCGATCACCGTGAGTTGGGTGATGAAAAAGGGGTAGCGATCGATTGTGTTGTGCATGTCCAACCCTCGAACTTTCCCCATGGCCGCATTTATGGGGAATCGGGATCGTTGGCAACCGAAGCGCGGCTGACCTATTCAGTTGTAAATCGGGGTGATTAACGCCACCCCGAACGTCCATTCACTAGAGCAATCGATGTGCCAAGTTGCGATCCAACCCGCCTGTAATCGATAAATCTATTGTTATCAAAACTTACATTGGTTTTTCCCGCCGGCGTGGCCCACCGCAGGCCATTCCTGTCAGGGAGGACCTTCTGAAAACGTTGCACTATTGTAACTCTCTGCTTCAGAGCGCCGGATGATTGACGGCATTGATTCCACGAGCTTATTGACACCATTTACGCAGCAGAATTCGGACCACCAGGTAAACCGGCGGATCTTCTTTCTTGCCCCCCGTTTGAAATTCATGTGAAAATTCATATATTTTATGCTTAAGTGATTGAATATAGGTTGAATATAATATATTTA
>CBESOE010000235.1:0-4662 GCA_965531145.1 uncultured bacterium | reverse complement strand
GGGACAGCGCCTGGTGATTGATGGCGGCACATACTATGACATTATCCAGGTAAAGGATAAGAAGACCGGAGAGCTCAAGGATCTGTACTTCGATGTCAGCCACATGATGGGTTTGAAGGATAAGAAGGAGTGACGGACTCTGCTGACATCAGCCAGTGGTCGGTGTCCCTTCACCACCCGGGCCATCCGCACTCCCCGCCATCAGGTCGGCCAGGGTGGTTCCCGAGAAGTGGTCGGAGACCATGCGGTGGATGGTGGGCAGCAGACCGCCGAAGATGCAGTTGCCGAGAGTGCAGGCCTCGTTCCCCATCAAACAGTGCTCCCGGGGCAATGGGCCGTCCATGGCCTCGAAGATCTCCAGCAGGGTGATCTCCCCCGGCCCCCGGGCCAGAACAAACCCGCCGCGAGGCCCGCGCACCGACCCCACCAGCCCGGCCTTGTTCAGCCGCTGGAAGACCTTGTTCAGATGGGCCTCGGACGCGCCAAAGGGGGCGGCGGCCCGGGAAATGGAGACGGGCCAGGACTCCTGGTTGTTGGCCAGGTAGACCAGGGAGTGCAAGGCCAGGTTGGCCGCCTCGGTGATGTTCAGAATCATGTCGAACCCCCTTGTTTTACATCCTCGCCACACCGAGAAAGACGGCATGAAGTGCGGCGGCCAGCACGATGAACGCCGGCCGCGCCGCCTGCACCGCCCGACCGGCCAGGGTGTAGTGCAACT
This sequence comes from uncultured bacterium, assembly GCA_965531145.1. Lineage (GTDB taxonomy): Bacteria > Acidobacteriota > JAQAZP01 > JAQAZP01 > JAQAZP01 > JAQAZP01. The sequence goes on along the minus strand of CBESOE010000235.1, from coordinate 3,944 downwards.
GGCTGTCCGGACAGGACCCCACACAGTCTCCGCAGAGCGTGCAGCTGAAACCCGGCTTCCTCTGCTTGACCTGATCCCGGCTCAGCGCATCGTAGCGGCAGACCCCGGTGCAGGTGAGGCACTCGGTGCAGCCGTCGCCGATGGCCACCCGGAAGGGTGAAAGCCGGCCCAGCAGGTTGGCCAGCAGGCCCATGGGGCAAAAGACCACACAGTGGGCCATGGCCCCGCTGCGCCGGGACCAGAGCATCATCACCGCCACGCCCACCAGGCCAAAGGCCAGGGCCAGTCCGCCGGCCAGCATGGTGGAAGCCCCGGTGCCGCGAAGCACCAGTGCCGCCACCGGAACCAGAACCAGCAGCGCCCAGCGCAGCGATCGGCTCCAGGCCGGCAGCGCCCTCGGACGTTTCCTCGCCCGTGACGCGGCATGGTCCCAGGCGCCGATATAGCAGAGGTGGCTGCACCAGGCCGGCCCCACCAGCAGCACCGTGCTGGCGAAAAGGATCAGCATGAACAGCCCTTCCATGCGGAAGAGCGGCCCGGCAATGATCAGGGCCGGCACCGGCAGGTGCAGCTCGCCGGTCATCAGGAAGAGGTCAAAGCCCAGGAGCCCGATCAGAAGCTGGGTAAAAAAAACGAAAGAGAAAACCAGCCAGACCCGGCGGCGCCACAGCGGCTGGGCCGCGGGGTCGAGCATTTTGCCGCCGATCCAGGCGGCGTAAACCGCCAGCAGCAAGGCCTCGATCCACCCACCGCCGGGGACGAACCGCTCAAGCAAAAGCAGCGGGCGGTCCACCGGCGCCAGCTGCACTGCGGTCAGTGCAGCCGCGGTGACGATGAAAGCGGCGAAACGGGGCCCCCGTAAGGCCGGGGCCCCTGTTCCCGCACCGTGATCAGAGCCATTCCTCTCCAAGGACATCACCCTTCAAACCAACGGTCAGCTTCTTCAGCGGCACCTTGCGGCCGGCCGAGGACGCGGCCTGGGTGGCCAGCTGGACCAGGCCGGCGCAGCAGGGAACCTCCATGATCATCACGGTGAGGGTGTTGATCTTTGCCTGGTCGATCATCGCCACCAGTTTCTGCAGGTAGACGTCCTGGCCCTGGTCGAGCTTGGGGCAGGCCACGGCCAGCGATTTGCCCTGGAGATGATTTGTGTGGAAATCACCCATGGAGAACGCACAGCAGTCGGCAGCCAGCAGCACATCGGCCCCCTCGAAATACGGGGCCATGGGCGATACCAGGTGCAGCTGGATCGGCCACTGTCGCAGCGCCGAAGGTGCGCTGGCGCCATCGCCGGGTCCGACAGCAGCCGGGGCAGCATCAGACGGCTCGTCAAACATCTGCATCAATGACCCGGGACAGCCACAGGGTGCCTCCCCGTCGCTGTGTCCGTGGGGCGTGGCTGCCGGGGCAGCTGCTGCGTGCTTGAGGCTTTCCTCCTTCTTCAGGTCTTGCAGGTGGTCCTCCACCGCTGCCTCGTCGAACTCCACGGCCTCACGGTCCACCACGGAGATCGCCCCCTCGGGACAGTCACCGAGACAGGCGCCGAGACCGTCGCACAGATTGTCGGCCAGCAGTTTCGCCTTGCCGTCGATGATCTGGATCGCTCCTTCGGCACAGGAAGGCACACAGTCACCACACCCGTTGCAGAGCTCCTCGTCGATCAATACCATTGGTCGCAATGCCATCAGAAATACCTCCCGGTAACCGGTTTCTATGCTACGGAATGGTCCGCTTTTTTGATTCCCACCATCGCGGCCACGTCAGCGGCCGGCTCAGTGATGGGGGTGATGTTGAAGTTCTCCACCAGGACGTTGACCACGTTGGGGGAGAGGAAAGCGGGCAGGGTGGGCCCGAGGCGAATCCCCTTGACCCCCAGGTGGAGCAGGGCCAGCAGGACGGCCACCGCTTTCTGTTCATACCAGGCAATGTCGAAGGAAATCGGCAGGTCGTTGATATCCTCCAGCTCGAAGACCTCCTTCAGCTTCAGCGCCACCACGGCCAGCGAGTAGCTGTCGTTGCACTGGCCGGCATCCAGCACCCGGGGGATGCCGCCGATGTCGCCGAGGTCGAGCTTGTTGTAGCGGAACTTGGCGCAGCCGGCGGTGAGGATCACCGTGTCTTCGGGGAGCTCCCGGGCCACGTCGGAAAAGTAGTCGCGGGATTTATGCCGCCCGTCACAGCCGGCCATGACGATGAAGCGCTTGATCGCTCCGGACTTCACCGCACCCACAACCTTGTCGGCCAGGGCCAGCAGTTGGTGATGGGCAAAGCCGCCGACGATGGTCCCCATCTCCAGTTCCCTGGGCAACGAACATCTTTTCGCATGCTCCACCAGGGCCGAGAAGTCCTTGCGGCCGCCCTCGGGACGCTCGGGGATCTGGGTCAGCCCGGGATAGCCCACTGCACCGGTGATATAGACACGGTCCTTGTAGGAATCCTGCACCGGCACCAGGCAGTTGGTGCTCATCAGGATCGGGCCGCCAAAAGCCTCGAAGTCGCTCTGCTGGTCATACCAGGCGCCGCCGTAGTTGCCCACCAGGTGGTCGTATTTCTTGAACTCCGGGTAGTAGTGGGCAGGGAGCATCTCGCCATGGGTGTAAACGTCCACACCGGTGCCGGCGGTCTGCTCCAGCAGTTCCTCCATATCCTTCAGGTCGTGGCCGGAGATGAGGATCCCGGGGTTGTTGCGCACGCCGAGGCTCACTTCGGTGACCTCGGGGTTGCCATAGGCCGAGGTATTGGCCTTGTCCAGCAGGGCCATGGTGGTCACCGCCACCTCACCCGCCTTCATCACCAGGGCCACCATCTCGTCCACACTGTGCTCACGGGTGGTGGAGGCCAGCGCCTCGCTGAGGAAACCGTAAACCTCGTCCGATTCGTGGCCGAGCATTGCCGCGTGATGGGCGTAGGCCGCCACTCCCTTCAGACCGTAGACCAGCAGCTCGCGCAGGGAGCGCACGTCCTCGTTGGCGGTGGCCAGCACACCAACCTCAACCGCCCGGTCGGCAAACTGCTTCGCGTCAGCGGACCAGAGAGCCGAAATGGGCAGCCCCTCGTCCGCGGGGCGGCCGTGCTTCTCTTCGAAGGGGCCCGAGACCAGCGCCTTCAGTTCATCGCGGAGGGCCATCGCCTTCTCTATATATGAGGTGACCTGGGCATCGTCAAAACTGGTATTGGTCACGGTGACGAACAGGCTTTCGGCGATAAAATGGCCAACGCCGTCCTTCACGATCCCCAGTTCCCGGGCCATCTCCTGCCACACGGACAAGCCCCGCAGGCTGTCCACCAGCAGATCCTGGAGATTTGCCGTCGATGCCGACTTGCCGCAAACCCCCGCCACCGTGCATCCCTGATTCTTCGCCGCCTCCTGACACTGATAGCAGAACATGCTCATCTTTAACTTTCTCCTGACGTTGTGGCAACGGCCATTGCCGTCGCACACGAACCATTTATTGAACACAAAATTTTGAACTCGAAGATCAATCCGATATACAGGTATCAATATACCTATATGTTTCTGGATGTCAACAATCCCTGACAGAACCATGACAATCGCACCTGGGACACCAAAAAGTGTCTCGCCAGCAGAAATAGAGACATCATGTTGTCTCTGAGACACGGCCCAACCAGGTCTCGAGGCGTCCTCCCTGTTGCGCCGTCAGCAATATCCGTAATATAATCAGGTGTTTAAACTAGCAGTCGTCAGCTTGGCACGGCCTGTGCTATAACACAAATCGAACGCACTCGGAATTATTGGAGCCCCTGATACAGCAGGGCGCTCTTTGAGAGACCAGCCGGGATAAAAACGATCCGGCACCACATCAACGTTTCATTCACAGGAGACATACCATGGGCCTCAAGGAAACGCAGGAAAAGATCGTCGCCAACATGAAGAACTGGCAGAAGATCGAGGACGCTTCGGTGGCGTCGGTGAGCGAAGTTAT
>CBESOE010000234.1:0-4757 GCA_965531145.1 uncultured bacterium | reverse complement strand
ACATTATCCGCCAGGCCCCGGAGAGAGGTCAAACGGGGCAATTCAATATCGCCGCAACCTCCGCGCTTGTTCACCTCAACTTTTCATCGTATTGCTAGCAGCGAACCCGATCGTCGGTTATTGTTCACGGCCACTGGCCGCCTTGACCACCTGGAGTCCGAACAGTGCAACTGACCCGCCCCCGTCTGATGGCCATGACCCTGCTGCCCATAGCCGAGCCGAAGTGTCCTGGCAATTCGTTCAGCTGGCAGTATCACCCCTGCACCGCCCTCGGCGGTGACGCCCTGGATATCTACCGCATCGATGACGATCTCTCGGTCCTGGGGCTGGAGCGGCACACCGGGGAAGCGTGACCTGGACAGACACTTCGACAATGCGCGAACGGCCTTTCGCCAGGCCTGTATCGGCCCGATGTCACTGCGGACCTGGGCCTCACCTCCGGCAAACACAAGTGGGTGGTCCGGCCCGGATGCGGAGCGAGCTACTACTTCGACGAATTGCGGATCGCCTCGCCCGACGGCGACCCGTTCAGTGTCAGACAACAATATGAAATCGGCGTCACCCTGACCACCGAACCCCGCTTCAAAATATGGAAGTTCAATGCCCCGCGCATCCGCATCCGCTACCGCTTCGGCGGAGATGCCCAGGGGATCAGCATCAGCTTCTAGGAGCCGCGGCAGATTGACTTCGACCACCACCGGAACTAGACTGAATTGGAGATCCCGGCATGGCCCGAGCCGCCGGGATTCGTCATCATCCATCAACAATGCGTGCCGTGCATTCGATCACGCTCAGCCAGGACGAGATCCATGAATCAGCCGAGAAAATCGGGGGAAATCCAGCTCAAAGCGAAAATCGACGAGAAAGTGGCCGAGGGCGTCTACGTCAACCTGGCCAACGTGATGCACAACCAGTCGGAGTTCGTGGTGGATTTCGGCCGGGTGGTCCCCGGCCGCCAGGAGTTCACCGTCCACTCCCGGGTCATCATTTCACCCTTTCATGCCAAGCAACTGCTGGAGGCTCTGAAGCGGAACATTGGCCAGTACGAAAAAAACTTCGGGGAGATCGCCGGAGCCCCGGCCGCGGACGAGAAGAAGGTCGGCTTCTAGCGCCCCCGGGCCACGCCTTCGGCAGGCGCTGCACCTGGCGGCCCTGCTGCTGATCTGCGGCGTCATCGGCATGGTTCTCTTCCGGGCGGCCGGTGTGCTGCTGGACGGCGAGGGCCGCCTGCCGGCAATCCTCTTCCACGGCGTCCCCCTGACGCTGCTGCCCAGCGTCAACCCCGATTTCGGGATCTTCCAGCTGACCACCGGCCTGGTGCTGCGGGTGAACCTCGGCCTGCTTCCCGGACTGCTGGCCGGCTGGGCCGTGTACCGCCGCTTCTTCGCACCGGGACGTAAAAAAAAAACAAAAAACGCGGGTAGGCCGGACCCGGTCCGAATGATCCGGCGGAGAGCACCAGCAATGACCGGAACCAGTGAGGAACGGACCGACCACGGCCCCGGGCTGATCCTGGCCTCGGCTTCACCCCGGCGTGCCGAACTCATGCGGTCCATCGGTCTGGGGTTCATCATCCGGCCGTCCCGGGTCCCGGAAATAGCGGTTCCCGGGGAACCGCCGGAGGATTTCGTGCTGCGGGTATCGCGGTCCAAGGCGCGCACCGCCGGGAGATGGAATGATGGCCACTGGGTGATCGCCGCGGACACGGTGGTGGTGAAGGACGGGGAGATCCTGGGCAAGCCGGCGGACCGCGAGGATGCGGCACGGATGCTGCGCCTGCTCTCCGGCGCCACCCACCGGGTGGTCACCGGCATCACCGTGGTGCCCCCGGGAGGTGAACTGCTGGCCGACGTGGCCGAAACAGCGGTGACCTTTCTCCGGCTCAGCGAGACGGAAATCGAGCGCTACGTGGCCAGCGGTGAACCGGACGACAAGGCGGGGGCCTACGGCATCCAGGGCCTGGCTGCCGTCTTTGTGGAGCACATCGAGGGCAGTTACTCCAATGTGGTGGGCCTGCCGCTCTCCCTGCTCTACCAGCTGCTGCTGGAGACCGGGTATCCCGAAGACGCCTTTGACTGGAGCTGAACGGCGCCCCCTATCCTTCTTTCCGCGGCACCCACCTGAGCACCGGCTTCCGCGCCGCCCGCACCTCGTCCATCCGGCTCACCGGAGTGGTGCGGGGGGCCCCGGTGACCAGGTCCGGGTCGCTCTTTGCCTCGCCGGCGATCTGGATCATCGCCTCGACAAAGCGGTCGATCTCCTCCCGCGGCTCGGTCTCGGTGGGTTCGATCATGATCGCCCCGTGTACGATGAGCGGGAAGCTCACCGTGGGCGGGTGGAAACCGAAATCCATCAGCCGCTTGGCCATGTCACCCACCGACACCCCGTGCTCGGCCTGGTGCTTGTCGTCAAAGACCACTTCGTGCAATACCGGGCTGTCGTATTTCAGGTGGAAGTACGGCTCCAGTTTGCGGCGGATGTAGTTGGCGTTGAGCACCGCCATCTCGGACACCCGGGAGAGGCCCTCCCCCCCCATGGAGAGGATGTAGGAGAGCGCCCGGACCACGGTGCCGAAGTTGCCGAAGAAGGCGCCGATACGGCCGATGGAGCCGGGGCGCTGGTATTCCTCCTCGTAGCGGACATCGCCGTTTTCCTCCACCCGGGTCACCACCGGCAGCGGCAGATGGGGTTCGAGGATTTTTTTCACCGCCACCGGGCCGCTGCCCGGACCGCCACCGCCGTGGGGCGTGGAAAAGGTCTTGTGCAGGTTGAGGTGCAGCACGTCCACCCCGGTGTCGCCGGGGCGCACCTTGCCCAGCAGGGCGTTCATGTTCGCCCCGTCCATGTAGACCAGGCCACCGTGGCAGTGGACGATTTCGGCGATGCGGTCCATCTGGCGCTCGAAGATCCCCAGGGTATTGGGGTTGGTCAGCATCAGCGCCGCCACGTCGTCGCTCATCTCCTCTTCGAGACGGGCGATATCGACACAGCCGTCCGGACCGGAGGGAATCTCCCGGGCCTCGAAGCCGCAGATCACCGCGCTGGCCGGGTTGGTACCGTGGGCCGAGTCGGGGATCAGCACCGTCTTGCGCTTTTCACCCCGGGCGTCGAAGTAGGCCTTGACCAGCATCATCCCGGTGAGCTCACCGTGGCTGCCGGCACAGGGGTGCAGGGTCACCGCGTCCATGCCGGTGATCTCGGCCAGCAGTTCGGCGGTATAGTGCAGCAGTTCCAGGTTGCCCTGGGCCGCAGAGGTGGGCCGCAGCGGGTGGCTGTCCACAAACCCGGGGAGCCGGGCCAGCACCTCGTTAATCCGCGGGTTGTGCTTCATGGTGCAGGAGCCCAGGGGATAGAGCCCGTTTTCGATGCAGTAGTTCCACTTGGAGAGGCGGTAGAAGTGACGGACCACCTCCACCTCGCTTACCTCCGGGAACCCGGGGATCCCGTCCCGCACGTTGCCCTGGCCCAGCACCTCACCGAGGTCGGCCTCGGGCACGTCCAGGGCGGGCAGGGCGAACCCGGTGCGGCCTTCGCCGCCGATGTCAAAGATCAGGGGCTCCCGGAAGGTGGTTCCGTTCTCGCTCATAGCACACCCTCCAGTTTCACGGCCAGTCGGTCGATGCTCTCCCGGCTGTTCACCTCGGTGACACAGAAGAGCATGGCGTCGTTCAGGTCGGGATAGAAGCGGCCCAGGGGCAGACCGGCCAGGATCTTTTCTTCGAGGAGCGCCTCGGCAGCCTTGCCGGCATCGGCGGGCAACCGCAGCACGAACTCGTTGAAACAGGGCCCGGGGAAGAGGTTTTCCACGCCGGGGATGGCGGAGAGTCGGCCACGGGCGTAATGGGCCTTGAGCGCGTTCTGGCGGGCCAGTTCCCGGGCGCCGCCCTGCCCCATCAACGACATGAAGATGGTGGCCGCGGTGGCGCAGAGCGCCTGGTTGGTGCAGATGTTGGAGGTGGCCTTGGCCCGGCGGATGTGCTGTTCCCGGGTGGAGAGGGTCAGCACGTATCCCGTCCGGCCCTGCTGGTCCACGGTCTGGCCGGCCAGCCGGCCGGGGAGGCTGCGGACCATCTTCTGGCGGCAGGCGATGAAGCCCAGGCCCGGGCCGCCGAAACTGAGCGGGTTGCCGAAGGAGGCGCCGTTGCCGGCCACCAGGTCCACACCGAAATCCCCCGCCGGGGTGAGCAGCCCCAGGGAAACCGGCTCGCTCACCGCGGCCACCAGGTGTGCGCCGGCCTGGTGCGCCGCCTCGGTGAGGCCGGCCAGGTCTTCCAGCCGGCCAAAGAAGTTCGGGTGCTGCACCACCAGGCAGGAGGCATCCTCCAGCTGCCCGACCAGGGCTCCCGGATCCACCGTGCCGCCGGCCCCGCAGGGGACCTCGTCCAGCACGATCTCAAGGTTGCTGAGGTAGGTGCGCATGACATCGCGGTACAGCGGGTTGAGGCTGCCGGCCACCACCACCCGCCTCCGGGTGCGGCTGACCCGCAGGCTCATCAGCACCGCCTCGGCCACCGCGGTGGCGCCGTCGTACAGTGAACCGTTGGCCACGTCCATGCCGGTGAGCTGGCAGACCATGGTCTGGAACTCGAAGATCGCCTGGAGGGTCCCCTGGCTGATCTCCGCCTGGTATGGCGTGTACGCGGTGAGGAACTCGTAACGCGAGATGAGGCCGTCCAGGGCCGCCGGAAGAAAATGGGCGTACGCACCGGCGCCGAGAAAGGCGTCGCCCGGCCTGACGGCCGTGTTGCCCTCGGCCA
>CBESOE010000233.1:0-4804 GCA_965531145.1 uncultured bacterium | reverse complement strand
TCCACCAGCAGGGCGCACTGGTCCCCCATCTCGCTGGCGCTGTTGCCGGCCACGATGCAGTTCTCCAGGATGACCGACCCTTCGCGCCAGATGAGCAGGCCGCCCCCTGATTCGGCGCTGTTGCCGACGATGGTGCAGTTGCGAAAGAGGGACTCGCCCCACTCGCTCTGGATCCCGCCGCCGAGACCGTCGAACCCGTTCTCGGCGATCAAACAGTTCTCCACCAGCCTGCCGGATCCGTAACAATCGATTCCGACGTCGCCATTGTCCTTGATCACACAGTCGACGATGTGGCTGCGGCCGCTGGAATAGATCCCCTTGCCGATGTTTTCCACCACCCGGGTGGTTTCCACCAGCGGTCAGCCATATCCGAGATAGAGCCCGCGATTGTTCCCGGTGATGATGCAGTTGCGGATGATTGGAGAGGGTTGGAGGGCGGCATCGCCAACGGAGATCCCCCAGGTGTATCCTCCGGTGATGGTCAGCCCGTCCACCACCGTGTTCCTCCCCTCGTTCTCGCTGAAAGAGAGGACCGTATCCTCGAACCATTCTTCCGCGAACTCGGCATCGATGATGCAGTTCTCCGGCCCGTTCTCCGAGCGAAGGGTGATCGCCTTGCCGTGGAATTCGACGCCCCGGTTCCCCTCGCCGGTGTATGTGCCGTCGGCCACCAGCACCGTGTCGCCGTCCAAGGCGGCATCGATGCCGGCCTGGATCGTGGGTTGGTCCGCCGGCACGCGGATAGTGGCAGCGGAGGCGCAGATGGAGGAAAGGGCCAGGGTCAGCAGAATAGTCAGCAGCTTGTTCATGGTTGTGTTCCTCCCGTTACTCCCAGCCGTTCTTCGATCCGGCTACACGTCCCCCGTGCGTCATCCAGGAGTCAAAAGCATCGAAATCCCAGTTCTTGCCATCGAGGTGGGGCGTTCCACCGTCCACGTCCCAGGCACGCAGCCTGGCCGCGTTCAACGAGCTCGGGCCGGGCATGGTGAGCAGTTCATCAAGACCATCTGCATCGACATCGGCCGCCCCCACCACCACGCCATGGTCGGCATCCGGGTAGGCAAAATAGCTGATCCCCGGCATCTGTGTGATTTCCACGTTGTCGAAATCCCAGGCGCGAACATGGGCACCGAAAGACGGACCCGGTCCGGCTCCGGTGATAATCTCATCGATGCCATCGCCGTCCAGGTCACCGCAGGCCACATTGACCCCCCACTTTGGTGTGCCGAAGGCGAACCAGTTCACATGGTTCACTGGCGAAATGGTGCTGCCGTCAAAGCGCCAGCCGCGGACGTGGGGTCCGAACACGGCGCCCGGACCGGCGCCGGTGATGATCTCATCGGTGCCGTCGCCATCGATGTCCCCGCAGGTCACGTTCACGCCGAATTTCAATGTGCCGTAGGCGAAGTAGCTAGTGCCGGGGATGGCTGAAATTTCCGGACCGCCGTCCCAGTTCCAACCGCGAACGTGGGGGCCGAAGACAGCGCCCGGCCCGGCGCCGGTAATGATCTCATCCGAGCCATCGCCGTCGATGTCGCCAGCGGTCACGTTGACGCCGTACTTGTTGGTGCCGTAGGCCAGGAAATCGGCATTGGGAACTGTCGAACCACCAGGCTCGAAACATCGGACGTGGGGACCAAAGACGGCTCCCGGACCAGGTCCGGTGATCACCTCATCGGAACCATCACCATCGATGTCACCAGCCGCCACGTTCACTCCGTAGAGCATCACCGAGTAGGCCGTCCACTGCCCCAGGCTCGTTCTGACCTGTGGGGGATTGCCGGGTCCCGGGCCCGGTCCCACCACGAAACGGGCAAGTTTCTCGCTCCAGTCCCAATCCGAGTAACTGAAAGTCCGGGTTGCCGGGAGAGGATCAATATCCCCATCGGGATCACGGGCACGAACCTGGAACTTGACGTCTTCCGTCGCACCCTCCAGACCGGTTATGGCCGCCCAGGTGTTGGTGGACCAGTCGGACCACGGATCGTCGTTGAAACGCCAGGAATAGGTGAGGGTGGAAGCCGGATGCTCTTCGTCTGTACCGGTGAAGGTGTAGACCACCACCGGACAGGTGACAACTTCGTCATCGATCGGGCCGCTGATGATCAGCGTATTCGGAAAGGGGCTCTCGTCGGGATCAGGATAGTGATAGCCCATGTCCACAACCCCGCTGTCCTGCACCAGGTCGGTGCGGGTAGTTCCGTGAATCATATCGCTGTCCGGATTCCCGGAATCGACACAGGGGCTGTCCGATCCCTGGCCGGCGGCGATCTGGCTGAGGTAATAGTTGCCCAGTGGTCCGTTCGTAAAGAGGGGGTCCTCGTGGATCATGCCGGGGCCGGTGAAGAGATGGCAGCCGCCGGCCACATGGGTGTCTCCCAGCACGTTGCTGTAACTGATGGTGAGATTGGAAACCCACCCGCTCACGCGGACAAGCGCGTACTGGTCGCCGGTGGCGGCACTGTTCCCGAGAATGTTGCAGTTTTCTATCACCGGGTTTGAACTTTGGAGCGAACAGAGGCCGCCGCCATGACCACCGGCGGTATTGTTGACGATGGTGCAGTTTCTGAAGAGGGGGGTCGCACTATAGCAAAGGATGCCTCCGCCGTCGTCGTCGGTCAGGTTCCCCTCAATGAGACAGCTGATGAATCGGGCCGGTGAAGCGTAGCAGTTGATCCCGCCACCGCTGTTGTTGCTGATCACCGAGGCGAGAACGGTAATCCCGCCGTCGGGAAAGGTGAGAGGATCTTCCACAGCAATCCCCGCCCCGTCGTTGCCGTCGACCCACGTGGACTCGATCAGCGCGGAGGAATCGTCTGCAAAAATTCCATGATTGTTGCTGGTGACGACACAGTTCCGGATCACAGGCGAGGCGCGAATAATCCTGATGCCCGGAACACCTCCGGAAACGGTGAATCCATCGATGACGGTGCTCCAGGTCTCATCGCTCCAGATGAGAAAACAGCGGCGTGATTCCCCTCCCTCCCATTGGGCGTCGATGACGCAACTCTCCGGGCCGTTCTCCGAGCGGAGAGTGATCGCCTTGCCGTGGAACTCGATATCCCGGTTTCCCACGCCGGTGTAGGTGCCGTCGGCCACCAGCACCGTGTCGCCATCCGTGGCCGCATCGATCCCGGCCTGGATCGTGGGCTGGTCCGTCGGCACGCGGATGGTGGCGGCGGTGGCGCAGAGGGAGGAAAGGGCCAAGGATAGGAGGATAACCAGCAGCTTTTTCATGTTTAAACCTCGCTTGAGGTTGAGGGCGAACTACGCCCCTTTTGGCCATGCTACTGGAATGGATTGTCCATGAAAAGGAAAAAGGGAAGCTGGCCGGCTACCGCCACTGTGCCGGCGCCATCCCGCTCACTGTGCAGCTGCCGCTGCCGGTGTCTCCGGCCGGAGGGTTGGGCGGCTGGTTGAAGGGCGGCGGTGTCACATCCTCGGCCCACAGTTGGAAGAGGTTGTCCCCCACCAGGGACCCCACCGCCGGGATGTACTGGATCCAGCTCTCCACGTGGGTTCCAGCGGCGGAAACGTTGGTGAAACCGGCCCGCCAGTTCGAGAAGAACTGCCCGCCGGCCAGGGCCACGTCGATGCGTGCGGCAAACCGACGCCGGTCCGCAGAGAGGTTGGTCAGCTCCACACGCATGGCGGTCTGGAACGGCAGGATGCCCGAGAGGGGCAGGCAGTTGAAAGAGGCATCCAGCGTCTCGACACTCTCGCCGGCCAGAGTGAAGTTGGCAGATGATTCAGCCGTGGTGCTGCCGGAAGCGGTGGTGATGACCACCCGGATACGGCAGGTGGAGGATGGACCGGATGCATTGACCAACCACTGGTAGCTGCCACTGTTCGGCAGCCCGGAGGCGATGGATGTCCAGGGACCGTCCGGGCCGTTGCGCGAAATCAGGATCTCCGCCGCACCGGGGTTGTCGGCCGGCGGCACGGCCGCAAGCCAGCGAATCCAGCGAATCGAGCCCAGATGCAGTGTCTCGCCGCCCGACGGCGAAACCACGCGTGCGGACAGCGCCGCCGGCTCCTGCCAGGGCGAATAGACCCGCAGCTGGTTGCGGTAAAAGGGAAACCCGCTCATCGATGAGACGATGACGATGTCCTCCCGCCCGTCGTGGTCCACATCGCCGTCAACCCGCATTGCCGAGATTTCCCCGGGGGATGGCATGGTCCAGGATGCGTCGGCAGTCCAGGTCCCGGCGCCGTTTCCCAGAAACACCTGCCCGCTCGGGCTGTCAAAGCCGACGATGTCGAGATGCCCGTCGCCGTTCAGATCACCGAGCTGGGCCCGGCTGTAGCCCCCCGAGCCAGGCAGTCCCGTGGAGACGGAAGACCAGGATGACGACAGATCGTCAAAGGTGTAGCAGCCGATGCCGCCGGTGCTGGTGCAGAGAACGATGTCGTCCCGTCCGTTTCTGTTGATGTCTCCCAGATCCACTCCGGCAATGGTTTCCGTGGGCAGTCCGCTCACCGCCGCGGTGAAACCAAAGGTGCCGTCGCCGAGAAAAACAGTGCTCCCGGAGCGGGTGCAGGCGATGTCAGGATATCCGTCGGCATTGATGTCGCCCGTTTTCAGCGTGTAGCCCACCGAACCGCCGGTGGCGGCCCAGGCCTGGCTCCAACTGCCGTCACCGTGATTCTGGTAGAGGCGCAAGCCGTTGCTGCCCCCGAACGACTGGGAGACCAGGTCGAGGCGGCCGTTGATATCGAAATCGGCCAGGTCGGTGGCGAACATGCCCCACTCCTCGCCGCTGGTGGCCAGGCCGGCGCCCCAGGGCGTCCAGGCCGCTCCGCT
>CBESOE010000232.1:0-4966 GCA_965531145.1 uncultured bacterium | reverse complement strand
CCAGAGCAGCTTTTCGCTCCAGCGGGCTGGCCACTTCCCTGCCCCGCCTTCGTCGGGTGAGAGTTGCGCGGACACATCCCGGGCGATGAGCCGACCAAGGCTGAGGCTGGCCGAGATGGTACGGTCGTCGGGGAGAATGTGGGTGGAGTCGGCGGCCCACAGACCGGGGATCGGCGTGCGCACCGGGGGAAGGGATGTGGAGAAGTGGCGACCGCAGATCGGTTGGGCGTGGGGTGAACCGGCCACCGCCACATCCTTGACCCACGAGTTTTGGAAAGCGGGGTTAATGGCCGAGAGCACCGGCAGATACCGCTGGAGCAGGACCTCGGGGTCGGCGGACGGATCGCCGGCGGCAAACTCCCCGTATTCCGGGATGTAGATCAGGGAGGACTCCCCGAACCGTGCCTCGCGGCTGAGGTTGGTCCACTCGATGATCCCGGCGTGGGGTACCCGCTGGTCGGAGAAATTGATCCAGAAACTGCCGGTGAGCCGGCGGTCGAGGCGGATCAGGGTGCAGGTGCAGCCGATGTTGCGCAAGCGGCTGAGCCGCCGGCCATAGTCCGATGGCACCGGCCCCTCCAGCAGACCGGCCAGGCGCACCAGCGGTGCGGCAAAAACCACCATGGAGGCCGGCAGTTCTTCCCCGCCGGCCCGCACCCCTCGCACTCCGCCACCCCTGGCATCGAGCACCAGGCTCTCCACCGGCCGGCCGGTGAGAATCTCCACCCCGGCGGCCTCCAACTGCTGCTGCAGCGCGCTGATGAACACCGAGGTGCCGCCCTCCAGGTAACCGGCCCGCTCGGTGAGCAGGCGGTGGCGTGACCGGGCGTTGCGCCGGATCCGCGCCCAGACCCACGCCGCCGAAACGTCGGGGGTGTACTCGCGGAACTTCATCTCCATCAACTGGCGCCACCAGGCGGAATATCCCCGTTCGCCGAAGTTGCGCTTGAGCCAGCCCACGGCCGACTGCCCTTCCAGATCCCGCCAGTCCCGGCGCAGGTTGGCGCGAAAGACCTGGAATCCATAGGCCAGCTTGTGGGCCAGGCCCATGCCGGGGAAGAGCAGCAGGCTCAACGGCGTGCCAAAGGGGACCAGACGACCCTGGTGGTAGAAGGCCATCCGCGAGGTGCGCCAGACCAGCCGGCTGCCCAGCCCCAGTTCATCCAGCACCTCCATGTAGTGACGGTCGGGCTTGAGCACGAAGTGGTAGAAACGGTCCACTTCCATGTCCCCCAGGGGCATGGCACCGGCAAGTCCACCCAGGGCGTTGTCGGCTTCAATCAGCCGCAACCGAACCTCACCCGGCGGCAGCAAACGACTGAGATACCAGGCCGTGGAGAGTCCGCTCACTCCCCCGCCCACCACGATGATCTCTCGTCTGCCGTCGCTCATCAGTTCGCTGCTCCTCAATCGCCCCGGGCCGGTGACGGGGAATAGTATCACCGAAGCCGGGCAGGATGGGTTCCCCGTCAACAGGGCCAGATTCTATCGACGCCCATTTTGGCTTGTCAATGGATTGGCTCCGGGCCGCCGGCAGCCGTTGATTTCAGCCGCCCGTTCCCCTACAATAAGCCGTATTGTATCAACAATTTTGGGACAGAACAGGCATGAAGCAGGCTGCGGGCAAGTATCATTACGCCCCGTCCCGGCGTCGCTGGGGGCAGAACTTTCTCCGCGACCGCGAGGCGGCGGAACGGATCGTTGCGGCCATCGACCCGTGTCCCGGGGATCTGTTCCTGGAAATCGGCCCGGGAGAAGGAGTGCTCACCGAGCGGCTCACCGAGCGGTCGGCCGGGGTGGTGGCGGTGGAAATCGACCCCCTGCTGGCGGCGATCCTGCGGGAGGGCCTGGCCAGTCGCCGCCCAAACCTGAAGATCCTCGAAACCGACGCCCTCGAGGTTGGCCCGCGGGAGGTGCTGGAATTGCTGGGGCAGCCGCCGGAAGGCGGACCGCAGCTCCGCCTGGCCGGGAACCTGCCGTTCAACATCTCGATACCGCTGGTGCGGCACTGGATGGAGCATCTGCCGCGGGTGCAGGACATGACCTTCATGGTTCAGCGGGAGGTGGCCCAACGGATGACGGCCCGGCCGTCCACCTCGGCCTACGGATTTCTCAGCCTGGCGGTGCAATTGAACTGTTCGGTGACGCCGTTGCTGGAGATTCGCCGGGACGCTTTCAGGCCAAAGCCCAATGTCGATGCCTCGGTGATCCGGTTGCGCCCGCTGGACGTGCCGGTGGTGCCCGCCCACCAGCAACCCTGGCTGCTGGAAGTGGTCTCCATCGCCTTTCGCAGCCGGCGCAAGACGCTGTTCAACAACCTCCGGGCGGACAGCCGGTTCGCCGGCGAGGAGGACAGGTTGACCGCCCTTTTCCAGCGGCTGGATCTGGCCCGGGACCGCCGGGGTGAGACGCTCGGCCTGGAGGAGTTCGCCAGCCTGGCCCGGGAGCTGGCCCCGCCGGCGGAATAATCGAAACGACGCACGAGGGAGCGATGCCGAAGAAAACAAAAAAGGGAAAGGCCGGTAAGAACGACAGGGCACCGCGTCGATTCCGCCACTACCTCTCCATCCTCTTCGCCGTCCTGTCGGTGGCAGTGCTGGCCAGTCTGGTCTCATACAATGCCGCCGACCGGTCCTGGTTCTTCAACCCCGAGGGGGGGGATCCCCAGAACTGGTTCGGGCCGGTGGGGGCCACCATCTCCGAGGCCCTGCTGCAGTTCGCCGGGATGAGTTCCTTCCTGCTGGGCCTGCTGCTGCTCTCGCTGGCGGTGATCACCGCCAAGGACCGCGGCTTTGACTCACGTCTGGTCCGGCTGGCCGGTCTGGTGCTGATCACCGTGGCCTTCACCGCTTTGCTCCAGTTGATTTTCACCCTTCCCCTGTCCATGGGCGGCACCCTGATCATGCCCGGCGGCTGGATCGGCAGCCTGCTGGCCGAGTTTCTGGGCGGGCTGGTGAACACCGTGGGCAGTTGGGTGGTGCTCATCGCCGCACTGCTGGTGGGTGTGATGATGATCTCCAGTTTCACCCCCGGCGGCCTGGCCGGCGTGGCGCTCTCCACCACCTCCGGCTGGTTCCGCGGCTTTGGGCTGTGGTGCTCAGGGCTCCCGGAGTCCTGGCAGGAGCGTATCGAACAACGCCGGGAACGGAGGGCCGAAAAAAAGAAAAAGAAGGCTGCCAGGGGCCCTGGCACGGACCGGGTGGATGCCGGTCCGCAGAAACCAGCGAAAAAGAAAGCTCCGCAGATCAATCGCGGTGCCCGGCCGTCGGTTCCGGAACCGGCACTGCCCACCATTGCGGCCCTTGAAACCCCCATGCCCCCGGCCGACCCGCCGGTGCTGGATCCCATGGGGGATCCCCGGGTGAAACCGACCCCGGCAAAGCCGAAACGGAAACCCGCACCCCGGCCGCCGAAAAAGAATGAGAGCGAGGAGCAGATCAAAACTCCTCCCCTGGACCTGCTCAACATGCCGGTGCCCGATGCCGGTGTGGACGAGGAGGAGCTGGTCCGCAAGTCGAAAATCCTGGTGGAGAAACTGGAGGAGTTCGGTGTGGGGGGCAGCGTGGTACGCATCCACCCCGGTCCGGTGGTCACCACCTTCGAATTCCGTCCGGACCCGGGGGTAAAGTACAGCCGTGTGGTCTCACTGAGTGACGACCTCTGCCTGGCCCTGCGGGCCGAGTCAATCCGCATCGACCGCATGGCCGGCCGTTCCACCGTGGGCCTGGAGGTGCCGAACCGCAGCCGCGAGATCATCGCCGTGCGCGAGATTCTCGACTCGGACAGCTACCGCGACACCACATCGTGCCTCCCCCTGGCCCTGGGCAAGACCATCGACGGCAAGATCTACACTTCGGACCTGGCGTCCATGCCCCACCTGCTCATCGCCGGTGCCACCGGGATGGGAAAAAGCGTCGGCCTCAACGTGATGATCGCCAGCATCCTCCACCGCTCCACCCCGGCGGAGGTCCGTTTCGTGCTCATCGATCCCAAACGGCTGGAATTGGGGATCTACGAGGATATCCCCCACCTGCTGACCCCGGTGGTCACCGACCCCAAACTGGCGGGCAGCGCCCTGAAGTGGGCGGTGACCGAAATGGAGAACCGCTATACCCAGCTGGCCTCGTACGGCGTGCGCAACATCGAGCAGTACAACACCGTGCTGCGGCAGGAAGCCGAGGCCGGACCGAAGAAAAGCACCGCTCCGAAACCGGAATCCGACGAGGACGGCGCCGTGGAGAAGCTCACCGCGGTGGAAAAAGAGGACAAACACCTGCCCTACATCGTGGTGGTGATCGACGAGCTGGCCGACCTGATGATGGTGGGCAACACCGCCGAGGTTGAACTGTGCATCGCCCGGCTGGCCCACATGGCCCGGGCGGTGGGGATCCACCTGGTGGTGGCCACCCAACGCCCCTCGGTTGACGTGATCACCGGGCTGATCAAGGCCAACCTGCCCGCACGGATCTCCTTCCGTGTCTCCTCCCGCATCGATTCGCGGACGATTATCGACACCGGCGGTGCGGAAAAGCTGCTGGGCGACGGCGACATGCTCTTCCTGCCCCCGGGAAGTTCGCGGCTGGTGCGGATCCACGGCGCCTACATCACCGAGCAGGAGACCACCCGCATGGTGGACTTCCTCCGCGCCCAGGCCAGGCCCAGCTACCAGTTGGACCTCAAGGCGGAGGAGAATCCGCTGGGCGGCGGTCCCGGCGGCACTGGTAACAGCGACCAGGACCCGCTCTACGACGAAGCGGTGCGCATCGTGGTCAAATCGGGCCAGGCCTCCATCTCCCACCTCCAGCGGCGGCTGAAGATCGGGTACAGCCGCGCGGCCCGGCTCATCGACTACATGGAGATGGACGGGATCGTGGGCCCCCACGAGGGGAGCAAGGCGCGGGAAATCCTGGTGGATGGCGACTACTTCGACGAGGTTGACGACCAGCCCCGATAAGCGAAAACGCAA
>CBESOE010000231.1:0-5003 GCA_965531145.1 uncultured bacterium | reverse complement strand
CCGTTGTCCGGGGTGCAGCCGATGGACACTTCCACCGTGTCGGTGGGCTGGGACGAGCCGTCGATACCCCAGATCTCCACATCGTCGATGTTCCAGCCGGAGTAGGTCCAGCCGCCGTCGGTCTCACCCATGGTCCAGCGGATGTAGACGGTGGACTGGCCGTCGGCCACGGCGGAGATGTCGTATTCCACCTGGCTCCAGGAGGAATCGGTGATCTCACCGGTGTTGGTCCAGACCTGGGTCCAGCTGGTGCCGTCGGTGCTCACCCGGACATAGGCGTGGTCATAGCTCGGCTGCTCCACGTTGAGGTAGCGCCAGAATTTGAGTTCCACGGTATTCAGGGCGGAGCAGTCGATGGCCGCGGTGGTCAGGTGCACCTCGTTGAGGTCGTTGGCGTAGTCGCCGGCCAGGTTGTAGCCGTAGACGTTGCTGCCGCTGTGCCCGCTGGTGGGGTCGGGGTTGCCGTAGTCACCGCCGCCGCCGGTGGGTATGCCGTAGGCCCACTGGCTCTCGGTGGTCCAGCCGGGGTTGGTGTCCAGGGTCCACTGCTGCTGCAGCACCGGCACGCCCACGGTGAGGTCCACGGTGCGGGTGGTGTCGCCGTCGTGGTTGGTGGTGTTGACGAAGTCCACATCGCCGAGGTAGTTGCCGTCAGCCAGGCCGTCGGCCGCGCTGTTGATCGACAGGGTCACCGTGGCGGTGCCCAGGGCGGGCAGGGTGCCGCCGCTGGTGCTGGCGTCGAGCCAGCCGGTGCTCTCGGTCACCGTGTAGTTGATGGCGTATGTTTCGTAGTTGGTCAGGGTGTAGTCGAAGGTCTGCGGGGTGAACGGACCGCCGTTGGGGCCCTCGGTGTAGAAGCTGCCGGTGGGGGTGACCCGCATCCCGGTGGGGTTGAAGGGCACCGCGGTCTCAGCCACCGCGGCCAGGCCGGCCTTGGTGCAGGCAGTGGCGTAGGCCATGTCGTAGTTGGCCACCAGGTCGCTGGTGGTGTGATACCAGGGGCTGAAGTCGCTGCCCCAGGCCTCGTCCTCGATGCCGAGGATCGCCTGGTAACCGTGGTCCCAGAAGGAGGCGTGGTCGCTGGCGGTGAGGGCGCTGGTGTCGATCACCGGCTCAACCTCGGTCGGCACATAGTAGGTGATCGCGTCGGCGAGCAGGTTGGCCACCGGCAGGGAATTGCCGTTGGTGTAGATCACCAGGTCCGGCGGGGCCGGGTCGGTGCCCGAATAGGCGATCATGTCGAGGTTGTAGACCGCCACCACGTCCATACCGGCGGCGGCGATGTCGGCCACATAGGCACCGGACCCCACCAGTCCCTGTTCCTCGCCGGACCAGCAGCCGAACTTGATCGTCCGCTCGAAGGTGTAGTTGGAGAGTACCCGAGCCGCTTCGATGGTCGCCGCGGTGCCGCTGCCGTTGTCGTCGGCCCCCGGGGCCGAGACATAGGGATCTTCGGAGGTGCAGTCGAAGTGGCCGCAGATGAAGACCACCTCGTCGGGATAGACATAGCCGGGCAGGGTGGCGATGACGTTCATCCGCTGGTCGCCGCCGATGCTGAACCAGTGGCGTTCGGTGGCCAGGCCGAAGCCGACGAACTGGTTGTAGATCCAGTCGCCGGCGGTGTCATTCTCGGGAGCGTAAGAATACCGGGTGCCAAAGTTTTCCAGGTTCTGCAGCTTGAGGGTGTAGCTCAGCTGGTTGATGCCGGCCACCATGTCGTCGATGTCACCGCCAAAGGCCCGGGTGCCGCTGAGGGCCGTGCTCTTGGTGGGAGCGGCCAGCACCTTGTGGCTGCGGGTCACCAGGGCCAGCTCGTGCCCGGCCATGGAGAGTTTCTCGGCGTCGTCGGGGAGAGCCTTGATCAGCGCCACTCCGCCGTCGCGGAAGAGCTGGTCGATACCGGCGGCCGCGGGGAAGGCCGCGTCCTTGCCGTCACGGATCATCAGCCAGTAGTAGCTGGTGCCTTCGGACCAGGGCGCGCTGTCGAGGAGAACGGCGTCATCACCGAGGCTCTCGAGGCCCGCGGCATCCACGCCGGCCAGTACCCGTCCGCTGGCCCGGTGGTAGACCGGAGCGCCGAGCGTGTCCAGCAGGCGGATGGCCGCTGAATTCGCGCCGTCCACCATCACCAGCACTTCACCCTCGCTCACGACCGGGGCGGCTATGGCGGTGAATGGTACGATACAGAACGCCGTCAATACGGTAAGGAATGCAATCCTTCTCAACATGTTCACTCTCCTCCTTCTCACGTTATGGCAAGGATGACTTGAAATAATCGCGGTGTGCCCGCCGGGAATGGCACCGGTGGTCACCTGGAATGGAGTCCGTGGCCGGTATGAGCGGTTCGGGGCATGCGAACTTCTTCAACCAGCGTACCCGTCGACCTTATATTCATTAATAATAGGTGTTTTCTTCTTGTGGTGCAAGCATTTTGGAGGAGAAAGATAAACTTGGTGTTGATTTTAAACCACAGATAACATATATTGTCTCTAGTAGTAGTATGAATAGATGGGCCGCAGGGCATGTCGCCCTGGAAAGTAGCCCACCATAAGCATTTGCGGGAATTATTCGAGCGTTTTCCCCGCCGATTCCTGCTGTCTTCACATGTTTCGAATGAATATCCGGGAGGTAAATTGATGCGCGCGAAGCTGATTTCATGGACTTTTCTGTCTGTTTTTTTGATCTGGCTGGCCCTGCCCGCTGCGGCCGCCGTTCCGGTCACCGCGAACCACCAGGTGCTGGAACTGGAATCCGTCGACGCGGTGGTCTTCCCCTCGCTGAACACCGAACTGCTGGCCTGGGAAGACGAGGAGCGTGAGGAGATGGGGGAGCCGGCCCGGTTCGCCGTGTCCAAGGAGGTGAAGGTTTCGCCCCTGACCCACGGCACCTGGGAGGACATCGACGGGGGGATGATGCTCTGGCGGCTGCGTGTGGAGTCGCTGGGCGCCCTTTCCCTCAACTTCGGCTTCACCCGTTACCTGATGCCCGAGGGCGGCTCGCTGTTCCTCTATTCCGCCGACGAGAGCTACCTGGTTTCCCGCAGTTTCACAGCGGCTGACAACAATGAGGCCGGTCAACTCTGGTCACCGGTGGTGCTTTCCGACGATGTCGTCATCGAAGTTATGGTTCCCACCAAGGCCGTGGACCGCCTGGAACTGGAGCTGACCTCGGTCAACATCGGTTACCGCTACTTCGGCGAAACCCTCGACACCCTGCAGGGTTCCTGCAACAACGACGTGATCTGCCCCGAGGGCGACCCCTGGCGGGACGAGATCCCCTCGTCAGGCGTCTACACCATCAACGGCACCTGGTACTGCTCAGGAGCGATGATCAACAATACCGCCGAGGACGAGACCCCGTACTTCCTCACCGCTAACCACTGCGGGATCTCCACCAGCAACGACCAGTCCGTGGTTGTCTACTGGAACTTCGAGAGCCCCAGCTGCGGCGACCTCAGCGGCGGTTCACTCAGTGATTTCAACAGCGGCGTGATCTGGCGTTCCGATTACTCCTCATCCGATTTCTGTCTGGTGGAGATGGAAGAGATGCCCGACCCGGATTTCGGGGTCACCTACTCCGGCTGGAGTCGCGTCAACAGTGCCACTTCAAGCGCCGTGGCAATTCACCACCCCGGCACCGACGAGAAGGCGATCAGCTTCGAAAACGATCCCACCTCGATCGCCAGCTACCTCGGCGACAGCGTGCCCGGTGACTCGACCCACATCAAGGTCACCGACTGGGATGACGGGACCACCGAGCCCGGTTCCTCAGGATCTCCGCTTTACGACCCCAACCACCGCATCATCGGCCAGCTGCACGGCGGCTATGCCTCCTGCACCAGCCAGACCGCCGACTGGTACGGTCGTGTCTACACATCCTGGACCGGCGGCGGCAGCAACAACAGCCGGCTGAGCAACTGGCTCGATCCCATCGGCAGCGGTGCCACCACCCTCGACACCATGATCCCCGGCTCCTCCGGCATGCGGGTCACCCCGGCCAGCGGCCTCACCTCGGAAGGCCCCAGCGGCGGTCCCTTCATGCCTTCAAGCATCGTTTACACCGTGGAGAACAACAACGCCTCCAGCATCAACTTCACCGTGACCAGGAGCGCCTCCTGGGTCACCCTCTCCACCGGCGGCGGTTCGATCCCCGGCGGCGGCAGCACCACGGTCACCGTCTCGATCAACTCCGGTGCCGACGCCCTGGCCGACGGCGGCTACAGCGACACGGTCACCTTCACCAACACCACCGACCACGAGGGTGACACCACCCGGGCGGTGGACCTGACCGTGGGCGTGCCGGGCCTGATCTACAGCTACGACCTGAGCAGCAACCCCGGCTGGACCACCCAGGGCCAGTGGGCCTACGGCTCGCCCACCGGCGGCGGTGGCGACTACGGCAACCCCGATCCCACCAGCGGATATACCGGGGCCAACTGCTACGGCTACAACCTTGCCGGCGACTATGCCAACAGCCTGTCCGAGACGCACCTCACCACCACCGCCATCGACTGCTCGTCGCTGAACACGGTCTCGGTGAAGTTCTGGCGCTACCTCAACGTTGAGCAGCCGAACTATGATCACGCCTACGTGCGGGTGAGTAACAACGGCAGCAGTTGGACCACCGTCTGGGAAAACGATGCCGAGGTGACCGACGGGTCGTGGGGCCAGGTGGAGTACGACATCTCCGCCGTGGCCGACGGCCAGTCCACCGTCTACCTCCGCTGGACCATGGGTTCCACCGACTCCAGCTGGACTTTCAGCGGCTGGAACGTCGACGACGTGGAGATCTGGGGCCTTGGCGACACGGTGCCGCCCACCGATACGGTGGCGACCACCATCGGCTGCACCCCGGCCAGCGGCGTTCTGCCCTTCACCACCCAGATGGCGGTGTCCCTGACCAACCTGACCACCGAGAACCGCCGGGCCGCCGGCCGCATCGACATGGTGATCGGCAACGGCACCCCCTACACCAACTGGCGTGCCGGCTGGACCAACCTCAGC
>CBESOE010000230.1:0-5041 GCA_965531145.1 uncultured bacterium | reverse complement strand
CGGCCAGCGGGCTGGACGGTGTGATCTCGATCACCCCGCCCCCGGTGGTGAAGGAAACCTGGCGCTGCCCGTCCTCCTGCACCCCGGAAACGGTGAGGCCGATGAAATCGAGGGCAAAGGAACCGAGCCCCGCCACCGTGGAGCGCAGACCCACGTCGCAACGGGCCACGATCCGCTCCGCGGCAAAGTCGATGTTCATGGTCAGGTTGTAGGACGTGACATCGATGGTGTTCGATGCGTTGCTGGCGCTGGTCCCCGCCCTCTGCTGCTGCCCCTGGCGGGCTGCCCGGCAGCAGTCGGCGCCGCTGGCCTTGCCGGTGTCACCAGGGTCGCCGGCGAACAGCGGCACGCTGGAGAAGACACAGGAAAGGACCAGCAGCAGGACCGGAATGGACAGGCCTTTACCTGGAGAATTGAACATGGTATCCCTCCCATCGGCAGGCAGCAGGGTCCGGCCGCTGTGTGCATCACCCGATTCCGCGACGTTCTCACCGGACGCCGCAGTCCACAGTAGTATATACAACATCCACCCGGCACATTGACCCCGCTGAGGCCATCCGCTAGCATTTCCTCCATGTTTTTCGAAGTGGCCCAGATCGAGGTCAACCCGCTGCTGCCGCCGCTGGTGGCGTTCGTGATCTCCTTTTTCACCTCCATGGGGGGCGTTTCCGGCGCCTTCCTGCTGCTCCCCTTCCAGGTGAGCGTCCTCGGTTTTGCCAGCCCGGCAGTGACCCCCACCAACATGGTGTACAACATCGGGGCCATTCCCCCGGGGATCTACCGTTTCGCCAAAGAGGGGCGGATGTGCTGGCCCCTGGCCGGCATCATCGCCGCCGGGTCCCTGCCCGGTCTGATCGCCGGGGTGGTGCTGCGTGTCCGCTACCTGCCCGACCCGCGGCATTTCAAATTCTTCGTGGGCTGCGTGCTGCTCTACATCGGCTACCGGATGGTGCGCGACCTGCTGCGTCCCCGGGGGAGCGATACCCAGGGGCCGCCGGCGGGGGTGCCGGCGGACATCAGGGTGACCGGCCGTGTCCTGACCCTCTCCAGGCTCAGTTTCGAGTTCGGGGGGACGCGGTACAGCGTCAGCACGCCCGGTATCGCCGCCCTCTCCCTGGCCACCGGCCTGGTGGCCGGCGTCTACGGTATCGGCGGCGGGGCGATCATGGCCCCGGTGCTGATCACCCTCTTCCGACTGCCGGTGCACGCCGTGGCCGGCCCGGCCCTCACCAGCACCTGTATCATCTCCATCTTCGGCGTGCTCTTCTACACCGTGGCCGGCCGGCTGCCGTCGCTGTCCCACGTGGCGGTGTCGCCGGACTGGAAGCTGGGCCTGCTGCTGGCGACCGGCGGCGCGGCAGGCATATACTGCGGGGCCAGGGTTCAGAAATTCCTCCCGGCCCGGCCGATCAAGATGATCCTGACCCTGGTCATTGTCACCGTGTCGTTACGCTATATCTGGAACTTCTTTTTCTAGAGGGACCGTGAAGAGACCACAGGCCAACCCAGCGCCGCTCTCCCCCTGGGCCGGATTCAGTATCGTGGCCCTGGGCGTCTTCATGTCCACCCTCGACTCGTCCATCGTCAACGTGGCCCTGCCGGTGATCCGCGAGGACTACCACGCGCCGCTGAACCTGGTGGGCTGGATACCGCTGGGCTACCTGCTCACCATCTCGGTGACCCTGCTGGGCTTCGGCCGCCGGGGCGACCGCAAGGGCCGGGCGCGGGTCTACCGCGAGGGCCTGGTGATTTTCACTCTCGCCTCGCTGCTCTGCGGCCTGGCCCCCACCATCGGCCTGCTGGTGGGCGCCCGGCTGATCCAGGCCATCGGGGCCAGTCTGATCATGGCGGTGGGTCCGGCCTTCCTGGTCCACATCTTTCCCCCGGAGAAACGGGGCCGGGCCATCGGCGCCATGGGCGTGGTGGTGAACCTCGGCCTCACCTCGGGCCCGGTGCTGGGCGGTTTCATCACCGAGGCCCTCTCCTGGCGCTGGATCTTTTTGATCAACCTGCCCATCGGCCTGGCCGGCTGGTGGCTCACCCGGCGGTTGGATACCGACCACCCGGCCGAACCGGCGACCGGCGGCTCCGGTCGCAGCGACATGTGGGGTAACCTGCTCTGGATCGCCGGTCTCACCGGGGTCAGCCTCTCGCTGAACCGCATCCCGGTCTGGGGGTTCAGCCTCTGGCCCACCGCGACCCTGCTGCTGGCCAGCGGGGCGCTGATCGCCTGGTTCATCCTCCACGAGCACCGCACCGACCACCCGCTGCTGCCGCTCAGCCTCTTCCGTGAGCGACTGTTCAGCATCCCCCTTTTCGGTGGCACCATGCTCTTCGTCTACACCTTCATCTTCATCTACCTCGGCCCCTTCTATCTCTCGATCCTCGCCGGGCTGCCGGTCTACACCGTGGGCCTCTTCTTCATCCTCGGGCCGCTGGGGTCGTTGATCACCGCCCCGGTGTCGGGCTGGCTGCACGACCGCTGGGGGTCGCGCTGGCTGACCACCACCGGCCTGCTGATCAACGCCGCCACGCTCTACGGGCTGTCGCAGCAAGGAGTGAATCCCTCGCTGCCGGTTTTCGGGCTGCTGATGTTCTGCCTCGGGCTGGGCAACGGGATCTTCATGCCGCCGAACACCACGGTGCTGCTGGGCACCGTGCCGGGCCGGTTCACCGGGGTGGCCTCCGGCCTCCACGCCACCGGGCGTACCCTGGGCATGGTCTTCGGCGTGGCGGTGGGCGGAGCGATTTTCGAGTTGTCCTACAATCGCTTCACCGGCGGGGTGCTGCTGGAGCAGTTCGACCCGGCGCTGCACGCCGGCGCCTTTGCCCACGCCTGGCGGCTGTCGCTGCTGGCCGGGCTGGCCGTCTGTCTCCTCTCGGTGGTGGTCAACCTCTTCCGCGGCCCCGACCCCGCCCCCGGCGACCTGCCGCGGCCCAAGCGGCCCACCGGTCTGGGCGCCTGATGGACGGCAGAGGCTTCACCGGACGGCGGGAAATCTGATACACTCCGGGATCAGGAGCAGAACCAACATGGCCATCCGCAAGAAAAAGAAAACCCTGCGCAAGAAAACCGGCCGGCGAAAGACCGGCATCCCGGCCAAGAAGAATCCCCTCTTTCTGCTCTGGCGCAAGTATCTGCCCTTCATCGTCATGGCCGTGGCCGCGGCGCTGATCCTCCTCTTCCTCTGGGCCCAGTCACGGGTCACCGAGCCGAAGAAGCTGAAGATCGGCAACCAGGGACAGGTGGAAGCCGCCACACCACCGGCTCAGGAAACGGTGGAGGATCCCCCCGCAGATCAGGGCGAGGCAGGTGTGGAGTCGGCCGAGTCAGCCAGCAACTCCGACAGCGACACCCAGTAAACAGACGGCTGGAGACCCTGCTCCGCATTGCGGGCAACGGTCTTCTCGATCTCGGCAAAGGCGGGGAGTGTGCGCAGGCTTTTCAAGTCCGGGTCGCTGGCCAGCAGTCCGGGGTTGTTGAATTTGCGGGCAGCAGCTTCGGCGAGATCTTCCAGCGCCCCCTCGCTGTCGCCGGTGAGCGCCGCGGCGCAGGCGGCGTTGTAGAACCCGGTGACGTTGTCGGGGTAAACCCAGGTGGCCGTGCGGAAGAAGGCCAGGGCGCTCTCCGGCTTGCCCGCCCCGTGGTGCTGCATCCCCATCTCGATCAGGTAGATTGACGAGTGGAAGAGCGCCGTGTCGGCCCGGGCGGCGTTGGGTCCCCCTCCCCTGCTCAGCTTCTGCAGCCGTTCCACCGTTTTCGGATACAGCTCGCCGTCGCGCCAGGCGTTGAGCGCCTGGATGTCGAAGACCAACTGCTCTTCCAATTCCAGAAGGTATTTTGTCTCCGGCATGGCGGCCAGACGATCCGCTTCCCTGCCGGCCAGTTTGGCTTCGTGCAGGCCTTCAAACGCTTCGGCTGTCTGGCGGAAGGTGCGCAGAGCCAGCAGTGGTCTGCCCTCCGCTTCCAGAGACCGGGCCGCGGTCAGCCGCTCCGAGGCGATCTTCCGGATGAAGGCCTCATCCAGGGGGATCAACTCCCGGCGCATGGCGTCGATCTGGAGAAACTCCACCGCCTGGCGATACTGCACCGGGGAGGGCCACTGGTGGCGGCCAGGAAAGACCTCCTGCCAGGAGGTGAAACCGTGGTCGGGCAGTTCACGCTCGGCCCGCAGGTGTTCGGGGTAGGCGATGTCGGCATTGCCCACCAGGCCGTAGACCGCCAGCTTGCTCCGGGCGGGCAGCGGTTCAGAGTTGGTGAACACGGCGCCGCAGAGGATCACCCCGGCAAAGGCGCGGGGGTGCTTGAGGGCCAGGCTGAAGGCGGCCCGGGAGCCGCCGGAGAACCCGGTGGCGTAGCTGCGGCGGGGGTCGATGGAGAAGCGGTTCTTCGCCTCCCGGCGCAGGGCCCGCTGGGCAGCGTGTATCGGTTCCCAGGGGCCATTCTTCGAATCGTTGGAGCCGATGACGATGTAGCCGTACTGCTCGGCGGCATCCATCAGCAGGCGCACCGGGTTGGCCCCATTGGCCCCGGGGGAGAAGGCGAGGATCAGCGGCCACTCCTTGTCCGGGGTGTAGGACGACGGCAGGTAGAGAGCGTAGCTGAACTCCGGGTCCTTGAGGCAGATCACCGAGGGGACCAGGTCGCCCCGAGGCAGCGGGGGTGCTTCCGCAGGCTTGTCGGCACAAACCAGACAGGTAAAAAGCAGAAGGCCGCAGAAGATCAGCGCCCGGCAAGGTCTTGAGTGAACAGTTAACCGTCTCACATCTCACCTCCTGCTACTCAATAATACCGCAGGAATAAGAGGTAGCTGTCCCCGAAAAAATGAAGTGCCTTGTTGTGAGAAGCTTACGGGATGAGGTAGCTGTCCCCATCAGGAGTGTTCGGACGTGACCCGGCCGTGGCCGGCGACGATCTCGAAATCGAAGCGGACGTCGAGGTAGAAGGTCACCACCCGGCTTTCGATTACCCGCCGGTAGTCGGCCACCCCGTCGCCGTCCAGGTCCTCCCCCGGTTCGTAACGCCGCCACTCGGCGGGCC
>CBESOE010000229.1:0-5055 GCA_965531145.1 uncultured bacterium | reverse complement strand
TCATTCTCACCTCCCTGACCACGTTCCTCGGCCTGGCGCCGATGATCTTCGAGACGTCACTGCAGGCGCGGTTCCTGATCCCCATGGCCATCTCCCTCGGCTTCGGAATCCTCTTTGCCACCACCATCGCCCTGGTGATCATCCCCTGCATGTACCTGGTGCTGGTGGATATCCGTGGTCTGCTGCAGATCAAGGAGAGAGAGGTGGCCCTGACCTAGCCCCCGGCTGTCATTGCGAGGTGCAGGATCAACGCCTGAGTTTGCTGAACAGGTCTTGCAGCTTCTCGATGGTCCGGGGGGCGGACCCTTCGTAGTGGTTGTTGACGTTGACGAAAACCTGGGTCCCGCCGGCGGCCAGTTCGTCGGCCATGCGGCTCACCTCTTCCAGCTCGTGGTCCCGCGGTTCGACGATCTTGTCCCACTGCTTGCCGGTGCGTTTTTCGATATCCTTGCGGTCGCCGCCGTGGAGCCGGATGATCACGCTTTTCTGCGCCGCCAGTTCCGTTTTGTATTTCGCATAGAGCTCGGTGATCGGGGGCATCCAGTAGCCCTGGAGCAGGACCGGGCAGGCCCCGTGCTCCCGCAGGAACTCGAACCACGACGCGTCGACATAGCGGGCGTTGCGCAGCTCCACCGCCACCTCGGGGCCGGTGGGCACCGCCTGGAGAAAGCGGCCCAGTTGCTCAACGAACTCAGGCCGTCCCTTCATTTTCTGTTTGTTCAGATACTCGAACTGCAGGATCAGCGGGCCGAGCACGTCGTGGATTCCGGAAAGGCTGCCGATGAAGCTCTCCCAGAGGTCCGATGAGAGGAAGTGCGGGTTCGGCTCCAGCGGATCGCTCTTCTTCTGCTTGTAGTGGTGGGTCAGGGAGAGGCTGTTCGGCACCTTGACCGTGAAGCGAAAGTCATCCCCCACCGCCTGGCGATACTCGGCCACCACTGATTCGTCGGGCAGCTTGACCTTGTCCCCGGCAAAGAGAGACCAGAACCACTGGTCCACTTCCACCGAGCCGTAGTGGCGGGCGTACTCTTCAAGGTAATTGATCCCCTTGGGCGCCGAATAGACCAGGCCGCTCCACGAGGGGTACTTCCAGCTGCAGGTGCCGATGCGGATCATGATCCTTCTACCTGTCGGGCCGCAGGGCCACAACCTGGACCACCGCAGCCAATCCCTTGTGATAGCGTCCATCCAGAATCTCGCGGTCGATCTCCTGAGCCACGTCAAACCGCAATCCTTTCAGCTCCTCTCCCAGACCGGCAAGACTCATCATCAACTCGACACTGGGCGGGCCGCCGGTGCCATAGGTCAATTGCCGGGCGATAAAACCTTCGAGCACGAAAGCCCCGCCCGCGGCAAGGCCGGCAGCGCAGTGCCGGTGCACGTCGCCCCGAACCGCAGGAGGCATGTGGCAGAAGATTGAAACGATACCGTCCCAGACTCCCGGCTCGATGGTGAACTCGGCGAGGTCGGAGTGGATGGTCTCGATCTCCACGCCCCGTTCGTTGGCCAGGACCCGTGCCTTGTCCTGACCCACCGCCGAGGAATCCACCGCGGTGACCTGGTATCCCAGCCCGGCCAGGTAGACGGAATTCCGTCCTTCCCCCTCGCCGATACAGAGCACGCGGCCAGGTGGAATCTTGCCGGCCATCGAAACGAGAAACTCGTTGGGCTCTTTCCCGTAGGCGTAACCCGGTTCGGAGAACCGCTCGTCCCACATGTTTCCGTTCACGTCTTTCTCCCCTGTCCTTTCGCTTTTTCCTTTAAATACCTCTGCCACAGCATCCTAGCAGCAACCGAACGCCAGGGGCGCCACGTTTTCGCATAGGCTTTCTGCCGTTCCGCCGACGGCAGATCCTTGAGACGCTTCAGCCGTTTGATGCCGGCGGCCAGGGCGATGTCCCCGGGGGGCCAGATATCGGGCCGGCCCATGGCCATCAGCAGGTAGATCGATGCCGTCCAGGGCCCGATGCCCTTGAGAGAGGTCAGGGCATCCATGGCCTCCTCGTCGCTTGCCCCGCCCAGCGTCTCCAGGTCCAGACGCCCCTCCTCGATGGCCCGGGCGAGGTGGATGCAGTATGAGGCTTTCTGCCGGGTCACCCCCTGCCGGCGGAGAAACGGTTCGCCCAGCTGGATGAACCGGGCCGGGGTGAAGGGGGCGATCCGCTCCCCGAGACGGCGATACATCGCCGCCGCCGAGACCAGCGAGACCTGCTGTTCGAGGATGATCTGCACCAGGGTGGGAAAGCCGGGGGGACGGTCCCAGAGTGGCGGGACACCGTCATCCCGCAGCAATCGGGCAAAACCCTTGTCCAGCCCGGCCAGCGTGCCCGCGGCCAGGGCGAGACTTCTCTTGTTCAGAGGCCTGGTCATCGACGTTCCAACTCAGGTGCGCAGATAGGATGCGCCGTTGACATCGACGATGCAGCCGGTGAGAAACTCCGACCCTGGCGAGGCGAGGAAGAGCGCGGTGCGGGCCACCTCCTCGGGTCGGGCCACCCGGCCCAGCGGGCTCTCGCTGCGCAGGAAGTC
This sequence comes from uncultured bacterium, assembly GCA_965531145.1. Classification (GTDB taxonomy): domain Bacteria; phylum Acidobacteriota; class JAQAZP01; order JAQAZP01; family JAQAZP01; genus JAQAZP01. Next base: position 2,526 of record CBESOE010000229.1, on the reverse strand, counting down.
CCCCCTTGGCCCCTCCAGGTCGGGCGCGGTCATCTCGGTCTCCACGAAACCCGGGGCCACGGTGAAGATGTGGACGCCCTGGCCGCCCAGGGCCTTGGCCAGCGACTGGCCCATGGCGTTAAGCCCGGCCTTGCTCGCCCCGTAGGCCGGCCCGGCCGGTTCGCCGCGAAAGGCGCCCCGGGAGGAGATGTTGACGATCCGCCCGCCGCCGTGATCGATCATGTGCCGGGCCAGGCAATAGGTCAGGTTGGCCGGGCCGATGAGGTTGGTCTTCAGAGTGCGTTCCCAGGAGGCCTGCCACTCCTCGTAGGAGACCTGGGCCAGCGGGTGCTCCTCGTAGACCCCGGCGTTGTTCACCAGCATCTGGATTCGGCCGGCTTTCTTCACCGCAAGATCGGCCAGCTGGCGAACCGAGTCCGGGTCCCTGAGGTCGGCCTGGACGATGCGGTGACTGCCGGGCTCCAGCGAGACCAGCGTCTCCTCCGCCGCCTCGCGATCGCTGTGGTAGTGCACCAGGACACAGGCGCCGTGGGCCGCGAAGAGCTGGGCCGCGGCGCGGCCGATGCCCCGGGAGGCACCGGTGATCAGCGCGGTCTGGCCGGTGAGATCGATGGCTGGCCTGGTCATTCCTGCTCCTCCTCGGGTGGGTTGGCGGCCGGGCAGTGGCAGCCGCCGTGGTGCTGTCCACCGCCACCTCCACCGCCCTCGCTCTCGCTCTCGCCGTCGTCATAACTGACCGTGGATTGACGCTTGCGGTTGACCTTCAGTTCGGTGACGTCGGGCCGCGAGTAGTGGCCCGCCGGATCGAAGTTCTGCCGCTCCTCCCGGACCCTGGCGTGGTTCAATACGGCGGTGACCAGCGTCTCCTCCCCGGCCACCGGTTCGATCAGCCACTGGCCATCGGGGCCGGCGATGCAGGACCCGCCGGTGGCCAGCAGGTCGGGACAGCCGTCAAGGATTTTCTCCAGGTGCGGCGTCCCCTCCGGGAAGTCCGTTTTACGCATCAGGCCCGAAGCGGAGATGACGTAGGACCGGGCCTCCCTGGCGATGAAGAGGGTGATGTCCGAGGTGTTGTGCACCCCGCCGGGCCAGATGGCCACGTGGAGGTCCTCCCCCAGGCCGTAAAGCGCGGCCCGGGGCAGCGGCATCCAGTTCTCCCAGCAGTTGAGGCCGCCCACGGTGAAGGCACCCAGCGGGTGGACCCGCAGGCCGTGGCCATCCCCCGGCGACCAGGTGAGCCGCTCTTCGTAGGTGGGCATCAGTTTGCGGTGCACCGAACGCACCAGGCCCTGTTCATTGATATAGACCAGCGAGGCATAGAGGCTGTGCCCGCCGCGGTCAGCGGCCCGTTCGATACAGCCCAGCACCACCGCGATCCCGCCCTGGTTGGCGGCGATACAGAGCCGGTCGAGGTGGCCGGCCTCCAGCTGCACCGCCTGCTTCATGTACTCGGCGTGAATCTCCTTCTGCACCGGCGAGTTGAAGGTGGCGCCGTCGGTGCGCTCGATCCAGAAGGGGTAGCCGGGAACCAGTGCCTCGCCAAAGGCCACCAGCCGGCACTCCTCGCGGGCCGCCTGCTCCACGTATTCGATAACCTTGTCCATGGTCTGCTCACGGTCGAGCCAGACCGGGGCCACCTGGGCCACGCCAACCTTCAGTTCGTCCGGGGGGGTTTCGTTGTTCACCGTGTACATCGCCTCCACCTCGCAGATGGTTTATCGGTGCGTTCAGTCCAGGTCCGCAAACAGGTCATCCAGCGGCGGGTCGTGATCCTCCTGATAGATCTCGAACGCCCACTGGTTGGTCATCTTGTCCTTGATCCCGCTATTCTCGATGGTCTCCTGGAAGGTGACGTAACAGTCCAGCGCCTGGAATGCACGCTGCCGGTCCTCCTCCTCCACCGTCTCCACACAGTCTATTTCCTCGGGCTTCGACCCGTTGAGGTGGAAAAACGTGCTCTCCGCCGCCACTGCCTCGGGGAGGGTGACCAGGGCCAGCCGTTTCAGATACGGATGGTCCGGCTTCATTTCCACAAAGACCCGCTTGACCACCGCGTGGGCCACCAGGTGGTCATGAAAGCCGCTGATGCCGTGGACGGCGTAGGTCACCACCACCTCGGGCTGGATCTCCTCGATGTGGTCCCGCACCACCTTCTCGATCTCCCGGGGGTCCATCTCCTTCAGGCCGCTGTCCGGCAGGTCGAGAACGGTCATCCCGGTCACTTTCAGCACCCGGGCCACATCGAGCATCTCGGCGTGGCGCACATCCCCCATCTCGTCAATGGAATGGCCGTATTTGTGCCGCTGCCTGGTGGCCCCGCCCCTGGTCAGGGTAAGGAGGAAGACCTCGTGCCCCTGGCGCACCTGTTTGTGCATCACGTGGGCCGGGCCAAAGGATTCGTCGTCGGGGTGGGGATATATATAGAGGATTCGCATGGTCGTCGCTCCCTGGGGCGGCCGCTGCCGGCCGTTCAAGCCGATAGTATCAGGTTCTCTTAATCCCTCATATTCTTGCACAAAGATCGAT
>CBESOE010000228.1:0-5099 GCA_965531145.1 uncultured bacterium | reverse complement strand
AGAATCTGCCCTACCGCCCGCCCCTCCTGCTGGCCAGCGGCCACCTGCAGACCATCATCCCCACCCTCTTTCGCCACCCGGACGGCGTCAGCTACCGGCGAGAGCGGATGGAAACCGACGACGGCGACTTCCTCGACCTCGACTGGTCGGAGACCGGCGCCGGCCGGCGGGTGGCCATCATCTCCCACGGACTGGAGGGACACTCCCACCGCGCCTACGTGCTGGGCATGGTACGGGCGCTGAACCGTTCCGGCTGGGACGCCCTGGCCTGGAACCAGCGTTCCTGCAGCGGCGAACCGAACCGCACCTTCCGGCTCTACCACAACGGCGCCACCGACGACCTGCAGCGGGTGATCGACCACGTAAAACAGACCGGCCGCTACGACGAGGCCGCCCTGGTGGGTTTCAGCCTCGGGGGCAACCTCACCCTGCTGCACCTCGGCCGGCAGGCACAGCGCATCGACCCGCTGGTCAAACGGGCGGTGGCCTTTTCCGTGCCCTGCGACCTGAAAACCGGCGCCGAAAGAATGTCCCGGAAGGCCAACGCCCTCTACATGAAGCGCTTTCTCATCGACCTGCACAAAAAGGTGCGCTGGAAGATAGAGCAGTTCCCCGATCGTATCGACGACCGGGGCTACGACCGGATCAAGGACTTCAAGCAGTTCGACGACCGCTACACCGCGCCGGTGCACGGCTTCCGGGATGCCGAGGACTACTGGGCCCGCTGCAGCTGCAAGCCGCACATCCCGGGGATCGCCGTCCCCACCCTGATCGTCAGCGCCAAAAACGACCCGATCCTCTCCCCGCAGTGCTACCCCATCAACGAGGCCGCGGCCAACCCCAACGTCACCCTGCTGATGCCGCGGTCGGGCGGCCATGTCGGTTTCGTGGAGTTCAACCGGGACGGTCTCTACTGGTCGGAGCGTGTGGCAGCAGCGTTCCTGGAGGCTGTTTGATAACCTCAGCCGTGGTTCGAGGGCAAGGCGCCGGCTGACGAGAAAGCGCAGCATACTCCGCTGGTATGTGAGCATTTCGAGGAGGCCGGCAACGCCGCTATCGGGCCTCGGATGAGGTTATCTAAACTTCCACCCGTGAAGCCCGGGTCAGCCGGGCGAAGCGCACACCACGCAGGCCGCCGATCTCGATGGCGATCTTCTCGATCTCCGGCGGGCGGCCCTTGATGATGATGGTCTCCAGGCAGTTGTGGTGGTCCATGTGCACGTGGGTCGAACAGAGGATGTTCACCGACCGCCGGTGCTGGGCGTGGATCACCTTCTCGGCCAGGTCCTTCTGATGGTGGTCGAAGACGATCACCAGCACACCGACAACGTCCTCGCCGGCGTCCTCCCACTTCTCCTCGACGATCTTCTCCCGGATCAGGTCGCGGACCAGTTCCGAACGTGAGGCATAGCCCTGGTGCACCACCCGGCGGTCCAGCTCGGCCAGCAGTTTCCGGGGAAGTGAGACGCTGAAGCGGATGGCGGTGTCGCTGGTGCTCATTGCTTGTCCACCTCCGGCAGCAGTTTGATGCAGGTGATCTCGTTGCGTGTTCCCAGCCTGAGGGGCGGCCCCCAGGTGCCGGTGCCCGGCGAGACATAGACCGCCTTGTCCCCCTCGCGGTAGAGGCCGTGGAGCAACCGGTAGCGCATCCGGACCACCAGGTTGAAGGGGATGATCTGGCCCGCGTGAGTGTGTCCGGCCAGCTGGAGGTCGATGGGAGTCTGCTCCCAGTGCGGGAAATCCATGGGCGAGTGGGACAGCAGCAGGGTGAAGAGGTCATCGCGCAGGGACAGCTGTCCCAGGACGTCCCCCTGGTTCCGCTCCCCGCCAAACCCGGGGTAGTCCAGTCCCACGATCTGCAGCTGGTCCCCCACCAGAACCACGTTGTCCTCCAGCAGGGTGAAGGGGGTCTCGGCAATCAGCTCCAGTGCCACGGGGCGGGGGAAGAACTTGTCGTGGTTGCCCCAGATCATTAACGCCGGTGCCTGCAGGTCGTTGAATCCCTGCAGGATCCCGGGCTGGATGCCCCGCTCCAGCAGGTCGCCGGTGATCAGCACCAGGTCGGGGTTCACCGAGTTGGCCAGCTCCACCAGCCGGCGGACATAGCCGGCGCCGTGCACCGGCCCCAGGTGCAGGTCGCTCATCTGCACCAGGGTCAGCGGGGCGGTGAGCTTGGGCGAGGTCAGCTCCACGGTGTTGATCCGCACGGTCATGGCGTTGGCCAGGGCGGCGATGACGTAAACCGCGGTGGTGCCGAAGACCACCCAGCGGGAGAGTGGTGCCGGGATGGGACGCCAGAGCCCCACGGCCCACTGGACCAGGCCCCAGCAGAGCACCACCGACAGGAGGATAAAAAGCAGGCCGAGGTAGGTCTCGGTGGCCACCCGCCAGATCCGGATCAGCGGGTTCCAGGTGCCGCGCATGGTGACGGCCATCGCCGCCACCACGTTGAGCAGCATCACCGCGAACCAGATCAGGAACGGCTTCCACTTGAACGTCTGCTCAAAGAGGCTGCTCACCCGCCAGCCCACACCGAGGTGCATCAGGAAGAAGATGCCGATGGGGACGAGAATGAAAAAATAGCGCATCGATCCCTCACTTCCACTGGTGCACGTGGTAGTGCTGGTGCTCGGTCCCGTCGTGCTTGTGCCGGTGGCGGTGCACCAGGTTGGCCTCGATCAGCTTCTCCCGGTCGCCCAGCAGGTCGTCGATCCGGCCGTCGTAGATCAGCCGGTGGTCCTCGGAGAGCACCAGGGTGCGATCACCAAGCTCCGCTCCCAGGCTCAGGTTGTGAGTGGTGACCAGGGTGGTGACCTGGAGGTCCTGGAGAAAATCCACCAGCCAGCCGGTGCTCCGCGGGTCGAGGTTGGCGGTGGGCTCGTCCAGCAGCAGCAGCTCCGGTTCCAGCACCAGCAGCGAGGCGAGGCAGACTTTCTGTTTCTCCCCGCCGCTCATCTCGAAGGGGGGCCGCTGGAGATAGTTCTCCACCCCCACCTGGCCGGCCCAGTGCCGCACCCGGTCGTCCACGTCCTCCAGCCCCAGCTGCCGGGGGCCGAAGGCGATCTCGTCAAAGACGGTGGGGTTGAAGATCATCGCTTCCGGGCTCTGGAAGAGCAGCACCGCCTCGCGGCGGAAGGTGCGGCTGAACTCGCGGTCCTTCATCACCCTGGCGGTTATCTCCCGGCCCTTGTAGCGCCAGCTGCCCCGGGCGGGGAAGATCAGCCCGTTGAGAATCTTCAGCAGGGTCGACTTGCCGCTGCCGTTGACCCCCAGCAGCACCACCTTCTCCCCGGGGGCGACGGTGAAGGAGATATCCTCCAGCACGGTCCGCTTCCCGAAATCGTGTCCCAGCCGATCCAGTTCAATCATTGCCAAACCCCCTGGAGGTCATGGCCTGGGCGATCTCCCCGGCGTCGCTCACCGACTTGTGCAGGAAAAAGGCCGCGGTGGCCGCGCCGTGGCGGTAGAGGTCCCGCAGGCCGGGGCGGACGATGCTGCGGCTGCGGAAGGCGAAACGGAACTCGCCGTAAAGCCGGCGCAGGGTGAGCACCTGGCTGTAGCAGAGCGTGGTGAGGAAGAGCAGCGACCGGGAAAAGGCGAAGGCCCGGAAGGGATTGAACCGCTCGGCCAGCAGGAAAGTAAGCACGGTGAGCAGGAAAACCCGCAGGTTGACCAGCAGCACGTAGTTGCCGGAGAAGGTGCCCTGCCAGAGGGAGAGAACCACGTAGGAGACGGTGACCATGCTGTTGAAGAAGAGGATGGCCAGAGCTGCCCGCCCGAGGATCCGGGGCAGGTCGCGGCCGGCCAGCAGCATGGCCAGGGCCAGACCCGCCGCCAGCCAGAGCGGCCGGTGGACCGAGGTGGCCAGCAGCACCGCGGCGAGATAGGCCAGCAGCATCAAGCGGTCCTTCATGGCCCGGCCCTCCCCTTGATGCGGCCCACCAGGCGGTAGACCAGCACGGTGAGCACGCCCTCCCCCACTCCGAGAACGGCGTGGGGCACCAGCACCGCCGGCAGGGTCACCGAAAAGCCAAAGGGGAAAAAGAGCGGTGTGCCGTCCGCCGCGGCGGCGATCTGCGGTTGCAGGCCCAGGGCCAGGGCCACCAGCAGGGCCGGAACCATCACCGAGAACCAGGCGGCCACCGCCAGGGCACCGGTCTCGTTCCAGCGCCGCAGCCAGCGGAAAGTCCAGCTGGCGGCCGCACCGCCGGCCAGCCCCAGGGCCAGGGCGTTGAGCGGCAGGGAGGTGATACCGCCAGTGCCGAAGAGCAGCGCCTGGATCAGCAGCACCAGGGAGACGGAGAGGAAGGCGGCCCAGACACCGAAGATCACCGCCAGCAGGCAGATCCCGGTGGCGTGCACCGAGGTGCCGCCGGGAAAGGGCACGGCCACCATCATCAGCACGAAGCTGAGCGCGGCCAGCACCGCCAGCCAGGGGATGGTCTTCTCGTCGAGGGTGCGGCGCATCCGCCGCAGTCCCCAGGCCCAGAGCCCGACCGAGATCCCGTAGAGCGGGAGATACATCTTCGGTGAAATAAAGCCGTCAGGGATGTGCAACTCGGACCTTTCTCAACCCGGTGATCAGCGGCGGCGACGGGCGAACAGCGAAAAGAGGGCAAAGACGGAGAGGATGATCCCCACGCCGAACACCGGACCGGCGAACCGCTCGACGAGACGCTTCTTCTCCGCCTCCACCACCTCCGGCGTCAAGGTGTTTACCGGCTCCTGCTCCGGCTGAGCCGCCTCGTCCTCCGGCTCCGCCGGCCCCGCTTCGAAGGTGAAGTCGGCGCCGTGGCCGTCCTCGGAAAAGACCCTGACCCGCCAGGTGGAGGTGCGGTCGGGCAGAAAGACTATCCGGCCCATGGCATCGGTGATCCCCGACTGGTATGGCGTCTCCTCGCCCTCAGCGATGATCTCGTAGCGGTCAAAGGCCAGTGGTGACCCGTTTCCGTACGCCAGGCTGACCACCACGGCCTCCCCCCGGTCCACCTCGTACCCCACGTGGTGCGCCGCGGCCGGCAGCGTCATCAGGAACAGAATAGCCAGCAGTGATTTTCTCATCGGCCCTCTCACCCTGTATTACTAAATATAAATTCGTA
>CBESOE010000227.1:0-5101 GCA_965531145.1 uncultured bacterium | reverse complement strand
TCCCAAAAGCCTTGATTTTACTAAAATCAAACCATATATACACACCATATACCCATGATATATGAATCTTTTATCCACAATTGCGGTTCTGCTATCTTTTGGCCGAAAAGATATGTGTGCATCGAACCAGTTGATTCCCGATACGGCGATTCACTTATGCCCGACTGACCCCTCTCGTCTATCAGCGTCCGCCGACCCACGAAACGCCTGTAGCTTCACCTCTCACAACCCATTGAGAAGGAGGTAAGTCATGAGACGCGCACTGGTTTTTCTACTCTTCATGGTTCTTCCGGTATTTGGTATGGCGGCCACAATCCACGTTCCCGGTGATCAGCCAACCATTCAGGCAGGCATCGATGCGGCAACGGACGGGGACACGGTGCTCGTGGCTCCGGACACCTATGTTGAGAACATCAACTTTCTTGGCAAGGCGATCACGGTGACCAGTGAACTCGGGCCGGAAGTGACGATCATCGACGGGAGCAGTCCGGAAGATCCCGACTTTGGCTCCGTGGTGACCTTCTGGAACGATGAAGGGCGGGACTCGATCCTGGAAGGGTTCACGCTGACCGGCGGATCGGGAAACTACATGTCTGAAGGGGACCAGTATTTCGGCGGCGGGATATCCGTCGCCGGTTCCTCACCTGCCGTCACCGGAAACATCATCACCGGGAACACGGTAACCGGAAGCGGTGGCGGGATTGACTGTTTTGACCCAGGCTCTCCGCTAATCGCCGACAATACGATCAGCGAGAACCACGCCGAAGGCGGTTACGGCGGTGTCAGAATTAAAAAGAGTGACGCGATCGTCCGAAAAAACACCATTTCCCGTAACACAAGCGTTGTGGGCCCGGGTGGGATTGGGGTCCATAACGCAATTGCCATCATTGCCGATAATACCGTGTCGGACAACTCCGCGTTAAATGGGGGCTATGGTGGGATAAGTGTCTTTAACGCATTTGCCGTCATTGCCGACAATACCGTGTCGGGCAACCAGGCCTCATTTGGCGGAGGGATTTACGTTATAGGTGATTCGACCGGATATCCGCCGACCACGCTCACGGGAAACGTCGTGGCGAACAACAATGCCGATACGGACGGCGGAGGAATCTACCTCTTCGGCACAACGACAGCGGTGCTGAACAATCTCGTTATTGGAAACAACGCGATCTCTGGCCGCGGCGCCGGAATCTGGGTCACCGCCAATTCGGATGTGCTGATTGCCAACACAACCGTCACGGGAAACACCGCGAACAACTCCGGTGGAGGAATTGGAGCGACGAACTCCACCATCACCGTGGTGGACTCGATCCTCTGGGGAAACAGTGCCGCGGCCGGCAAGGAGATGTATCTGATGCTGTCTTCAACAGCCACGATCAGCTACTGCGATGTGGATGGTGGCCAGGGCTCGGTGCGTATCAGACCCGGCTGCACGCTCGACTGGGGGACGGGAATGATCGATGCGGATCCGCTTTTCGAGGGCGAAGGCGACGAGGCGTTCTGCCTCAGCCAGATTGCCGCTGGCCAGGCAACGGACAGTCCCTGCGTTGATACCGGCGATCCGGCAAGCGAAATGATTTGGGGTGCCACACGCTCCGATAGCGTCCAGGATGCAGGGATCATTGATATGGGATACCACTACCCGGGATTGGAACGTTTGGTGGTTGGACCCGGCCCCGCTTACAACAATCCGCCGCTCGTGCGGGTTGTTTATCCGCAGCAGGACGCGGGATACGAATACGAGTTCAGTGCGTATGGTCCCACTCATTACGGGGTCAATGTGACATGCGGCGACGTGAACGGCGATGACATTGACGAGATAATCACCGGTGCGGGTCCGGGCGACATCTACGGACCTCATGTTCGGGGCTTTTATGTGGACAGCACACCCCTGACCGGCCTCAGCTTCTTCGCCTACGGCACCTTGCGCTACGGGGTGAACGTGGCCGCCGGTGACCTCGACGCAGACGGTTTCGACGAGATCATCACCGGTGCTGGGCCAGGTGCGGTGTTCGGCCCCCACGTTCGCGGCTGGAACTATGACGGCAGCGGCACGGTGACATCCATACCGGGTGTGAGCTACTTTGCTTACGGAACGCCAAAATGGGGGGTCAATGTCTCAGCGGGTGACATCGACGGGGACGGATACGATGAGATCGTCACTGGAGCAGGCCCCGGGGCCGTCTATGGGCCGCATGTCCGGGGTTGGAACGTGGACGGTGGTGCGGCGACGTCCATACCGGGCGTGAGTTTCTTCGCATACGGCACCCTTAAATACGGTGTGAACGTCACCTGCGGCGATGTGGACGGGGATGGTATCGATGAGATTATCACTGGACCCGGACCCGGCGCTGTCTTCGCACCCCATGTCCGCGGCTGGAACTATGACGGGTCTTCAGTAACACCCCTGCCCGGTCTGAGCTTCTTTGCCTGGCCGGCAGAGGACATTCGATACGGCGCCAATGTCTTTGCCGGGGTCGACCTGGATGGGGACGGCCGAGACGAGATCGTGGTGGGCTGCGGGCCAGATCCGGACCCGGATGTGGGCACACCGGTCAAGGTTTTTCGCTATAGAGATACCGGGGTGGCCGAGTGGTTCTCACTGGAAGCATTCCCTGGCATGACTCAGGGGGCCAACGTGGCTGCGGGGAGGTTCTGAAGTCCCTCCAGCGAAACGCATTAATGGTGAGTAGATTGCCCTGCTTCTCAGTCGGAGTGGGGCAATGTATACACTTTTCTGAAAGTTCTACCTATTACTGCGCCCGGGGACCCGGGCCGGACTCGAACCGGAACGACTGGAAATCAGTGGAATTACTGGGCCAGTAATAGAGTATCCGGTGAGAACTAAAGCTTAGTCCTCTTTCTCGTCCCGCCCCCTGCCCTCCCCCAGCTGGCGCACCTGCCAGTCGAGTTTCTCCAGCAGTTGGCGGTTGACCGAGATCAGGTCGGCCAGCAGGCCGACGATGGCCAGCAGGAAGCCGCTGCCCATCAGCAGCGAGGCGAGGATCAGCGACTGCACCATGCCCGTCCCTTGACCCTGGCTGAAGGCCCAGAGAAAGCGCAGGCCCAGAACCAGGCCAAGGGTGAAGGGGATGGAGCCGAGGAACATGAAGAAGCGGAACGGACGGTAGATGACGAATACCCGGACGATGATCGAAGCCGAGCGGTAGACGTAGCCGAAGGCGCTCTTCATCAGGCGGGAGGGGCGGGACTGCTGGTTGACCCGCACCGGCACCGAGACGGTGGGGATCCCCTTCTGGCCGGCCTGAATGATGGTTTCAAGGGTGTAGGTGTACTTGTTGAAGACGTTGAGTTTCATCGCTGCCTGGCGGCTGATCGCCCGGAAGCCGCTGGGGGCGTCGAGCACGCCGGTGTTGCTCACCTTGCGCACGGCCCAGCTGCCCAGGCGCTGCAATAGCTTCTTCCCCGGGGAGAAGTGACTGATCTCACCGATCGGCCGGGAGCCCACCACCATGTGGGCGTCGCCGTCCAGGATCGGCCGCACCAGCAGGGGGATGTCGGCGGCGCAGTACTGGTTGTCGGCATCGGTGTTGACGATGATGTCGGCACCCCGCTCCATGGAGGCGTTGAGCCCGGTGAGAAAGGCCTGGGCCAGCCCCTGGCGGCGGAGGTGATGGACGATGTGGTGTACGCCCAGTTCCAGGGCGACCTCGGCGGTGCGGTCATTGCTGCCGTCGTCCACCACCAGCCACTCCACCTGGTCAACGCCCGGCAGTTCGGTGGGCAGATCGGCGATGGTTCGGGGAAGATACTCCTCCTCGTTGAAGCAGGGGATCTGAATGATCACTTTCATCGTCGGCACCCGTCGTGAACAGGGTCACATCAAGTGAAACCAGTAGAACCAGATCCCGCTGGCCACCAGGCCGGCCACCAGCATGGCCAGGGTTATGCGTACCACCGGCCGCTGCAGACCGTGAACAAAGGGACGGAACGAGAGCATCAGCGCACAGGGAATCAGCGGAAAATAGTAGCGGGCCTGCATGCCGCCGGTATAGCCGCTGACCAGATGGTAACGGTACACCCTGGTGAAATGGAAGACCATCATCAGCGCCAGGCCCACCAGGGCCAGACGGTGCACCGTAAAAAACGGCCCCTCCTCCTTCTTCTCCCGCAGAAAAAAGGCCCAGACCGCCAAAACCAACGGCAGCACCAGCGGCAGGGCGGTGATGAATGACTCATGGAACACGCTCTCGTGGGAGAGGACGCCGGTCCAGGAGAGGTAGAGCACGCGGAAGAAGCGCCGCAGGTAGGGGAAGAAGGAAAGAACCACCGGGTTCTTCGGCACCTCGTACCACACGTCGCCGAACTGGGGCAGGAAGGTGCGGTAGAGGGCATAGGCCCGCAGGTAGTACGCCAGGGGAACCAGGCAGAGCCCGGCAAAGACCGGCAGCTGGAACCCGCGAAACGCCGTCAGGGACCGGTCGCGCCGCACCCGCAGCGCCAGGACCAGCCCGGCGAGGAACAGCACCTGGAGGCCCGCGGTGGCTTTGACCAGCATGGCCAGGCAAAGTCCTGCACCGAGCAGGACCAGTCCCGCCGGCCGGGCCTTTGGCTGGAGGAAGAGGATCGCACCCAACACGGCCAGACCACCGGCCAGCAGCACCAGATTGTCGTTGTTCACCGACCCGGCGAGGTAGGGGATCATCGGCACCGCGCTGAGTGCCGCGGCGTAATAGACATGGAAAGCCAGGGGCAGCGGCTCACGGCAACCGACCCAGAAAAACAGGGCCAGCCCGCAGAGGCTGAGGGCGAGATTGACCAGGCGCAGGTCATGGAACCGGGAGACGATGAGCCGCGGGCCATGGGGCACAAAGGGCTTGAGCAGGTGGTAGTAAAAGGGAGGGTGGGCCAGGTCGTTGCGGTGGTCCAGTTTGGCTCCCCGCTCGGAATAGAGATAGCGACTGCGGTAATCGGGAAAGACCCGGCCGGTCTCATCGAGATGGATCAGGTAGGAGACATGCGCCTTCTCGTCCGGTGGGACACCATAGGGCACGGTCTCCATGCTCTTCCAGCCCTGAATGCCGACCAGGAGCAGCGCAGCGGTGTAGACGAGAACCCGGCTCACCGGGATCTTTGGCCG
>CBESOE010000226.1:0-5118 GCA_965531145.1 uncultured bacterium | reverse complement strand
ATCTTCGACTGGGACGAACCCAATCCCGGCGACTTCAACCAGACCACAACCGTGACCGACGCGATGGCGGCACCGGTTTCATATGCCGAGTGGACTGTCGTCTTCGACTGATAAGCTCTTCAGCAGATGACATCCAGACCGGGGGGTGCAGTAAGCTCTACTCCCCCCGGTTTTTTGTACGATGGCCGTCCGCCGGATTCCGCTGCGGCGGCTGATCGGGTAAAATGCGCGGAATATGGCTGCCTGATTGTTCAGCGTATGCATTGTCTGGAGGGATGGATGAGAAGACGGCTCGCCCTGCCGGGCTGCGCAGCCCTGGTGCTGCTTGGCCTCGCCTGCGGTTCAAATATCAGCCAATACGAACCCTATTCCGACAACGGCGCCATCATCTATCATGAGGCCTGCGCCCGCTGCCACGACGACGCCTTTGATGCGCCGCTGCTGCTGCGCGGCGAGGTGCGGAACCTCTCCCGCGAAAAGATCGTGGACGCCCTGGCCAACGGCCGGGCCGGAATGCCCAGCTTCCCGCTGATCGAGGGCGAGTATCTCGACGGACTGGCGGAGTTTGTCCTGCAGCGGCAGGCCGAGAGTGGTCCCTGAGAGCGTATCGGGCCTGGACGGACTACGAGCTCAGAAGAACCCAGGTGTTGCACAGGCCAACATAGCCGTAGGACTGCGACGTCCCGCCAGGTCCCCACCCCCTTCGCACAGAATTCGGAACTCCATTGGGAATGACGTGCGTACAACCTGGAGAAATACAGCTGCAGTGTCAATGTGCCACAAGGCCCTCGGCGATCAGCAGGTTTCTGATCGACTCGGCCACCGTCAGGTGGCCGGGTGGCCCCCAGTGTCCGACGGTCCTGAATTCCATGCCCTGATCCAGGTTTTCGAGGAAACCGCTGCGTACCGATGCGCAGGTGACGCGTGTGTTTGATCGGCCATAGTCCAGCAGGAAATTTTCCGCCGGGGGCGTCCGGCGGGCATTGGTGAGTTCCTGCTCCGCTGGGAGGTAGATGAAGACGGGATGTGCGCCATTCCTCCGGGCGGTGTCCACGATTTCATCGAGGATGCGGCGGGTCAACGTGTCCCTGTCCTGCTCGTACTGGCCGGTCATCACCCGGAAGCGGAGCTTCACGATGGACCAGACGTCGCAGACCCTGGGCCTGAGCCAGTCGAAGCGGAGGACATCGTCCGGGTGCGGCACCGGCGAGTTGGTCAATCTCAGTTCATCCCCGTCAATCTCGAACTTCGGTTTGGCAAAGTCCCTGAAGCTGAGCACGTTCCGTTCCATGTCAAAAGAATTGAACCCGAGGATCACCACATCCGGCTGATACTTCACCCCTTCTTCCCCGAGCAGGATCAGCATCTGATCATGGCCATACCCGTGGACACCCATGTTGATGATCTCGGTGGCCGGCAGCAGCTGCTGCAGGTAGTGCGAGTATGTCTCGTCATCACTGACCTCGTCACCAAAGGTGAACGAATCGCCCAGGATCAGGATCCTCAGTCGATCCGGGTTCGGGGTGAACGAAAACTCTCTCTTCCCCCGCAGGCCGCGTGAATTGGTGTTCAGGGTCTTGTTCTCGAAGGCGACGGTGTTCTCGAGATCAGGTTTCGTGGCCCAGCCCTTTGTTATGTCGTATTGATCAAAGCTGTAGTAGATATCCGTGCCGGGCTGATGCCTGCTGATCCACGCGCGGCGCCAGGAGAGGTCCTCATCGGAGAACAGCTTGTTGGCCGACCAGGGGATGGCCAGGGTGATCCGGCAGATACCCTCGAAGACGACCAGCATCACTACCAGGTAGACAAGGGCAAGAATGAGCTGCTTCTTCTTTGACATCGGCCGCTCGAAGAAAAGTGAATCGGTTTCCGCACCGGGCTTTGAGAGAGTCGAGTGTATTGAGTGCGTTGTACCGCGTCAATATGGAATGGCCATTTTCAGCCACCGGCCGGAGGCGCGGGTGGTTCCCGGCCCACGGTCTGAACAGGAGCGGCCGCCGGTTGTTATACTGGGTAGCAAGCCTTCATACGTATTCTGACGGCGGTCCGGGCCGCCATTTGCGGAGGGATGGAGATGTTCCGAACATGGGTTCTGGTTCTGTTTTTTGCCGCCCTGGCACTGACACCTGCCGTTCAGGCGTTGTCCATCGTGGAGGAGCCCGCACCGGGAATCGACTACCGTGAGATGACCATCAACGGCAACACCCGGTTCGCTCTGGAACTCTATGGCCAGCTGAGCACGGAGAAGGGCAACATCTTCTTCTCGCCCTACAGCGTCTCCACCGCCCTGGCCATGACCTGGAGCGGTGCGCGGAACAACACCGAACAGGAGATGGCCGACACGCTCCACTTTCCCTTGGGGCAGGTACTGCTGCATCAGGCCTTTGCCGGCATCGAGCAGGGTCTGGCCGGCATCCTGGCCAAAGGCGATGTCTCGCTCACCACGGCCAACTCCATCTGGCCCCGGGCCGGGCTGCCCCTGCTCGATGGCTACGTGTCACGGCTGGAGGAGAGCTACGGCGTTTCGGTGACGCCCCTCGACTACCTCAAGGAAACCGAGGCGGCCCGCCGGACCATCAACAACTGGGTTGAAACGAGGACCCGGAAAAAGATCAGGGAATTGATCCGGCCCGGTGATCTCGATCCCGCCACGGCCATGGTGCTGGTCAATGCCATCCACTTCAAGGGGGACTGGGCCAGCCAGTTCGAGGAGCGGAACACCCGTCCCGCCGACTTCACCCTGGGCGACGGCACGGTGAAGCAGGTCCCTACCATGTCCCAGACCGGGAACTTCGACTGCGGGGGGGACAGGGAGGTGGAACTGCTGGAACTGCCGTACCAGGGCGGCGACCTCTCGATGCTGATTCTCCTGCCCCGGGACAAACAGGGGCTGCCCGCCCTGGAGGGCGGTCTGACCCCCGAGCGTCTGGTCTCCCTGCTGGGAACCCTGCGCGAGGAAAAACGGGCGGTGAAATTACCGAAGTTCAAGTTCACCTGGGGCACCACCGATCTGGTTGCTCCGCTCAGGGCACTGGGGATGAAGGAAGCCTTCACCGGCAAGGCCGACTTCTCGGGGATGGATGGCAGCCGCGGATTTTTCATCAGCCTCGTGCTGCACAAGGCCTTCATCGAGGTCAATGAGCAGGGCAGCGAGGCGGCCGCGGCCACGGCGGTGACCATGAAGAGGAGCATGCCGAACATCTTTTTTGCCGACCATCCCTTCCTCTTTTTGATCCGTGACAATGTCTCTGGCAGCATCCTCTTCCTCGGCCGGGTGGTCGATCCGATGGCCGGCGGCTGAAGCTCCGCCGGGTAGATGAGCCCGGTCGCGGCATGCTACACTTCAGGGAGGTAAGAGAAAGCGTTTTCACGTTATACCCCCTGGAAACCAAACGAGCATGACCGGCGATACCGCAGAACGAGCGGACCACCGGGAGCTGACCATCGAGCAGCTCTGGGAAGGGGTGTCCGCCGAGCTGCGCGGGAAGCAGCGGAGCAAGCCGCACTTCGAAGAGGTCTGCCGGCGGGCGTTCATCCTCTGGAATGAGCAGGCCTTTGCCCTGGTCTATTCCCTGCTCCACCAGCCTGGCGGCCGCTCGCTGATTTCCCGGATGCTCTGCCGCAAGGACCCGCTCCTCTCCCGTGACCCCATGCGCCTGGACCTGCTGGCCCAGGAGGTGCTGGTG
Source organism: uncultured bacterium (assembly GCA_965531145.1). GTDB lineage: Bacteria > Acidobacteriota > JAQAZP01 > JAQAZP01 > JAQAZP01 > JAQAZP01. The sequence goes on along the minus strand of CBESOE010000226.1, from coordinate 1,432 downwards.
GGGCTCTGCCGCACCTATAAAAAGAAACGGTTCCAGTACAAGGGTCTGCCCCAGCTCTACGGGTATCTCGACGGTATCTGCACCCGGGTGGTCTATGCCCGGAGCGGCCTGCGCGAGAAGCGGCAGAAGGTGATCAAGTCGATCAAGAAAAGCCTGCCCCTGGACGAGGACGAGCTGGCGGCGGTGCTCCCCCTCTTTCCGGAAGAGGGGACCGGGGAGGAGGGCGAGGACCCGGAAGAGGTGGAATTCGAGCGGTTGATCCTGCTCAATTCCCTGCGTGGCCGCAAGCTGGGCACCATCACCGGGGAGCCGCTGATCCGGAAGAAGTTCGACGAGTCGTCAACCGGGTATGTCAACCAGTTTCTCTACAACCGGCAGCAGACCGTGCTCTGGCACTTTTACGTTCGGGTGTCGGGAGAGGCCCGCAATCCGGATAATGGTGATTTGAGGAGAGTTATCGAGCGTCTGGTCCCGGCGTCGCTCCGCGGCTGGCGGTGGCGGGACGTGTCCATCGAGCAGACCAGGCAGATTTAGCCCTGAACCTGTTTTCATGGACAATGTCATCTCGGTGAACAGGGTGGCCCAGGGGCTGCGACGCCGGAACCGGCGGGATCGGCCCCAGGGTGGGCCGCCCCGCCGATGACGAGACATGCCGGCACCTGGAGGCAATTGACCAGAAGCCGGAGGCCGCCGGGGCGGGGTGGCTCGCCGATACAGCCGGACGATGACCGGCCCGCTGCAAGGAGTTGGAGCGATGAAACACAAACGGATCAGCGAGGACGAAGTTGGTGCCATGCTCGAGGAAGCGTTTGAGGGTGAGCCCTTCGAACGGATCGAGCCGCCTCCCCGTTTCAGCCTTTTCTTCCGCGGCGATGCGGAGCAGGAGTCGTTTATCGACAAGTTGAAGCGCTTCCTGGTCCTGCCCTCCGTGCCGCGACGTCTGGCTTTCACCGGAGCCGTGGTGGCTCTGCTGCTGGTGGTGCTCATTCCCCTGATGCCCGGCGACGGTCAGTTGACCTACCGCAACACCGGTCCGGCCGAGGCCACGGAGCTTCCACGGGGCCGTTTGGCGGCGGCTCCCGGCGCTCTCCACTGGCCGTCCACCGAGGGTGTGTCCACCTACCGGGTGGAGCTCACCGACCAGGCCGGCGTCCTGCTCTGGGAAGGCGAAACCGCGTCCACCGGCATCGATCTGCCCTCCGGCCTCCTCGCCGACCGCCCCATCGGCAGTGAGTATCGCGTCGAGGTCACCGGATACGGCCCGGACGGTGCAGAGACCAGCCGGCAGACCTCCCGCTTCATGGTTTTGCCGTAGTCCGGGGTCTACCGTGAGGGGGACGTACATAACTAAATAACTTCCCTCTAAACAAAGGACTTTCACCCGCTGGAGGTAATGATCTTCGCCCGGCTCCCAACGAACTTCTGCCGTATC
>CBESOE010000225.1:0-5133 GCA_965531145.1 uncultured bacterium | reverse complement strand
GTCCCCCTTCGCCAGCTTCGAGGAACTCGACGCCGACCTTGTGGCCCGCACGAACCGCGACGAGTTTTCCGGAGTGGTCCTGGCCGCCCGGGAGGGGAGTGCGGTATTCCACAAAGCATATGGCATGGCCAACCGGACCTTCGACATGCCCAACCGGCTGGACACCCGGTTCAACATCGGCTCGCTGAACAAGATGTTCACCAGCGTGGCCATCGCCCAGCTGGCAGAGAAGGGCAAGCTGGGCCTCGACGACCCCCTGGGCCGGTATCTCGAGGGGTTCGCCCCCGAAGCGGCCGAGAAAGTGACCATCCGTCACCTGCTGCAGATGCGATCCGGCTGGGGCGACTACTGGGACAACGAGATCTACCTGGCCACCAGGAACGACCTGCGCACGGTTGGCGACTACATCGCCTTTCTCAAGGATGTGCCGCTCGGTTTCGAACCAGGGACCGACAACGCACACAGCAATACCAGCTTCGAGATTCTCGGTGCGGTGATCGAAAAGGTATCTGGTCTCGACTACTTCGAATATGTCCGCCGGCACATTTACCAGCCCGCCGGGATGACCGGCTCAGACTCCTACCACCGGGACGGCCCGGCAAAGAACCTCGCCACGGGATATACCGACATGAACTCCGCCGATCCGGAAGGTACGGGATTCCGCTGGTCGAACACCTTCATGCTCTCCCCCCGCGGCACCCCGGCCGGGGGCGGCTATTCCACCACCGGGGACCTGCTCCGTTTCCGCCAGGCGCTCTGCGGTCACCAGCTTCTGGGTGAAGCCTGGACCAACATGTTCCTGCGCCAGTTCAACGGCGAACCGGGCGAGCCCTTTGAGCCGCGGGGGCCGATGGTGCTGGCCGGCGGGGCACCAGGCATCAACTCACTTTTCGCCATCGACCTGGCCGACGGCTGGACCGTGGTGGTGCTGTCCAACTACGACATGCCGGTGGCCATCGTGCTGGGCCAGGACATCCTGCGGATGATTGGCAAGTGATAGCGGCAGTCCGGGCAGGCCGCCTCTTGCCGCGGCCCCGGCCAGTTGGTAGGCTTTCCCCGGCAGGGCGAAGGGCGAATACCCGGCACACGCCTCGGAGGAACGAGCGGTGGACAGACCTCGAATCCTGGTGGTGGAGGACGACCGGAAGACCGCAGCCGCGGTGAAGCTCTACCTGGAGAAAGCCGGGATGGAGGCGATGCTGGTTCATGACGGCCCCGGGGGCCTGGACAAGGCCCGCTCCGGTCGCTATGACCTGCTGGTGCTCGACCTGATGCTTCCCGGGATGGACGGCCTGGAACTGTGCCGTCAACTACGCCGGACCTCGGGGATGCCGGTGATCATGCTCACCGCCCGGACCCTGGAGGACGACCGGGTCCGGGGCCTCGACACCGGCGCCGACGACTACCTGCCCAAACCCTTCAGCCCGCGCGAGCTCGTGGCTCGTGTGCGGGCAGTGCTCCGTCGCAGCGCCGCCGGCCCGGGGAACCATCGCCCCGGGCGGGAGGAATCACCACCCCTCCGCTTCCGCGACCTGATCATTGATCCCGACCACCACCGGGTGACTCTCGGCGGCCGCAAGATCGAGCTGACACCCAGTGAGCTACGGCTGCTGGCGGTGATGGCCAGGCGGCCGGGAATGGTTTTCACCAGGGAACAGCTGATCGAACAGGCACTGTCCGCCGATTTCGACGGATTCGACCGCACCGTGGACGCCCACATCGGCAACCTGCGGCGGAAACTCGACCCGGACCGCTCACACGCCGGCTGGATAACCACAATCTTCGGTATGGGCTACTCGTTCCGTGGGGAGGCGGAAGATGAATAGTCTCCGTTTCCGTCTGCTGCTCCTGGTGGGTCTGGTGGTGGCCACGGCCGTGATCTCGGTGGCCTGGATCTCCAGTCGCGTCACCACCACGGCGTTCAGCCGCTTCATCCTCGAATCCCGGCTCCCCGAACCGGAACCTGCAGCCGGGCTGGTTGCGCTCGGCGACCCGCTGGAAGCGTATTTCAGGAGCGCCGGGAACTGGGACGGGGTCGGCCCCCTGGCGGCCGAGCTGGCCCAAAGTCTGAACAACGGGCAACTGCTGCTGCTCGACGCCGGGGACCGGGTGGCCGCCACCTCAGACCCCGAACTGGCTGAAGCCGAGGTGACCCTTACCACTGAAGGCGTTGAGCTGACCTGGATGACCGAGGGTGACCCCGCCCCGCAGCGGGTGCTCAACTTCAGGGTCCCCAGCCTGGCTCTCCGGGACAGCGCTAGCGGTCACTGCGGCACCGTGATCGTTATTCCCGGCATGCCGCCGGATCTTGAGCGGGTGGCCCGGGAGTTGACCACCGAACAGGAGTTCCTCGCGGCGGTGAATCGCTGGCTGCTCGCCGGCACTGTGGGCGTGGGGCTGCTGACGCTGCTGATCACCTGGCTGGCCGCCCGGCGACTGCTGCGGCCGGTGGAGGAGTTGACCTGCGCTGCCGGAGAGATGGCCAGGGGCAACCTCGACTGCCGGGTTCCGGTGGCCTCCGCCGATGAGCTCGGCCGGCTGGCCGCAGCGTTCAACACCATGGCCGGCAACCTGTCCCGGCTGGAAACCCTGCGGCAAAACATGGTTTCGGACATTGCCCACGAGCTGCGCACACCGCTGACCAATATCCGCTGCCTGCTGGAAGCGATCCAGGACGGACTGGCCGAACCGACGCCCGAGACCATCGGCTCGATCCACGAGGAGACCATGCTGCTGAGCCGGCTGGTCCACGACCTCCAGGAGCTGGCCCTGGCCGAGGCGGGCCAGCTGCCGCTGGAGCCGGCGGCCGTGGACGTGGGCGCGGAGATCGGGGTCGCGGTCCGGCTGCTGGTCGCGGACCGGGGTGAAAATCGCCCACAGGTGGAGCTTGACCTGCCGGCACTGCCCCAGGGCCTCTTCGACCCTGCGCGCCTGCGCCAGGTAGTGCGCAACCTGGCGGAAAACGCCATCACCCACAGCCCCTCCGGCGGCACGGTGACCATACGTGCCGAGGAGGTCAAGGGCGCAATCGAGGTGTCGGTCACCGACAGCGGAGCGGGGATTTCCCCCGAGGACCTGCCCCATATCTTCGAACGCTTCTACCGCGCGGACCGGTCCCGGGCCCGGGACAGCGGGGGAACGGGGCTGGGGCTGACCATCGTCCGTCAACTGGTGACGGCTCACGGCGGCCAGGTTTGGGTGGAGAGCAAACCGGGACAGGGCAGCGTTTTCAGTTTCACCATCCCCCTGGCCGAAGAGGGCTGACCCGGCGATGGCCTCAGAACCGGCCGGCGGCCACGTTGACGCCGTGGGTCAGGCCGTCATAGGCCTCCAGGTCGAACCACTGGGTGAGCTGGGCGCCGTCATAGCGGTAGACCTTCACCGGTGTTGAGGCCGCGGGGTCGGGGCCCTGGCCCACCAGCAGTTCAGCCCGGCCGTCGCCGTCCAGGTCGGCCAGGGCGCAGACCTTCGCCCCATACCGCACCTCCTCCTGGGGCCAGGCAAAGAAGTTGATCCCGGAGATGTCGGTCACCGCGGCTCCGTCGACGTTCCAGCCCCGGACGTGGGCCCCGAATACCTGGCCCGGCCCGGCACCGGTGATGATCTCGGCCATCCCGTCGCCGTCCACATCGCCACAGCCGACATTGACCCCGAACTTGTTCGTCCCGTAAGCGAAGAAGCTCACCCCGGAGATGGCTGCGGCAGCACCGCCGTCCACATTCCAGCCGCGGACGTGGGGCCCGTAAATGGCACCTGGCCCCGCGCCGGTGACAATCTCGTCGTAGCCGTCGCCGTCGATGTCGCCGGCTGCCACATTGACCCCCCACTTGGGCGTACCGTAAGCGAAGTAGTTGACCGAGGAGAGCGCAGTGACCTCTGAACCGCCGTCGTAGTCCCAGCCCCGCACGTGGGGCCCGAACACCGCGCCCGGCCCGGCGCCGGTGATGATCTCGTCGTAGCCGTCGCCGTCGATGTCGCCGGCGGCCACGTTCACCCCGTACTTGTTGGTGCCGTAAGCGATGAAGTTCAGTCCGGGCAGCGGGGTGCCGTCAACGGCAAAGCCACGCACGTGGGGGCCGTAGATCGCGCCCGGCCCGGCGCCGGTGAGGATCTCGTCCCGCAGGTCACCGGTCAGTTCGCCGCAGGTGACGGTGACGCCGTACTGCGACGCGCCGTATGCCGCGAACTCATACAGGTGCACTGCGTCCTGCTCCGCCGGGAAGACCCGCACCACCGGGGGGTTGCTCGCCCCCGGCCCGGGCCCGGTCACCAGCATGTTCAGCGAAGAGGCCGGTTCGTAGTGGTAGCCCATGTCCGCCACCCCGGCATCCTCCACCGAGTCGGTGCGGGTAGTCCCCTCCGGCAGCCCTGACGACGGATCGCCGCCATCCACGCAGGGGCTGTCCGCGGCCTGCCCCGCCGGCATCTGACTGAGATAGTGGTCACCCAGAGGACCGCTGACAAAGAGCGGGTCCTGGTCGATGTTGCCGGTGCCTCCGTAGCCACCCTCCACGTCCGACCACAGGACCGTAGTGAAGTAGTCCTCGAGCGGGTCGGGGCCGCATTCCCAGACGATCGAGCTGTCGATACTCACATAATCCAGACCCCAGATGTCGATACCGCCGCCACTGCGCCCCGTCTGATTGGCCACCATCGAGCAGAAGCGGAGGGAGGTCTGGGACGGGGTTTCCCGCAACCGGGGGGAACCGTAATCGGAGTAGAGAAAGATCGCCCCGCCTGCATAGGTACCGATGTTGCCGGTGATCAGGCAGTTGGTCATGACGGTGTCGCTGTAGGCCAGGCCGGCCAGGGCGCCGCCCCGTTCGGCCTGGTTGCCGGCAATCACGCAGTCGACGATTTCCATGTCGCAGCCGGAGCGGTTCTTGATCCCCCCGCCGTAGTAACCACTGTTGCCTTCAATCCGGCAGTTCTCCAGCCGCACCGTGCACTGGTGGATCAGCGAGACGCCGCCGCCACCGTTGTTGCTGGTCTGGTCCAGCACCTGGTTGCCGGTGATCACGCAGCCGCTGATCAGTGCGGCCGAGGCGTAGTGGCAGGAGATGCCGCCGCCGCGGGCCTCGGCCACATTGCCGGTGATCACGCAGTCGAGGATGGTGGGCGAGGCGCCGTCGC
>CBESOE010000224.1:0-5142 GCA_965531145.1 uncultured bacterium | reverse complement strand
GCGCCTGCGAGCAGTCCTCCTCGGCCCGGGGCAACACGCCCTGAACCCGCCATTCGCATTTCGCAGCCCATTCCGGCGGCCGGGGCCGGTAGATACTCGTCGTCTCCAGGCCCACTTGGGACCAGGAGGAGCAAGATCGCTGCCGGAGATCAGAAGGTGCACATCGCCGGGTTGCGGGGCTCCGGATGAGGTTTTGAAGTTAATTCTTCGGGATCTCAATCACTTCCGGTGGCAATTCGGCCTCTAAAAGCGTATCGATCCGGGGCTTGAAATTGTAGGGGAAGCCCGGTCAAGTATCGAGTTAACGTAAAATTCACCACGCTCGTGCATTAATTCCGTAGTCCAATATTCCGAAAACAATGAATACAAGGTTATTTCACTCCCCTTCGGGGACGGTGGCTGGCGGAGGACGGTGCATCATGGAGAACGGATTCCGGATTCGGTTGCTGACCACGGCTTTCGCATTCCTCGCCACTGTCCTGCTCTCGGCCTGCGCCGTGGATATGGAGGAGGAGCCTTCCGAGCGCTGGGTGGTGCAGGAACTGGGCACGCAGGCCGCGTTCCGGGACGTGTTCTTCCTGGACGAGCAGCGCGGCTGGATCGTCGGTGGAGGCATCAACATCGAGGGCGGAATCCTCGGCAGCACCACCGATGGCGGCCGGACGTGGAAGTTCGAGAGCGGGCTCACGCGGCCCTCTCGGCGGGCCACCAGCTTCCACCTGAACGCACTCTGGTTCCTGGACGAGCGGACCGGCTTCATCGTCGGGGACGGCTTCCAGATTCTCCGCACGAGAGACGGTGGGATTCAGTGGCACCGGGTCCCGTCGGAAACCCGGGTCTGGGCCCACTTGCAGGACCTGCAGTTCGTGGACGACACGCACGGCTGGGCGATCGGCGGCGGCGGCCTCGTGCGGACGAAGGACGGTGGCGAAACATGGCAGGGGCCGCTGGTGCTTGATCCCGAGGACCAGAACCGGAGCACCACGCAGGGCCAGGCCCTGTCCTTCGTGGACCCGCACCGCGGCTGGCTGGTCGGGAAGCACGGGTTAATCCGGCACAGCAGCGACAGCGGCGAGAGTTGGGAGCTTCTCAAGGAGCCGAGGTCGGAAAATGCGGACCTGTGGAGTGTGGACTTCGTCGACTGCCGTGAGGGTTGGGCGGTGGGCGACAACGGCACCATCCTGCACACCGCAGACGGAGGCAAAGGCTGGGAGCGACAGAACAGCGGCGTCCGGGACACCCTGATGGACGTTGACTTTCTCGACGAGAACCGCGGCTGGGTCGTGGGCTTCGAGCGCGACATCGGCACTGCGGTGGTCCTCTGGACCGCTGACGGCGGGGAGACGTGGAGCGAGCAGGCGCGAGTGGGGTCCGAGGAGATGCGGTCGATCCACGTCCTGGACGAACGGCACGCCTGGGCCGTGGGCGAACAGCAACGGCGAGGCCCGGACGACGGGTCGCAGCAGCTCCTTCGTTACGAGGTGGCCGAAGACGAGGTGGCCGAAGCGGAGTGAAATTCCAACGAGTCCGCGAGCACCTCGAAGGCCGGCTTCATCTCGGCGTGCTTCCCCCTCTCCATCCGGAGCACGAACAGGTTCTCCTCATTGAGCACGAAGAGAAAAGACTTCTGGTGGTCGTGGCTCAAACGGTCCCACGTTTCGATCCGGATCGCCGGTCGACCGAACAATTCCACCCGGTTTTGCGCTGCAATCTCACGGTGAGCCGCGGTCTCGATGGAAGGAAACAGGTTCTCGACGAGGGCAGCCAGGTCGGGGGCGGGGAGTCGCTCGACTTCCTCCAGGATGTGCTCCCAGGCGAGCTGCGCATCCCCCCAGGTGTTGCCGGTGGAGCGCCCTCCGTCCAGGGCCCTCCACCAGGACTCGAGAAACTTCTTCCGCTGATCCGCCTCGGGGAAAGCCGGTCCCAAATCCAGACCGGAGACATGGGCACACGCATCGTCGAAGCGGTCTTCGCGGAACAGCTGATAGGCACGACGCAACTCCCTCTGGTAGCCTTCGGGGGTCACCGGCCCCAAGTCGGCCGCGGAGATCTGCGAAAGCTCACGCTGAAATCGATGCTCCTGGCCGTGGTCCAGGTGCTCCCACCCCTGTGGCACCAGGAACGAGACGTCGTGGATGCCGATGTCGACCCTGGTCGGGGTCGGGGGCGGGGTCTCCGGCACGCGCACACAGGCAGTCGCCAACAGGCAGATCAGGGCGACGGCTGGGCCGAATAGTCTCAATGCTCGCACGCTCCCGGCGGAAAAGTCACCGAAGCGAGGACCTTTTCGAACAGCGCCAGATTCTCCTGGAGGCCCTGGAAGCCGAACTCGAACATGCGGTTGTTCTTCACCGCGTAGACCCTGCGCCCGACCATCGGCGTTCCGTGACCCTGGAAGGTGAAGCCCACCACCAGCGCCGGCTCGCCATCCACCTCGCCCAAGACCGGCTCGTCCACCTGGAGCGCCGGGTAAACCGAGTTCTTCTCGCGGGTGAAGAGGACCTCGTCCACCGTTTCCTCCACGGTGTATTGGATCGTGGAGGCCTGCTCCAGTGCCCACTCCAGTTCGAGGCGCGCTGTCGTGGTGTCCGCCCGTAAGAACGCTTCGCTGGCCCGGTCCAGGATCTCGTTGACGTCGTTGACGGTTCGTTTCTCATGGGCATTGTAGGGTTCGGGCGCGAAGAGCCGCGCCTTGCCGATGGCGCGACGGAAGCTGGAGCGGTCGTAGTCCTGCATATTCTCCAGGATCTCCTTCAGCTTCACACAGCGATCACGCCGGCCCAGAAAAAAGCGCTCGGCGACGAAGATCTGCTCGCCCTTGGAGCCGGCCAGGACGTAGCTCACTCCCTCCGCCCCGCCGTTCTGGTATCGGGAGCCATTCCACGTATCCGGCGGTGGCGAGAAGGAGATCGGCTGTCCCGTGGTCCAGGTGAAGACCTCGGGTAGTGGAAGCTCCACATCCTGCCGGGTAGTATCCTGGCAACCGGCCAGGACCATGAAGAAGATCAGAGCCGTTGCCGGCCCGCGCAGCAGTCTCATGTGATCCATCATCAGCCTCCGGCGCACTCCATATCACAGCGGACCATCAGCTCGAAGTGGTTTTAGAACCTCCGCTGTGGTTATAAAACCACTTCTCGCCTTCCGGCGTGTCGCAGAACAGTTCGGGGATCTCTCGGATCGCGAGGTGCAGGTCGGTCCGTTCCGGCCGCCGGGGCCGGTGGATGCTCGTCGCGGCCAGGCTATTCCATCGGGATTTCGATCACCTCCGGCGGAGCATCGGATTCAAACAGCGCGTCGATCTGGGGCCTGAAGTTGCTGATGATGGTCTTGCGGACCAGCTTCCCCGAGGGCGTCAACTCGCCGTTGTCCAGCGAGGGCATCCGCTGGGCCACGGTGGCCCGCCGCACCTGCTGGAACTTGTAGTCGATCAGCGGGTTGATCCGGGCGATTTCCGAGGCGTACAGCTCGTGCACCGTCGGGTCGGTGATCGCCTGCTCCATCGGCACATGCCTTTTCTTCAACCAGAGTTCGAGGGTGGAGAAGTCGGGGTAGATCAGGGCGGCGACGAAATCCCTGCCCGCACCCACCACCACCGCCTCGCTGATATAGGGCGACTCGTTGACCAGCACCGTTTCAATCCGCGGCGGGTGGATCTTCTCACCGGTGGTCAACTTGAAGGTGCCGTCCTTGCGGCCCAGCAGTTTGAGACCATCAGGGGTGATTTCACCCAGGTCGCCGGTGCGCAGCCAACCGTCCTCGGTGAGCATGTTGGCCGTGGCCTCTTCATCGTGGAGGTAACCCTCCATCACGTTGGGTCCCTTGGCCAGAATTTCATTGTTGTGGTTGATCCGGACCTTGACCCCGGGCAGGGGGAAGCCGACACAACCCTGGCGCCAGGCGCGATCGGTGGTGCAGACGGTGACGCAGGGCGCGGCCTCGATCAGGCCCCAGCCCTCGAGAATCGGGATACCGTGCTCGCGGTAGGCCGCCTCCACGTGACCGGGCAGCGGCGCCCCGGCGGTGAAGGCCAGACGCAGCCGGCCGCCCCAGATGATCTCCTCGGCGTCACCGCTCTCGGTGCTCCTGGCCACCAGCATGTCGTGGACCCGCGGGATGCTGAAGAAAACCGTAGGCTCGAAGGCGTCCCAGTTCTTTATCAGACGGTCGATGTCCTTACCGCGGCCTTCGTCGAGGCAAAGCTCGGCGCCGGCGTAAAGACTCATGAACCGCTCGAACAGACCGCCGAAACTGTGGTGCCAGGGCAGGTAATTGAGAAAGACGTCGTTCTCGCCAACGTCCCAGATCAGCGACATCGCCTTTTGCTGGGAGATCAGGTGTCGGTGTCCCAGCCGCACCCCCTTGGGCGCGCCGGTGGTGCCCGAGGTGAACATGATCACACAGAGGTCGTCGGGCCGCACCGCGTCCACCCGGGTGGTCAGCTCTTCTTCCGCCGCGCCGCCGTCACCCAGCAGCTCGGCAAAGTCCAGCGCCCCCCACTTGCGGCAGTCGGAGTCGAAGTCCATGGCAAAGAACTTGTCCACCCAGGGGTGTTTGCTCTTCTCGATCTTGTCCAGCTGGTGCTTGCCGGAAACGATGGCGAACCGCGGTTTGGCCCGGTTGAGCACGTAGGTCACCTGCTGCGGTGTGTGGTCGGAGAAGATCGGCACGGTGACCGCGCCGATGATCATCGCCGCCAGTTCGGCCATGTACATCTCCGGCCGATTCTCCGAGATCATACCGATGCGGTCACCCTTGCGGATACCGAGGTCGATGTAGTGCCTGGCGATCTGGTGCACCCGTTCGGTAAATTCGTTCCAGGTCAGGGACTGGGGCTGTTCGTCCCTGCAGTAGCGCAGGTAGACCTTGTCCCCCCACTGGGCGGTGCGGTCGCGGAGCAGCACGCCGAAGGACGGCTCGTAGTCGCCGAGGGGTATGGGATTGGCATGCTCCTCCCCCACCTTCTGGATCCCGATCCGCTCGTCCAGTCCCCAGGCGGTGGTCTGGCCGTAGGCCAGGCAGGAATCGTTGAGCAGTTCCTTGGTCAATCCGAAACGTTCCTCCGGCGACTTGCCGTGAATGTCCACACCCACCTGGCGGCCCACCAGGTTGGAGGCGGCGAAGTAGACCAGATTCATCGCCAGT
>CBESOE010000223.1:0-5232 GCA_965531145.1 uncultured bacterium | reverse complement strand
GCGACTACCGCTTCGGCGAACTGATTGGAATCATCGAACGCGCGATCGGACAGGATGATGGAAAACAGCAATCCTGACACCATTTCAAATAGAAATGCGCCCGGCGACATTCTCGTCGTCGACGACACGCTGGAAACGCTGCGGGTCATCGAAGCAATTCTCAAGGAACGGGGCCACAGGGTGCGCTGCGTGGCCGACCCGGAAACGGCGCTGGTGGCTGCCGCCAACCAGCCGCCGGAACTGATGCTGCTGGACGTCATCATGCCCGGGATGAGCGGGTACGAGGTCTGCCGAAAACTGAAGGCGCAGCCGGAAACCGCCGAGTTCCCCATCATCTTTCTCACTTCGCTGACCGAGATGGAAAACCTGACGGAGGGCTTTCAGGCCGGTGGAGTTGCATTTCTCAGCAAGCCGGTCCGGTCGGAAGAGCTGCTGGCATATGTCGGCACTCATCTGGAGTTGCACCGTGCGCACCAAACGATCCGGACACACGCCGAACAACTGGAACAGCGAGTGGCGGAGAGAACGGCCGAACTGCAGGAAGCCGTCCGGCAGCTCCGGGAGAGCAAGGAGCGCTACGAGCTGGCCATTTCCGGTTCCTCGGCCGGAATCTGGGACTGGGACATCCTGGCTGACCGGGTCTACTACTCCGACCGGTTCAAGGAACTCATGGGCTACGCGCCTCATGAGATATCGGATGAACTGGACGAGTTCTGGAACCGCTTGCACCCCGACGATGGCGAGGCAGTGAAGCTGGCCCTCGACCGGCACCTGAAAGAACGGGCCCCCTATGTTCTCGACTACCGTCTTCGAACCGGGTCAGGGGAATACAAATGGTTCCATGCCCGCGGGCATGCCCAGTGGAACGAGGGCGGCACGGCCACGCGGGTGTCCGGCTCGATCATCGACATCACCGCGCGTATCGAGGCCGAGGCGGAGTTGAGGAGCAGCGAGGAGCGTTTCCGCACGCTGATGGAACAGTCCCCGCTGGCCATCGAGATGCTGACGCCCGAGGGCCGGATCAGCCAGGTGAATGCCGCCTGGCGGCGCATGTGGAACGTAAGCGAGGAAGAGACTCTCCAAGTGTTGGAGCAGTACAACATGCTGACTGACAAGCGGATCCTTGACCGGGGTATGGCACCACTGGTGGAAAAGGCCTTCGCGGGTGAGGACGTCGACCTGCCGGCGTTCGAATACGACACGCCCCGCACGGTGGCGGAGATGGGGTTGCCGCACATCAAGCCGCTTTCCCCCTGGATCCAGTGCCACCTTTACGCGGTCAAGGATGAAAAGGGCGAGATTTTATATGTCGTCAACACGTACGTGGACATCACCGAGACGAAGAAAGCCGAGATCAAGCTCCAGCATGCATTCGATGAGATCAAGGACCTGAAGGACCAGCTGGAAGCCGAAAGCGCTTACCTGCAGGAAGAGATCAGGCTGGAGCACAATTATGAAAACATTATCGGCCGCAGCGAAACGCTGAAATACGTGATGCACCGGGTGGAGCAGGTGGCGGCCACCGACTCGCCCGTGCTGATCACGGGGGAAACCGGGACGGGCAAGGAGCTGATCGCCCGGACCCTGCACGAGCTCAGCCCCCAGGGCAAGCGGCCGCTGGTCAAGGTGAACTGCGCGGCCCTGCCCGGGGAACTGATCGAGAGCGAGCTGTTCGGCCGGGAAAAGGGGGCCTTCACCGGGGCGACGAGCACCGAGATCGGCCGCTTCGAGCTGGCCCGGGGGACGACGCTCTTTCTCGACGAGATCGGCGAGATGCCGCCGACGCTGCAGGCCAAGCTGCTGCGCGTGCTGGAGAGCGGCGAGTTCGAGCGCCTGGGCAGTTCGAAGACACGGCACTCCGACGCCCGTGTCATTGCCGCCACTAACCGCATTCTCGAGGAAGAGGTGCAGGTCGGCCATTTCCGGAAAGACCTGTGGTACCGGCTGAAGGTCTTCCAGATCACGGCGCCGCCGCTGCGCGAGCGGCCGGAGGACATCCCCCTGCTGGTCAAGTGGTTCATGGACGACATCTCGAAGAGAACGGGAAGACCGGTGGCCGAGATCCCAAAGCGGACCATGCAGCAGTTGCTGAGCTATCCCTGGCCCGGAAACGTGAGGGAACTGAAGCACGCTGTGGAGAGCGCGATGATCACATCCCAGGGGGGGAAACTCAGGTTTGAACTCCCCGAGACCGAGCTGTCCATACCCAGTGACTTCAGGCCCTTCGAGGAGATGGAGCACGACTACATCCTGCAGGTCCTCAAGGCCAGAAACTGGAAGATCGGCGGCCCCAACAGCGCCGCCTCGACCCTGGGGATGCACGTCAACACGCTCCGCGGCCGGATGAAGAAACTCGGCATCAAAAAGTCCATGCCCGAATAAACACCAAATATGGTTTTCGAACCAAATTTGGTGTTCGCCGCTATCCCTTTCTGTAATATCCATCCCCCACGGAATACCCCTATTTATTGAATTGATTGCCGGTTACTCTGTTTTCGCGCCGCCGTCCCACACTGGCACGGTCTTTGCGAACCATCAGGTGTGAATTGAGCGAGTACCGTCCTCTAAACTCCAATTCGCAGGTGATAGATATGCTCCTCTACCAGATGAGGGTCGTGGTCCAGCCGTTCAAGGATGATGAATTCGTCAAGAGCGTTCACTCGCTCCTGCCGAGAATCCGCCGGCAGGCCGGCTGTCTGGGTTACCGGATGTACCGGGACTCCGAGGAGAAGCTCACCTACTGCCTGGTGGGTGAATGGAAGACCCGCCGGGCCATGGAGAAGCACTTCAAGACGAACGATTACGACGTGCTGGTGGGGGCGGCCAGGATACTCGGCGAATCGTTTACCCTGAGCATCGCCGAGGTCTCCCAGACAGGGGGCATGGAGCTGACCAGGGAACTGTCCGCCCCGCTGCAGCAATATCGGTAGCGGCGTGGGATGAAGACGCCTGCGACGACGAGGCGACGATGGCCGGGAGGAAGTTGATCCCGAACGTGACATGAAAAATTCCATAGGAGGAGGTGGCTCATGGGAGTCGAGGAACGGATCAAGGTGGTCGAGGTGCTGGCGTTGGGCATCAGCCCGTCGGTTATCGCCGATGCCGGCACGTCACTCCGCGAGATCGTCCGGGAGATGCGGGACCGCCGGGCCAGTTGTGCCCTGCTCACCCGCGAGGACCGGCTGGCCGGCGTCTTCACCGAGCGCGATGTGGTGACCCGGGTCGCCGGCGATCCCGGCGCGCTCGACAAGCCGGTGGCGGAGGTGATGACCTCCGATCCCGAAAACGTCCGGCGAGGAGACCGCCTGTCCACGGCGGTCCGTCTGATGCGCCGCCGCGGCTACCGCCACGTGCCCGTCGTCGACGACGATGGCCGGGTCCTCGGCTGCATACGACACGAGGACGTGGTCGACTACCTGGCCGAGGTCTATCCGGCGGAGGTCCTCAATCTTCCACCCGACCCCGAGCAGGTGATCCACACCCGGGAAGGAGGGTAGGCGATGACTGTCGAAACGAAGGAAGCCACCCACGTCAGCATCATCTTCTCCGGCGACTCCGGGGACGGCATGCAGCTGACCGGCACCCAGTTCACCACTGCGTCGGCGGTGCACGGCAACAACGTCAGTACGCTACCGGACTACCCCTCCGAGATCCGGGCGCCGGCCGGTTCCATCGCCGGCGTCTCCGCCTTCCTGCTCTGCTTCGCGAGCGAAGAGGCCCAAACGCCGGGCGACCAGTCCGACGTGCTGATGGCCATGAACCCGGCGGCGTTCAAGGTCTACGTGCCGCAGCTCAAGGCCGGCGGACGGCTGATCGTCAACAGGGATGCGTTCGACAAGAAGGAACTGGCCAAGGCGGGTTACGACGAGAACCCGCTGGACGACCCGGAGCTGGCGGAGCGGTTCCGGCTCTCCGCCCTTCCGATGACCACCCTGACCCTTTCCGCGCTGGAAGACATCGAGCTCGGCGGTCAGGCGAAGCGGCGCTGCAAGAACTTCTATGCGCTGGGCCTGCTCTACCGGCTGTTCGACCGGCCGGTGGAGCCGAGCCGCAAGTGGATCGGGAAGAAGTTTGGGAAATACCCGGCGGTGGCGGAGGCGAATCTCCGGGCCCTCGAGGCCGGTTATGCCGATAAAGCGATCGAGGAGCGGTTCGAAGTGCCTGCGGCAACAAGGCCGGAAGGCGACTACCGCACCATCAACGGCAACGAGGCGTTCGCCCTCGGCAGCGTCACCGCGGCGCAGCTGGCCGGCAAGCCGCTGGTCTACAGCAGCTACCCGATCACCCCGGCAACCGACGTCCTGCACGAGCTGTCCAAACTGAAGCACCTCGACGTGCGCACCGTCCAGGCCGAGGACGAGATCGCCGCCATGGGCTCCGCCATCGGGGCCGCATTCGGCGGTGTGATGTCCCTGACCGGCACCAGCGGGCCGGGCGTCTGCCTGAAGAGCGAGGCCATCGGCCTGGCCATTATGCTGGAGTTGCCGCTGGTGATCCTCAACGTTCAACGCGGCGGCCCGTCCACCGGCCTGCCGACCAAGACCGAGCAGTCCGACCTGCTGCAGGCCTTCGCCGGTCGCAACGGGGAGAGCCCGCTGCCGATCCTGGCCGCGGCGAGCCCGGCCGACTGCTTCGACGTGGCCATCGAGGCGTTCCGCATCGCGGTGCGGCACTCCACGCCGGTGTTCGTACTCACCGACTCCGCGATCGGCAATGGCGCCGAACTCTGGCGCATTCCAAAACTCGAAAATATGGAGCCGATCGAGGTCGTACATCCTGCCAATCCCGACGGCTTCCTGCCCTATGCCAGGGACCCGGAGACCCTCGCCCGCCCCTGGGCCATCCCAGGTGTGCCCGGGCTGGAGCACCGCCTCGGCGGTCTCGAGAAGCAGCACGAGACCGGCAACGTGAGCCACGATCCCGACAACCACGAGACGATGTGCCGGCTGCGCGCGGAGAAGGTCGAGAGCGTCGCGAAATTCATCCCCCCGCAGGAGGTCGCGGGACCGCCCGGGGGCGACCTGCTCGTCGTCAGCTGGGGCGGCACGTGGGGACCGGTCAGCAACGCCGTGACCCGGTGCCGGGAGCGCGGGATGACCGTGGCCCACGCCCACCTCCGCTACCTGAACCCGTTCCCATCGAACCTGGGAGAACTGCTCACCCGCTACCGCCGCGTACTGGTCGCCGAGCTGAACGGCGGGCAGCTGGCCCTGCTGCTGCGCGCCCGCTACC
>CBESOE010000222.1:0-5250 GCA_965531145.1 uncultured bacterium | reverse complement strand
ACCTGCTGTTCCCAGCCGGCTTCGCGGGCCAGGCGAACCAGGGCGTCGAGGGTGATGCCGCTGCCGGTGAGCGAGGGGCGCTGGCTCAGAATGTGCAGCACCCGGCGGCCGCTAAACGTTGTGGGCCCTGATCCCATGAATCCGCACCTCCGAACAGTGAATCTAGTTGATCGGCCGGTCCGGCGCAAGACCAGGGGGCAGGAGCAGCGTGAATTTACACCACGGGCAAATCATGACATTATGTCTTCCTCCCCCGGGTCCGGGCGAACGGGGCCGGGCAGGCCCGCCGTCCCCTTTTCAGGTCAGCGCTGGAAGAACGAGGAAGCAGCAGAGATGGACTCCAAAAACAAGGCGAAACTGGTTGACGACTGTGTGAACACCATCCGTTTCCTGGCGGTTGACGCCATCCAGAAGGCGAACTCCGGGCACCCCGGAACGCCCATGGGTGCGGCCACCCTGGCCTATGTCCTTTTTGACCGTTTTCTCAAGCACAACCCGGCCAATCCCCACTGGGCGGACCGCGACCGCTTCGTCCTTTCCCCGGGGCACGCCTCGATGTTGCTTTATGCCATGCTGCACCTCACCGGCTACGACCTGCCGCTGGAGGAGCTGAAGAAATTTCGCCAGCTGGGCAGCCGCACCCCGGGCCACCCCGAATACGGGTTGACGCCGGGCGTGGAGATGACCACCGGGCCGCTGGGCCAGGGCATCGCCCACGCGGTGGGCATGGCGGTGGTGGAACGCTGGCTGGCGGCGCACTACAACCGGCCGGGCAACGCCATCGTCGACCACTTCACCTATGCCATCGTTTCCGACGGGGCGATGCAGGAGGGGATCACATCCGAAGCGGCCAGTCTCGCCGGCACCCTGGGTCTGGGCAAGCTGCTGGCAGTCTACGACGACAACCACATTCAGATCGAAGGATCCATCGACATCACCTTCCGCGATAACGTGGCCCGGCGTTTCCGGGCCTATGGCTGGCAGGTGGTGGGGCCGGTGAACGGGCATGATGCCGACGCCGTGGAAGCGGCCATCGAGGAAGCGAAAAAGGATGAGATGCGGCCGTCGCTGGTGATCTGCGAGACGGTGATCGGCTACGGCAGCCGCCGGGGCGGCACGGCCCGGGTGCACGGTGAGCCGCTGGGTGAGGAGGAGGTGCAGTGGGCCAAGGAAAACCTTGGCTGGCCCACCGAGCCCGACTTCCACGTCCCCGACGATGTGCGCCAGCATCTGGGGCTGGCCCTGGAGCGGGGCGGGGAGGCTGAGGATGAGTGGAACACGAGGCTGCAGCGCTATCGTGACGATTTCCCCGAGGACGCGGCCCAACTGGAGGCTCTGCTGCTGGGTGAACTGGCCCGGGGCTGGGACAGCGGTCTGGAAGACCTCTTCGAGCCTGGCTCCGAAGCCATGGCCACCCGGATTTCCTCGGGCACCGTGCTGCGCACCCTGGCTCCCCGGGTCCACGCCCTGATCGGCGGATCGGCCGACCTCTCGCCCAGCACCAAGACCACCATCGAGGGGGCCGGGGATTTTGGCTGGCGGCAGTTCGTCGGCCACAACCTGCACTTTGGTGTCCGCGAGCACGCCATGGGCGCCATAGCCAACGGCATGGCGCTCCACGGTGGGGTGATCCCGTACACTGCCACCTTCCTTGCCTTCTCCGATTACATGCGGCCGCCCATGCGGCTGGCTGCGCTGATGGGGATCCGGGTGATCTATGTCTTCACCCACGACAGCATCGGCGTGGGGGAGGACGGACCGACCCACCAGCCCATCGAGCAGCTGATGAACCTGCGGTCGATCCCCAACATGACCATGATCCGGCCGGCCGATGCCACTGAGACGCCAGAGGCCTGGCGCCTGGCCCTGGAAAACACCACCGGCCCCACCACGCTGATCTTCACCCGGCAGAAGGTGCCGGTGATCGACCGCGCGGTCTGCCGGCCGGCGGAGGGTGTGCGCCGCGGGGCTTACTGCCTCTGGCAGTCAGGTGAGGTCGACCCGGAGCTGATCCTCATCGGTAGCGGTTCCGAGACCGGCCTGGCCCTGGAGGCGGGGCAGACGTTGGCCGGGGAGGGGATCTCCGTGCGGGTGGTTTCCATGCCCAGCTGGGAGCTGTTCGAGAAACAGGACCGGTCCTACCGCGACGAACTGTTCCCGCTCGCGGTGCGGGCCCGGGTCTCGGTGGAGGCCGGCAGCCGCATCGGCTGGGAACGGTACGTGGGACTTGACGGAGCGTCGGTGGGGATGGACGGCTTCGGGACCAGCGCCCCGGCGGGAGAGCTCTTCCGCCATTTCGGGATCACCGCCGAGGCGGTGGCCGAGCAGGGACGGAAACTGGTCCGCTGACAACGACCCGCACCCCCGGTAGAAACCTGGGAGGGGCCATGCGGCGTGTGATACTTCTTTTCATCTCCTGTTGTACGCTGATCGCCGGCCCGGCTTGTTCAAACCGGGTGGAACCGCTGCCCGATGACACCAGCCTGGTGCTGGTGGTGGTGGATGCCCTGCGCAGCGACCGCCTGGGCGCCTGGGGCGGCGACCCGGGAGTCACCCCCTGCCTTGACCGCATGGCCGGCGAGAGCGTGCGGTTCCGCCACGCCGTGGCCCCCTCTTCCTGGACCAAGCCCTCGGTGGCTTCACTGATGACCGGGTTCTATCCCGGCCGGCATGGGGCGGTGGGACTCACTCGCAGCCTGCAACGTTACGGCGGCTCCACACGGCTGGACAGCGGCCAGGTCACCCTGGCAGAGACGCTGCGCCAGGCAGGATTCTCCACGGCAGCCTATACCACCAACATCAACATCAGTGTCAGAAACAATTTCCACCAGGGCTTCGATCAGTTCGTTCAGCGAGCGGGTGATGCCGATGAACTGTGCACCGGGGCGCTGGAGTGGCTGGACGGCCGGCAGCCGGGTGAACGGTTCTTTCTCTACCTGCACATCCTCGATCCGCACGCGCCGTACACGCCCCCGGAACCGTTTCGCGGGCAGTTTGCCGATCCCGACCCGCCGGAGGGCGGGCCATTCTCTCGCCGCGGGTGGCCCTTCGAGATGGAGTGGTGGGCCGAACAGTATGGCCGTTGGCTCGACAGCCCGGGCGGGCAACCTTTCCGCTACCGCTATTCACGCTTCGACCTGGACTGGGCCCGCCGGCACCTTCCCGAGTTCGACGACCCGGAACTCGACATCATCGTCGAAAACAAGCAGCAGTTTCGCGAGAAGGTGGACCTGGAGTTCACCGGACTTGACGACCCGGCCCTGCAGCGGAGGATCGGTGTGCTCACCTCGCTCTACGACGGCGAGGTGGCCTGGGTAGACCAGGAGCTATCCCGATTTTTCGACGGCCTGGAGGATCGCGGACTGCTCTCCCGCAGCGTGGTCATCATCACCTCGGACCACGGGGAGGCGTTTCTGGAGCACCGCAGCTGGGGTCACCACCTGACGGTCTATGGCGAGGAGATCGACATCCCCCTCTTTTTCCGGGTTCCCCAGCGCAGCGGCGGTCTGCTGCAGGGTGAGGTGGAGCCGATCGTTTCCCTGGTGGACCTTTATCCCACCGTGCTGGAGATGTTCGGTCTGCCCCTGCCTGCCGAGACCGACGGGGTCTCTCTCTGGCCGGCCATCCGGGGGGATGGTGAACTGCTGCGGGAAGGACCGGTGTACAGCGAGTTGCTGCTGGACAATCGGGAATACGTGGCGGCGCTGCAAGGAAACCGGAAGCTGATCCGCACCGTGGACCGGCGGGGGAAAGTGGGCTGGGAGTTGTACGATGTTGGCCTCGATCCCGGGGAACAGAAGCCGACGGGATACGAGCATGATGCGTCAACGGCCCGAGCCCTGCGCGCCGGTATCGAAGCCCATGCCGCGGCCCGGGACCTCCTGGCCCCCGGCGAGAATGAGGCGGCGCGCCTCTCGGAACAGGAGATCGAACGGCTGGACACCCTGGGATACCTGGCCCGGGAAGAGGCCGCTGAACCGGAAGCCCCGGCGGAGACTCCATGAGCCACGGCACACTGTCCAGCAAGGCGCTGCTCGTTGTTTTCATCACCGCTCTCCTGGTGCGGCTCTTGTTCTGTGTGTGTCACCGCTTCGAACCTCAACGGGTGTGCACCCCCGATTCCCGGGTCTATCTTGAACTGGCCCGGAGCATCGGCGGCGAGAGCCGGTTTGTCCGGGGGGAGGGTTTCTCGCTGGAGAACCCGATGGAGCCGGAGACCTTTCGCACACCGGGGTACCCGCTGCTGGTTCTGCTCTGCACGGTCCTGCCCGGAGACGGCCTGGTCCTGCTGGTCCTGCTGCAGATCATCCTCGGATCAGCAGTGGCCGTGGGGGGGGCCTGGATTACCGGACGGATCTTCACTCCTGCGGCCGGCCTGCTGTGCGGCCTCCTGCTGGCCGTCGATGCCGGCCATGTGGTCTATGCCAACATGGTGATGTCGGACATCCTCTTTGCCACCCTGGTCCTGGCTGCGGTCCTGCTGCTGCTGGTCCACCGCCACCGGCCGCACCTCGGGCTGCTGGCGGTGTCCGGGCTGGCACTGACCCTTTCCGCTGCGGTGCGTCCCCTGGGGGCCTGGCTGTTCATCGTGGTTGTCGTCTGGCTGCTGGGTCGAAAATCCAGCCGGCGCCAGGTGGCACTCTTCTGTCTCGCGGCCCTGCTTTTTCCCGCGGCCTGGGGGGTACGCAATTTCAGTGTCTGCGGCAGTTTCTCCCTGAGCAGCGCTTTTCACTACAACGTCTACCGCGTGGCCGCGGCCAAGGTGCTGGCCCGGTCCGCAGGCATCCCCCGCTGGCAGGCCGAGAAAGAGTTGGTGGACAAGGCGGTGGCCGAGGCGCCGCTCCGGGACATGCCGGCCCTGAACCGCTGGTTCCTCGGCCAGGCCCTGGCCGTCTTCAAGGAGCACCCCGGTCACACCGGTGCCGAGGCGTTGTTCTCGTTCATCGAGATGAGTGTGGCCGGCAAACGGCGGAATCTGCTGAAACTGCTGGGGGCCGGCGGCGGGGAGGATGGGGTGCGGACCATTTCCGACGGCCGGAGGAGCACGGCGGACATGGTCGGGTCTCTGGGCCGCGCCGGGCCGGGGGAGATGGCGCTGGTTCTCATCCAGGCACTGTTCAACACTTTGGTGCTGATCTTTTTTCTCGACGGTGTCCGCCGCTGGAAATCGATGGAGAACAGGGGCTTCGGTGGGTTGCTGCTGGGGGTGCTGTTCTACGTTCTCCTGGTATCGCTGGTGGTGGCCTCGGC
>CBESOE010000221.1:0-5273 GCA_965531145.1 uncultured bacterium | reverse complement strand
TGTCAGCCGGCCGCGTCACGGGGACGTGGCAATCACCGTGCAGGCATCGTTGTCGGTGTCGCCCGCCTGTCCGTCACTTGCTGGTGGAGAAGTTTCCCCCGGCTACCTTGCCGCCATGGGTCATCCAGCTGTCGTAGGCGAAGAAATCGTAGCCGTGGACCACTTCCACACTGAACCCGCTCTGCCGGTAGGCCCGCAGTCTGGCGCTGAGATCGTCGCCGGCGCCGGGCATGGTGAGGATTTCGTCCTGGCCGTCGTCGTCCAGGTCCCAGGCCCCCACCACCACCCCGTATCCGTCCGCGGAAGCGAGGAAATTGACCCAGACAATGGGCGTCAACTCCCCGCCGTCAAAGTTCCAGCCCCGCACGTTGGCCCCGAAATTGCTGCCCGGCCCCACCCCGGTGAGGATCTCGTCCATCCCGTCCCCGTCCAGGTCGCCGCAGGCCACGTTGACCCCCCAATGGTGGGTGGAATAGGCAAAGAAGTTGATTCCGGCAATGGGATCGGTGGAGAATCCGCCATCGTGATTCCAGGCCCGCACGTGGGGACCGAAGGCCTCACCCGGTCCGGCCCCGGTGACGATCTCGTCGTAGCCGTCGCCGTCGATGTCGCCGCAGGCCACGTTGACCCCCCACTTCAGCGTGCCGTAGGCCATGAAGTTCACACCAACCATGGCGCTCACCACACCGCCGTCATAGTCCCAGCCCCGCACGTGGGGACCGAACACCGCGCCGGGACCGGCTCCGGTGACGATCTCGTCCTTCCCGTCATCGTCCAGGTCACCACAGGCCACGTTGACCCCGTATCGCGGAGTGCCGTAGGCCAGGAAGTTGATTCCCGAGATCGGATCACCACCCATGCCCCAGCCCCGCACATGGGGCCCGTAGTTCTCACCGGGACCGGGGCCGGTGACGATCTCGTCGTAACTGATGCCGTCGAGATTGCCGCAGGCCACGTTGACCCCGTAGCGGGCACCGGAGTAAGCCTCCCACTCACCCCGGGAGGTGCGGACCAGCGCGGGGTTGGCCAGCCCGGGGCCGGGGCCGGAGACCAGCGGGCCCCAGTCGGCCTGGTCATCCCAGTTGCCAACGATGAAAAAACTCTCGGCAGGGGTGGAGTCGATGTTGCCGTCCCGGTCCAGGGAGCGGACGAAAAAGGTGTACGGCCCGGTTCCCAGGTCGCGGTAGATGGCCGTGGTGGCCGGGCTCCAGTCGGACCAGTCATCACGATCGAGACGCCAGGAGAAGCTGAGCTGGTCAGCGGGGTCGCGGTTGTCGGTGGCACTGAAAGCGAAGATGAGCACCGGCGAGTTCACCGTGCCGCTGGGGCCGCCGTCGATGGTGGTCACCGGCTCCTCCCAGACCTGGTAGTGGAAACCCATGTCCACCACCCCGGTGTCGTGGACCGAATCGGTGCGGGTGGAGCCGTCGATCATCGGGCCCGCCGGGTTGCCGGCATCGACACAGGGGCTGTTGGACGCCTGGCCGGCGGCAACCTGGCTCAGGTAGTAGTCGCCGATACCCCCGCTGGCAAAGAGCGGGTCGGCGTCGATCATCCCGCCCCACCAGTGGAGGACGCACCCTTCCTCCAGATAGGCACCGGCCCGCCCGCCGGTGACATTGGAGTAGCTGATGCTCAGGGAGGACGGGTAGTTGTATGAGCGAAGCCCGATTTCAGCCCCCTCCGCCGCCGAATCCTGGAAGAGGATCGAACTGGTCACCGTGGGCGAGGACGATTCCATGCAGCCGATCCCGCCGCCGTAATCGGTGGCCAGATTGTAGGCGATGGTGCAGTTGCGGATCGTCAGATTCGCCTGACGGCAGGCGATCCCCCCGCCCCAGGTGAGCGAGGAATTGCCGGCCACCAGGTTGTTGACCACGGCCGAGGCGGAATCGTCGAAGCGCAGTCCGCCCCCTTCCCCGTTGCTGGCGATGTTGCCGATGATCTGGTTGTTGCGGATGGTGGGCGAGGAGTGGAGGCAGTTGATGCCACCGGCCCAGCCGGCGTTGTTAAAGGTGATCTGGTTCCATTCGATCACTGCTGAAGACTGGGAGCAGTGGATGGCGCCGCCACGGTAGAGCGCCGCATTGGCGGTGAGGATGTTGCCGCGGATGGTGGGTGACGCGTAGTAACAGTAGACCGCTCCCCCGTGGTGGGCGTATCCGGACCGGATGGTGAACCCCTCAAGCACCGACCCCGGGCCCTCGCCGTTCTCGAAGATGAAACCCCGCCCCTCGCTTTGGCAGTCAATGATGCAGCCCTGGGGCCCGTTCTCCGACCTGACGGTGATCGCCTTGCCAAAGAAGCGGATGTTGACGAATCCCTTGCCTTCGTAAGTCCCGTCGGCCACCAGCACCGTGTCCCCGTCCACCGCCAGGTCGATGGCATCCTGGATGCTGGCCGCGTGGCCCGGCACCTTGATCTCCGCGGCGGTTACCGCCGGCGCGGAGCACACCAGAACGACGAGAATCATGAGGATACGGAGCGTATGGGCGAAAGGCATGGCGATCTCCGATGGCGGCTGCGGTTCACGCCGGTTCGGGTGGCCGAACACGGACGGTCTGTTCTCAACATGGCTGATCACGACACGGCTGATCACGACAGATACTGCATTTTATCACAGCACCTGCCCCGATTCAGCAGGAGGGCCCGCACCATAGGCATTCACCGTCCGATGCACTAAAATCGAACCAACAAGTCGGAACGGTCTCTGTCGACTCGAGGGAGGAAATGCCATGCCCGGCCTGGCCGGCGTTCTGGGGACGGAAGACGCACGGGGTGTCCTGGAGCAGGTAGTCGCCCGTCTGCGCCACCGCCCCGCCTATGACGTCTCCACCTGCTGGCGGCCCGGTCTCGCCCTGGCGCAGATCGACCGGCCGCGGCACCCGGAACCGGGCGGCCGGACCGAGTCCCACGAGATCTCCGGCGCCGGCGACCTGCTGCTAATCCACGGCACTCCGGGCCTCGCTCCGGATGGATCGACCGCACAGGACTGGATCCGCTCCTGTCTCGACCAGGACCGGCCGGCAGACCTGGCGCTGCTGGAGGGGAGTTTCCACGCGGTTCATGCATCCGGCCCCCGGGTGGTGCTGGTCAGCGACCGTTTCGGCCACCAGCCGCTCTACCTGGCCCGTTTCCGGGGTGGTCTTGCCTTTGCCCCCGAGGCCCAGGCATTGGCCGGTCTGCCGGGAGTGGACACCGCACCCGACCTGCCGGCCATCCGCCAGCTGCTGGAACACGGCCACCCCTTTGATCAACGCACCCTGCTCAGCGGTGTAGAACTGTTGCCCCTCGGAGCGGTGACCGACATCACCCCGGGCGGCCGCATCAGCCGGACATATTTCCTGTTCGATCCCCCAACCGTGGTGCCCCATTCGGGCGCCGAGGATATCGGCCGGACCATGGAGGGAGCCGTCTCCTCCGCCCTGCAGCGGGCCGGGGGCAGGGCGCGCATAGGCTGCATGCTTTCCGGTGGTATGGACTCCCGCACCATCGCCACCGAAGCGGCAGCCCTGGGAGCCGGCCCCACCGCCATCACTTTTGGCACTCCCGGTTCCCCCGACGTGCGGCTGGCCGGAGAGGTGGCCGCCATCCTCGGCCTGTGTCACCTGGTCTTCCGTCTCGACCCGGCGCGGGTGGCCGACGCGCTCGCCGAAACCGCACTGGTCACCGGCGGCACCACCGGCATCGCCCACCTTGCCGGACACGCCACCAACCGCGAAGTGGCCACCGAGGTGGATGTGATTCTCTCGGGGATGTGCGGTGACGGGATCATGGGCAACGTGCCGGCCGACGCACCGTCCCGCCCGGTGAAGGCGGTTCACGGGCTGCCGTCCGGTGAGGCGGAACTGCTGATGGCCGCCGACTTCAGACGGTCGGGCGAGGGGGAGTATCAGGCGAGCATCGAGGCCGACGCTTCGATATATCCCCAGGGGACCGAGCTGGCGGTGATCAACACCTTCGAGGCCATGCGTTGCCGCTGGCGGCGGCTGACCCTCTCCGGAGTGGTCTCGCGGAGGATCGACACCGAGGTTCTGCTGCCCTTCTTCCACCAGCCGCTCCTCGAGGCCGCGTTTTCGCTGCCACCGGAAAAGCGCCGGCACCAGGCCGCCTACCTGGAGAGTTTCTGCACCAGGCACCCCGATTGCGCTGCCGTCCCCTGGGAACGCACCGGCCGTCCACCCACCGCGGGGGGTGCTCCCCCGCCACTGCCCGGCCGGGCAGCCAAAGCGCTTCTCAGCCGCATCGCAAGCCTGGTGGGCCTCGGCTCCGGCAAGCGGGCCGGGCACTTCGACTTTGCCGCCGAGTTGCGCAACCCCGGCCCACTGCGCACCATGGCCCAAGACCTGCTCACCGACCAGACCGCATCCCAGCGCCCCTGGCTAGATGCCGAAGGCGTCAGCACGCTGCTCAGCGAGCACACCAGCGGGCGGGCCAACCACCTGCACCCGCTCACCCGGGCAATGACCATCGAGCTGTTTCTGCGGGGAATGGCTGGATAGGCGAATGACCCGGGCCAATATTCCATTTGCCTTGACTATTCGCCCGCATGAATGTATATACATTGTATAAACATTGAGGTGTGCCATGGAATCGAAGATTCGAAAATGGGGCAACAGTCTGGGACTGCGTATCCCAAAGTCATTTGCCGCACAGACCGGAGTCAGGGAAGGATCATCCGTCGACATCAGCATCGAGGATGACCGGCTGGTTATCACTCCGGTGCAGGTCGAGACATACCGACTGCAGGATCTGCTGGATCAGGTTACCAAGGACAACTGTCACGAGGAAATTTCCACCGGATCCCCCCAGGGCAGGGAGGTCTGGTGATGCCCCGGCGCTATATCCCTGACCGGGGGGACTTTGTCTGGCTGCAGTTCAGCCCCCAGGCCGGTCACGAACAGGCAGGCCGCCGTCCGGCATTTGTCCTCTCACCGGCCAGTTACAACAAAAAGCTGGGACTGGCGCTCTTCTGCCCCATCACGTCACAGGTCAAGGGGTATCCGTTTGAAGTTGTGATTCCTGGCGGGTGCGAAGTCGAAGGCACCGTTCTCTCAGACCAGATCAAGAACCTTGACTGGCGAACGAGACAGGTCAAGTTTATCTCAAAAGCCCCGGATCAAGTGATCAGGAAAGTTCTCGCCAGGATCTATGCGATCCTTGAATACGACGAGTGAGTCGCTGACCGAGTCATTCGCCGCCCCCCATATCCTACAACCCGCGATACCACTCGGGGCGCAGGGGCACCTCGCCCTTGAGCGCGCTGTCGATCA
>CBESOE010000220.1:0-5342 GCA_965531145.1 uncultured bacterium | reverse complement strand
GATTTTCAGTTGTCTGCTGAAGAGATGAGCACCGTGGGCGATCTGCTGACCTGAGTGAACCTCCAGAGGAAATATATCGTAGAATGCTTCATGAACCGGGAAGCTCGATAGCGGGATATCTTGACCCTTTATTGGGAAATCACTACACTCGAATCCACTCTTCAAGATCAAGATCAACCTTGTGCAATTGATGGATAGATGGCGTTTCCGCCGTAGCTTTCATGGAGGACATCATGACCGGAAAATCGATCTGCCTCTCTCTGGTGATTTTTCTTTCCGCCGCCGCGCTCACCGGCATCTGTGCCGCCGCCGAGCTGGATGTGGGGGCTGTGGAAGTGAAGGCGCCCAACGGAAATACCGTGAAGGGATCGGCCATTTTCACCGACGAGGTTCTCGAGCTGGAGCGGGTGGAGGGTGATCCGGTCCGCGTTCGTTTTGACCGTATCCACCGCCTGGTTTTCAAGGAAGTGACCCATGTGGAGCGGCCCAAGCTCACCCTGCGGGTGGCGGTCTACCAGCTGGAGCGGGTGGGTGGCGGCAGCGGCATCGAGGGGTTCGTTCGGGCCTCCCGGTCGGTGAACTTCAAGGTGAAGACCAAGGACCGCGTGAAGCAATACGAGATCGGCCCCGGGAACCCGGTGCGGGAGGTGGTGTTCACCGGAAACATGAACAACGTGGAAAAAGGGCTCGATTCGAAGCAAGGGCCGAAGGATCGCACACTGAGCCGGGCCAGCAAGGAATACACCATCGTCGTCCCCGCCACCACCCGCTGGTTGCAGACCGGTATTCACCTGGAAAAGGACCAGCGCATCCACATCACCGCCACCGGCACCATCAAGTGGGCCTCCGACCGTGTGGGCCGGGAAGTGGGCCCTGACGGGCAGCCCTGGTCGGGCTGGACGGGAAGACCCCTGCCCGGCAAGAACATCGGCATGCTCATCGCCAGGTTCCGTCCCATGCACCGCAACCCGTATGTGGTTGGTACGGAGAAGAGTCTCATCACGCCCGAGAAGACCGAACTGGAACTGGGAATCAACGACGAGAAACTTGAGGACAATACCGGTAACTTCCGGGTGCGCATCGTCGTCGATCCCATCTGAACAATGGGCCGGCTCACCCTTGGGTGAGCCGGATCGAGGTCAGGTGGTTGAAATAGTTGTTCAAAATATACGCCCTCCGGCTTATAATGGACATGATCGGTAGATGATTATGTGAATTGACAGGAACCTTCAAGGACATGGAAGACAATGGACCGAACGAGCATCGAGCGAGCGTATGAGCAGCTGAAAGCGAAGCTGAGCCGGGTGGTCCCGGATGCGGAATTGCGGCTGAAGGCCGAACTGGTGGCGGAGATCGAGCAACTGAAACATGAACGTGGCGCCTTGATCCTCGGTCACAACTACATGGAACCGGCACTGTTTCACTCGGTGGCGGATATCACCGGCGACTCGCTGGAACTGAGCCGCGTGGCGGCCGGGGCGTCGGAGGAGGTCATCGTGTTTTGCGGCGTGGTCTTCATGGCTGAAACGGCCAAGATCCTCAGCCCGGAGAAGACCGTTCTCATCCCCTCGCTGGATGCCGGCTGCTCGCTGGCCGAGAGCATCACCGCCGAGGATGTGCGTGAACTGCGGGCGCAGTATCCCGGGGTGCCGGTGGTGACCTATATCAACACCTATGCCGAGGTGAAGGCGGAAAGCGACATCTGCTGCACGTCAGGAAATGCTGCCGCTGTGATCGAATCGCTCGATGACGGTCCGGTGATCTTCCTGCCCGACGAATACCTGGCCCGGAACACGGCTCGGGAAACCGGCCGGAGGATCATCTTCCCCCACAAGGGGCCGCGGGCGGTGGCCGGGCAGGAGGATGATCTGGAATATGCCATGGTGGGGTGGAAGGGCCGTTGTGAAGTGCACGAGCAGTTCACCGTGCAGGACATCGAAGACGTGCGGGCCCAGTTCCCGGATGTGCTGGTTCTCTCCCATCCAGAGTGCAGTCCCGAGGTGGTGGAAGCCTCGGATTTTTCAGGCAGCACCAAGGCGATGATCGAACACGTCCAGGATTCGGGAGCAGAACAGTACCTGCTGCTCACCGAGTGTGCCATGGGTGACAATGTGGCTGCTGAAAACCCGGATAAAGAGATGCTGCGGCTCTGCAGTGTCCGCTGTCCGCACATGAACCAGATCACCCTGGAGCAGACCAGGGACGCCCTCCTCCATCTGCAGCATCAAATCGAACTTCCCGCAGACGTGATCCGCCGGGCCCGCCGGGCGGTGACCCGCATGATCGAGGTCGGCCGGTCCACTCTGGTTCCGGCCTGACGGTGGGACAGGGAGGCGGCCCTGGCCGTCAGCGACCGGTCATGAGTGGCTATTCGATGTATCCCAGCTCACGCAGCTGGTCGGTCACCGCTGTGGAGAGTTCCATTTCACTTCCCGCTTCGGCAATGGGCCGCTGATCCAGCAGGCGATCGAACTGCTGACTCATCTCTCTGAACTGCTGCCGTTCCTCGAAGACGAGGTTCTGTTCTTCCCCGGGGTCGCTCTCGATGTGGTAGAGCGCACCATGGTATGTGCCGGCGGCAGGGTAGTACTTCCATTCGGCTGAACGGAGGCAGGTTGCGGGCATCGGCCTCGGCTGGTCGATCTGGGACAGCGCCGGGCGGGCCTCGTCCGGCTCTCCGAGGAGCGGGGGGAGCAGGCTGCGCCCTTCGAGAAATTCCGGCTGATCCATCCCGCTCACGTCGAGAATGGTGGGCAGGATGTCCAGGCTACGCACCTGGTGCTCGATCTCGGCCCCGGCAAATTCGTTGCCCGGGAACTTGATGATCAACGGCACCCGGAGCAGTTCCTCGTACAGCGAGTGGGAGTGCCAGCCCCAGCAGCCGTGCTCTCCCAACTCCTCGCCATGGTCCGAGGTGACTATGATCAGCGAATCCTCATACAGCCCGTGAACCTTCAGCAATTCCACCAACCGGCCAAAGGCGTGATCCATCTGCCGGATTTCGGCATCGTACAGAGAGGAGAAATGTTCTTCGTCTTCCCTGGTCAACTGGAGCCGGCCATCAGAAATCTTCCGGAGCAGTTCAGCCGTGCTCTTGTCCGGCAGACATCCAGAATAGCTCACGCCCAGTTCATCGAGATACCGTTTGTCCGGTGTGTAGGGGTGGTGGGTCTGGTAGGTGTGGAGGAAGAGGAAGAACGGCCGGACCTCCTCTTCCCCGAGCCAGAACTCCACCTGATTCACCGTGTTGATGAAGTCGTACACGTCCCGGTCCTTGCTGGCCCTTGTTTCGTATCTGTCGAACCCCTGATCGAAGCCGAACTCGGCCGAAATCTGACCCCCATCATTGAAGGAGACCGTACGGTAGCCGGTTTGCTGAAGCAGTTCGGCCATGGTGGTGCAGCTGTCGGGCAGCGGGTTCGTCCGGGAGATGAAGGCGCCGTGATGGATGGGGATCAGCGAGGTGAAGATGGAGGCGTGGGAGGGCATGGTGGACGGCGCCTGGGCGATGGTGCAGCCAAAGAGAGCCCCGTCGGCCCGGAAGCGGTCGATATTGGGCGACGTGTCCCTGGTGTAGCCGTAGCATCCCAGCCGGTCGGAGCGCAGGGTGTCGATGGAGATCAGGATCACGTTGCAGCCGGGCCGGCGGTATTCTTCTGGTCCGGCGCAGCCGCCGGTGAGAACCAGACAGAGTGTCGTCGCCACGGTACAGGCCAGGGTGGTCACCGATTTCATATACCATTCCTTCTGCTGAATTCGACTTTGTAACCGTGGAGCGGCAACGCTGATGGCCCAATAATAGGAGAAGCGGAGGTGGGGCGCAATCGGGGCTGGAACCCCGGCTCAACCGATTGACTCCGCCCGTGGAACCAACTACTCTTTTATTTCCGGTGCACTGGCGTTGACCGGTGGTGCCGGGCCACATCAATCGGTTTCCACTACCAGAAGTCTTTTCAGATCAGGGGGCGAGTAATGTCGGTTTTACAAGGAAAGGTGCTGATAGCTCAAGGGGGCGGCCCCACGGCCGTGATCAACCAGAGTCTGGCGGGGGTGGTGCTGGAATCCCGCAAGTTCAGCCAGGTGACCCGGGTCTACGGGGCGGTGCACGGTGTGGACGGGATCGTCAACGAGAATTTCCTCGACCTGACCCAGGAGACCAGCCACCACCTGGAGCAGGTGGCCAACACCTCCTCCTCGGCCCTGCTCTCCACCCGGACCAAGCCGGACGAGGCGTTCTGTGCCCGTATGTTCAGCGTGATGAAGGCCCATGACGTCCGCTATTTCTTCTACATCGGCGGCAACGATTCGGCCGACACGGTGCGCATCGTCAACCAGCAGGCCGAGGCCGAGGGCTACGACCTGCGGGCGATCCACATCCCCAAGACCATCGACAACGACCTGGTGCTCAACGACCATACGCCGGGTTATCCCTCGGCCGCCCGTTACGTGGCCCAGGCTTTCATGGGCGCCAATCTCGACAACCGCTCGATCCCCGGTGTCTACATCGGCATCGTCATGGGCCGCCACGCCGGATTCCTCACCGCGGCCTCGGTGCTGGGGCAAACCCACGACGAGGACGGCCCGCACCTGGTCTACCTCCCGGAGCGGCCCTTCGACACCCGGCGCTTTATCGATGACGTGCGCAAGACGATCAAGCGGCTGGGGCGTTGCGTTGTGGCGGCCAGTGAGGGTATCTGTGACGCCAAGCACGTACCCATCGCCCAGAGGCTGGTCAAGACCGTGGAGCGGGACGCCCACGGCAATGTGCAGCTCTCGGGAACCGGCGCCCTGGGCGATATGCTGGCCGACCTGGTGAAGAGCAGGTTGAAGATCAAGCGGGTGCGCGCCGACACGCTGGGCTACCTTCAGCGTTCGTTTGCCGGCGTGGTGTCCGACGTGGACCAGAACGAAGCGCGGGAGGTTGGTGAGCGGGCGGCCCAGCTGGCCATCTG
Organism: uncultured bacterium; assembly: GCA_965531145.1. GTDB lineage: Bacteria > Acidobacteriota > JAQAZP01 > JAQAZP01 > JAQAZP01 > JAQAZP01. Next base: position 390 of record CBESOE010000220.1, on the reverse strand, counting down.
GCACAACCTCGACGGGTCGGTGGCCATCAAGAGGACCGGTCGCTATTCCGTTGACTACAAGCTGGTTCCCCTGGAGCAGGTGGCGGGCAAAACCCGCACCATGCCGGCCAGCTTCATCAACCGCCAGGGCAACGGGGTCACCGAAGCGTTCCGCACCTACCTGCGGCCGCTGCTCGGCTCCGGCTTCCCCAGCACCCAGCGGCTGCGTGCTCCGGTGGTGCCCAAAGTCTACCGCAAGTAATCTCGCAATCCTTCCTTCGGGCTGCGGCACTCCATCACGGATTGACGCTGGCCCACAGGTGGGTCTCGAATCTCTATTAAAATAGTATACAATAGGGAGATCAGTTTTGCCGGCCGGCAGGCCCGACGAAAAGGGTGCCTGCCGGTTCC
>CBESOE010000219.1:0-5363 GCA_965531145.1 uncultured bacterium | reverse complement strand
ACGACGGCCGCTTCGGCGCCGAACTGTTCATCCGCGGCAAGCGGCTGGACGGCCCGCGGCTGCGGGAGGGGATGGAGCACCGCGCGGTGACTCACGAAGAGGCATACAGCAAAGCCGCCGCCGGTCTGAAAGCCGTGGCCGAAAAGCACGGACCCGAGTCGGTTGGTGTCTTCCTCTATCCCGACGTGAGCAACGAAGAGATGTATCTGGCGGGCCGTATCGCCCGCGAGGGGCTGGGCACCAACAACATCACCTCCATTGCCGTCCTGGAGACCGGAGGCACCAGCGGTGCCCTGGACGACTCCTTCGGTTTCACCGCTTCCACCGCCGACCGCACGGCCCTGCGTGACGCCGACCTGATCATCTGCAACAACATCGACCCCCAGAACTACTTCCTGATCCTCGGCACCGAGATCATCGATGCGGCCAAGGCCGGGGCGAAGCTGGTGATCACCGGGTCGACAAAACAGGCGCTGGTTGACCTGGCCGACCTCTACGTTGACCCGATGCGGGGCACAGCCGCCCGGTTCTGGAACTGCATCACCCGCTCGCTGATCGAGCAGGGCCACTTCCCCCGGGAAACCATCGAGCAGATGTCCGGCGGCAAGGCTTTCCTCGACCACATCACCAGCTATGATTCCGACACCACCTGTTCGATCACCGGTGTGGAGATGGGCCAGTCGAAAAAGGCGGCGGAGATGATCGCCGCGGCGAAAAAGGTGGTGCTGGTGCAGTGTCCGGACCGCTCCCGCGACCTCTCCCCCGGTGACCTGCAGGTGATGGCCAACCTGTCCCTGCTGATCCGGGCCTGCGGCGGCTCCAGCCAGATGATCCTCCCCTCCCTGTCGGCCAATGGCGCCGGGATGGAGATCAGTGGCGCTGATCCGGCCTTTACCGTGGGCCGTGTTCCGGCCAACGGCCTCCCCGGGGCCAAGACCCGGGAGGAACTGTTCGGTATGCTCCGCGACGGCAAGATCAAGGCCGCGCTGGTGATCAGCGAGGACCCGATGAGCACCGACCGGGTGGCGTCCTACTTCGGCGGTGTGGAGTTCCTCACCGCGGTGGACTGGGCCCAGACCGAGACCACCCTGTTTGCCGATGTGGCGATCCCGGGCAGCACCTTCCTGGAGAGCGGGGGAACTCGCTGCAACTTCGAGGGCAAGGTGCTCAGCTACAGCCCGGCGGTCAAGCCGCCCGCCGGCGCCACCGGCTGGCAGGTGCTGGCCGGGCTGGCCGCCCAGCTGGGTCTGGAGGTGCCGGACAGCGTGGAGGCACTCACCGCCCATATCGCCGAGGCCGCCCGTGGCAACCTCGGTCCGCACCTCCCGTTCCTTTGGAACACCGGTGAAGAACACGCCTGGGATGGCAGCGGCAGCCTGGTGGTGGCCGACGCTTCGGCACGGCCCGCCCCGCGGGTGCCGGCGTTCAACGCCAGCGCCCTCTACCGCCGCTCGGTCCGCGAGGTGGGGCTCGAGCACTTCCGGGTGGGTGCACGGCAGTAGGACGAGTGTGACGAAAGCAGGCGAAAGTAGGGACAGTTACTACTTTTATTGATACCTGTCGATTGGCGGTTGAAAAAGTAGTAACTGTCCCTACTTTCGATATCTCCGTTGCAAGAGAGATCGCTTCGTCGCCTTCGGCTCCTCGCGATGACAAGGGGTCAGGCTCTTCGCAATGACAGCAGGAAATTGGGGACGGTTACCTATTAAGTACATACAATATTGTCCTAATGAAACAGGTAACCGTCCCCAATTTTAAGGCCGCCGATGACCGAACGCATCTCACCCGAAGACCTGCTCAATCTCTTCGAGAACAGCTTCGACTACCTGCTGGTCATCGACGAGGACGAGGAGGTCCGGCACCTCAGTCCCTCCCTGGCCCGGCTCTGCGGCATTGCCGATCCCCAGCAGCCGGGACTGCGGCTGGCCGACCTGATCGAGCCGGATGCCATTGGGCGGTTCCGCCAGGGGGCGGGTCGGGTGGGCGCCGGCGAGCGGAAGATCACCGTCTACTGGAAGCAGAAGGATGCCAGTCGGCCGGTGGTCTTCAAGACCGGCACCACCGAGACCACCGACGGCCAGCTCTTCCTCTTCCGCTCCAGCCTGGCCACCGATGTGGGCACCCTTGGCCTGAAATCGGACTGGGAGCGGGTGGAACGGGCCAAGGAACTGGCCTGCCTCTACTCGGTGGCCGAGTGGATCCACGATTCCACAACCATCCAGGAGTTCTTCACCCAGTTCCCCAAATACATGGCCCCCGGGATGCACTTCCCCGAACACGTGGTGGTCTACTCGCAATACAGGGAAAAGGAATACGGATCCCCCCCGCCCGGCACCCAGTTGATCCGCAGCACCATCAGGGTCAGTGATGAACCGGTGGGGGAAATCACCGTCGGCTACGACGACCCGCAGATCAAGACCCTGCCCGAAGAGCAGCGGCTGCTGGACGAGATCACCCGCTTCCTCGGCATGGCCCTCGAGCGGCAGAACCTGGCCGACACCCTGGAGATACGGCAGGAGGAAGCCAGCGAGTTCGCCCGCAAGCTGGACGCGCTGGAAGAAACCATCAAGAACCGCACCAGCGAACTGGTGGATCAGCGGGGCAAGCTGGACCGGGTGAACGCCTACCTCGACCAGGTGCACAGCGGGTTCAGCGAGTCGAAACGGACCCTGGACACCATGTTCCGGGCCATCCCCGACAGGGTGGTGATGCTGGACAAGAACTTTGAAATCATCATGACCAACCGTGACCACCTGGAGCCGGGGCAGTCCTGCCACCGGGCGCTGTTCAACCGGGGTATACCCTGCGAGAACTGTCACCTGGAGAAGATCCGCGAGACCCACGCCCCGGTCACCGCCGAGATCCAGCAGGGGGACAAGTTCTACGAGGTGCACGCCCTGCCGGTGTTCAGCAAGGACCAGGAGGTGGACGGGATCATCGAGTTCTACCGCGACATCACCAGCCAGAAAATCTACGAGCAGCAGCTGCAGCAGGCGGACAAGCTCAAGTCGCTGGGCCAGCTGGTGAGCGGTGTGGGTCACGAGATCAACAACCCCAACCAGTTCATCCGGGGCAACATCAAGATCATCGAGCAGGCGCTGGAAGACCTGCTGCCCATCGCCGATGCACACTACGCCGAGAACCCTGATTTCAAGGTGGCCCGCCTGAAATACGATTTCTTCCGTGAGCACGTGATGATCCTGGTCAAGGACATCACAAAGGGATCGGAGCGGATTAAGGGGGTCGTCGATTCCCTGAAGAGTTTTGTGCGCAAGGGTGAAGGCCTGCTCAACGACCAGGTGGACATCAACAACGTGATCAGCGAGAGCGCCCGGCTGGTGGAAAAGCAGGTGCAGAAGCACGCCGACATCGAGCAGGAGCTGGCTCCCGACTTGCCCACCTTCACCGGCAACGCCCAGAAGCTGGAGCAGGTGCTGGTCAACCTGATGATCAACGCCAGCCAGGCGATACTCGACCAGCGGCGGGGCCTGATCCGCGTTTCATCATCCCTCGAGCCGGACCGTATCGTGGTCACGGTGGCGGATAACGGCATCGGGATGAGCGAGGCCACCCTGAAGAGCCTCTTCGACCCCTTCTTCACCACCAAGCGGGCCCGCGGCGGCACCGGCCTTGGGCTTTCCATCGTCTTTCGCATCATCCAGGAGCACCGGGGCACGATCACCGTCACCAGTCAGATCGGCCAGGGTTCCACCTTCACCATCCACCTGCCCCTGGGCAAACCGGCTGTCGCCGGTGCCTGACCACCGTGAGGTCTGTCGATGTACGAGATCTTGATCGTGGACGACGACATGGCGGTGGCCAACTACCTGATGGTCTTTCTCACCCAGAGCGAGGTTTACCACCCCACCGTGGTCACCGATCCCAAGGAAGTTATGGAGATGTTGAGGGTGCAGCAGTTCGACGCGATGATCCTCGACGTGGACATGCCCGGTCTCAGCGGCTTCGATCTGCTCAAGGAGTTCCGTGCGCAGAATCTGAACACGCCGGTGGTGGTGCTCAGCGGGATCAACGACGTGGAGCTGGCGGTGCGTTCGCTGAAGCTCGGCGCCTTTGACTACCTCTCCAAGCCGGTGGAGGACGAGCTGCTGCTCGAGGTGCTGCGCAAGGCGATCAGCACCCGCAGCCTGAAGAGCAGCATCGAACGGCTGCCCACGCGGTTGAGCCGGGGAGACCTGGACCACGAGGAGGTTTTTGCCCGGCTGAAGACCCGCAACCCGAAGATGATCCGCATCTTCCACCAGGTGGAGCGGATGGCCTCCGGCAACCTCAACATCTTCATCCGCGGCGAGCTGGGCACAGGACGCCGGACCCTGGCCCGGGTGATCCACGAGGCGAGCCCCCGGCGGGACCACCCCTTTGTGGCGGTGAACGCTGCCTCCCACGACCCGGAACTGTTTGCCGCCCTGCTCTTCGGTGTGGCCCCCGGCTGGCAGGGTGACAGCGAGGGGCGCACCGGGTTGATCGAACAGGCCCACATGGGGACCATGTTCATCGCCAACATCGGCCGGATGACCAAGCCGGCCCAGCGCCGCCTGGACCGGCTGATTCGCACCGGGGAGTACTACCGCGAGGGGAGCACCGAGGTGCGTCATATCGACATCCGCCTGATCACCGCCTCCAGCAGGGATCTGACCTCGGACATCTATGACGCCACCTTTTCCCGACAGCTGCTCTACCGACTGCGGACCAACGTGGTCAACCTGCCGCCGCTGCGCATGCTGCCCGACGACATTCCCCTGCTGGCCGAGCACTTCCTGGCCCGGGAAGCCCGGGAAGCCGGCCGGGGTGAGATGTTCCTCGACCCGGAGCTGGGGGAGCTGCTCAAGGAATACCACTACCCCGGCAACCACGAGGAACTGCGCGACATCATCGCCATCTCGGTGCACAAGGTGGAGGGCGACACCATGACCATCACGTCACTGCCCCACTACGTGCTGAGGAGGCTCCGGCTGGGGCGGGAGGAGGCTGGTGGGTTCATCCCCAGCACCCTCGAGGAGGCGAAGCGCGAGCACGTGGCCCGGACGGTGAAGTTTCTCGCTGGGGACCGTAACGTGGCCTCCGAGAAACTGGGGATCAGTCTCGACGAAGTTAACGCCCACCTGGAGGACTGATGCGCTGGCCACGGCGGCTGGCCGGATAGAACGGGCAGGGAGAGATGAAACAAAATGGGGTCAGGCACCGTTTTGTTTCATCCGAATGGGCAGAGACACTTCGGATTCCGTCCAGATGCAAAAGAACGGTGCCTGACCCCATTCTTTTGCAAAAACCGACACCGTAGACCATTGACAGGAGCGAGAGAGTTCATGGCCAAGCTGACCATTTATCACAACCCGCGTTGCAGC
>CBESOE010000218.1:0-5416 GCA_965531145.1 uncultured bacterium | reverse complement strand
ACAAGCTTGCTGTAGGCGTGGTTGATCGGCTGCAGCGGGTAGCCGAGGATGTCGTCCGGGTCGTAGTAGTTCTTCCAGCGGGCCAGCAGATCCAGCACCGGGGGCAGTTTGCTGCCGGGGAAGCGGATCGGGTTGATATCGCTCTTCTTGTAGGCAAAGGTGAAGAAGGGGATGTTGCAGCCAAAGGTGATCATCCCGGCCAGGGTCTCCAGCTTGCGGAAGCTGCTGGTCCCGGCAGGTGAGGCGCCCGGCTTCTGCCGGTCCCAGATGTAGTTGGACATGATGTGGCCGCCCAGGGAGTGGGCCAGCAGCACCAGCGGCCGGTCGGGGGCGGCCGGATCGTCGAGCTTGTCCATCACCTTGTCCACCTTGGTGTGGACGTCGTCATACACCGTGTCCCTCTTGTCAGTGTTCTTGCGGTAGGCCGAGGCGTCGCTCACCGAGTTGACCATGAAACGGCGCATGGAGATGAAGTCGAGGTCGTGGTGCCTGCGGGCCTGGTCAAGATACTCCTTCTGGCGGTCCCGGAGCACATCGGCCCAGTAGACCTCGGCCCAGGTGAGCTGCCCGGCCAGCATCTCGCCCAGCCACTTGTTGATTTCGTCACGCATCGGGTGGGAGTAATACTGTTCCTGCGACCCCATGCCGTGAATCACCAGGATGTTCAGCTTGGTCATCGGCTTCTCCTTCGGGGGGATGTTGTTCGATTAATAGTGGCTGATCCCTGCGTAATCTGCAACCGTCATGATTGATCGCCGCCGGGCTCCCTGCTCGCTTGTCAATTCCCGCGGAAGTTGTCTATAGTGACCGGAGAGAGGCCGCCGATGACCAAAGCCTTGGAAAACCTGTCACTGAGCATCTCGGAAATCTTCGGGATCAGCATCCCGCTGGAGCACAAGCTTGCCCTGACCCTCCTCGTTATCCTGATCTACATCCTGCTGCGCAAAACCGTCGGTTTCTTTGTCAATCGCGCTCAACAAGAGATCACCCGGCGCTACATCGTGCTCAAGACCACCAGATACCTGCTGGGCTTTACCCTGGTGGTGGCTCTGTGGCGGATCTGGCTGGGCAACCAGGCCGGCCTGGCCGGTTACCTCGCCATCTTCAGCGCCGGTCTGGCCATCGCCCTGCAGGATCTGCTGGCCAACTTTGCCGGCTGGATCTTCATCTCCGTACGCAAACCCTTCGAAGTGGGGGACCGGGTGGCCATCGGCGACCATGCCGGCGACGTGATCGACCTGCGGCTCTTCCAGTTCTCCCTGCTGGAGATCGGCAACTGGGTCGATGCCGACCAGAGCACCGGCCGCATCATCCACATCCCCAACGGCTGGGTCTTCAAGCGGTCGCTCTCCAACTTCACCCAGGGGTTCAACATCATCTGGAACGAGATCCCGGTGACGGTGACCTTCGAGAGTGACTGGCGGAAAGCCAAGGGACTGATCGAGGAGGTTGGCAACCGTCACACGGCGGTGAAGACCGAGCATGCCAAGGAGGAGATCCGCCAGGCAGCGAAGAAATACCTGATCTTCTTCGAACACCTGACCCCCATCGTCTGGACCTCGGTGGCCGACCACGGGGTGACCCTGACCCTGCGCTACCTCTGCGAACCGCGCAAGCGCCGCTCCTCCGCCGGTGTCATCTGGGAGGAGGTCCTCACTGCTTTCGGGGCCGCTGACGACGTCGACTTCGCCTACCCCACCCAGCGGTTCTACGACAACGCCCGCGAGGGCAAGCCGGGAATGAAACCGCCAGTTGAATAATCGGTATGTCTGACAGCCTCCGGTGGTAAGTTGTGCTGCCGGTCAATGCTGTTGCGGTTCCGCTGATGTCGAAAAATCTGAAACGATCAGTGCGACAGCCCGACTAAGTGAGCGACTGGACGGTATCGCCCCATTTCACCGAATGTGATTCACGAAGGAGGTCCACTGTGAACATCCTCAAGCATGTCAGCCTCAACATGAACGTGCGGGGTGTCGAGCAGTCGCCCACCCTGGCGATCAATGAGCGCAGCCGGCAGCTGGAGGCCGAGGGCCGGGCGGTCTATCGCCTGGGGCTGGGCCAGTCCCCCTTCCCGGTGCCCACCCCGGTGGTGGACCAGCTGAAGAACCACGCCCACGAGAAAGACTACCTGCCGGTGAAGGGGCTGCCGGCGCTCAGGGAGGCGGTGGCCGGGTTCCACAGGCGGTACGACGGTGTGGATGTGCGGCCGGAGAATGTCCTGGTGGGGCCGGGATCGAAGGAGCTGCTCTTCCTGCTGCAGCTGTCCTACTACGGTGAACTGATCGTCCCCTCGCCCTGCTGGGTCTCCTACGTTCCCCAGGCGTCGATTCTGGGCAAGAAGGTGCGTCTGGTGCAGACCAGCTACGAAAACGGCTGGCGGATGACCGCCGAGCACTTCGAGCGGATCTGTGCGGAGGAGCAGGATCAGTTTCGGCCGCGGATCCTGATCCTCAACTACCCCGGCAACCCCGACGGCGGCACTTACGGCGCCGCTGAACTGGAAGCCATCGCCGCAGTGGCCCGGCGTTACGAGGTGCTGCTGCTCTCCGACGAGATCTACGGTCTGCTGCACCACAAGGGTGAGCACGTCTCGGTGGCCCGCTACTACCCCGAGGGGACGATCATCAGTTCGGGCCTCTCCAAGTGGTGCGGCGCCGGCGGCTGGCGGCTGGGCACCTTTGCCTTCCCCGACAGTCTCGACTGGCTGCTGGAGGCCACCTCGGCGGTGGCCAGCGAGACCTACACCTCGGTCTGCGCGCCGATCCAGTACGCCGCGGTGCGGGCCTTCACCGGCGGGGTGGAGATCGAGCGCTACCTCTGGCACTGCCGGCGGATCCTGGCCGCCATCGGCGGTGAGTTCGCTGCGATCCTCAAGGGCGCCGGCATTCGGGTGCACAACCCCACCGGCGGGTTCTACCTCTTCCCCGACTTCACGCCGCTGGCGGAGAAGCTTGCCCGGCGGGGGGTGGACAGCGGGGCGAGCCTGCAGCGGAAGCTCCTCGAGGACACCGGGGTGGCGCTGCTCCCCGGGTCGGCCTTTGGCCGGCCGGAGAGCGAGCTCACCGCCCGCATCGCCTACGTCGACTTCGACGGCCCCTGCGCCCTGGCGGCCAGCGAGACCATCCCGCTGGACGAACCGCTCCCCGAGGGCTTCACCCGCAAGCAGTGCTTCAAGGTGCTGGATGCGGCGAGGGCCATCGCCGGGTGGGTCAAGGGGTAGCCTTCCGCCGGGCCCTCCTGGAACGCCGCTTCAGGCGCTTGGCCCGCAGCGTGCGCACCAGGGATACGGTGGGGAAGTAGACCGCCGTGCCGGCGAGGAGACCCATCAGCGTCCCGCCGATGAGCATGGGGATGAAGACGTTCCAGCCCAGTTCAAATACCGCGTGAAGGTTGTCGCGGATGTGAAAGAAGCCGGTGCTGGAGATCTGCTCCAACAGGTCGCCGAGCACCTGCCTGACCTTGGCCACCGGCGGGCCGGACCAGAAGAAGCTGCCTAACCAGTATTCAACGGCGTAGACCGGGACAAAGGTGGCCGGGTTGTTGGCCAGGCTGGCCCCCAGCGCCGCCGGGCGGTTGGCGCCCAGCAGGGTGGCCAGAACGATGGCGATCACCAGGTGCAGCCCGAGCAGCGGGGAGCAGGCGGCGAAAAGGCCGATGGCCACCCCGAGGCCGATGGACTCGGGCGAACCGCGCAGGGTGAGCAGCCAGCGAAAGATCTTGCGCAGCAGTTGGCTCCGCTTGCCCCGGGGCTTGCCGCCGTCCGTTGTTGTGTCGTTGTCGTTCATTGCCTCCATTATCTCGCGAAAGCGGGGTCGTACGCTACCGGTTGGCGCGCACCCGCTTGAACCCCACCCCGCTTTTGACTACGCTTAGCCCACCACTTGTACCGAATACGAATTGTACCGCATACGAAATCCCTGGAGGAACGATCCATGTCACCATCCCTGACGGTTGCGGCCCGGCGAGCGGCAGCCTACCTGCTCCTGCCGGCCCTGCTCATCCCCCTGCTGCTCTGCTGCCTGACGGTTCCGGCCCTGGCCCAGGAATCAGACAAATCGGTATCGCAGCGAACGGACCACCTCGAAGGTGAGGTTGCCTACGGCTGGCTCACCAGCCGGTTGCCGTCCCAGTTCTTCGACATCGTCTTCCTCCGCATCCAGCTCTGGCAGTGGATCGGCCTCATGCTGGTGGCGATCTTCGCCTACCTGATGTCGATCGTGGTGGTGGCCATTGTCCTTCGCTCCCTGCGCAATTTTGTGACCCGGACAGAGACCAAATTCGATGACGAGCTGCTGGCCCATGCGCGCCACCCCTGCCGCTTCCTGCTCACCGTGATCCTGTTCGCCGCCGGCAGCCGGATTCTGCTCCTCTCGCCGGAGGCGACGACGACGCTGAACGGGCTGGAGAAGGGCCTGTTTGTGGCCGCGGCCTGCTGGGTTTTCTTCTGGGTGGTGAACAGCTATTCCCAGGTGGTCACCCGCCGGCTGGAGGAGCAGGGCCGCAAGTCGGCGCTCTCCATGGTGGTCATGGGCCGCCGGGCGCTGAAAGTGACCCTGCTGGGCCTGTCCATGGTCACCATCCTGCACAACCTCGGTTTCGAAGTGTCGAGCCTGCTGGCCGGTCTGGGCATCGGCGGTGTGGCCCTGGCCCTCGCCTCGCAGAAGACGCTGGAGAACGTGCTGGGCGGGATGGAGGTGGTGGTTGACCAGCCGGTGCGGGTGGGCGACTTCTGCAAGTTCGGGGACAAGGTGGGCACGGTGGAGGACGTGGGAATCCGCTCCACCCGCATCCGCACCCTCGACCGCACGGTGATCACGGTGCCCAACGGCGATTTTGCCTCGCTGCAGCTGGAGAACTACGGTGTCCGTGACCGGATCCGGCTGCTGACCTCAATCGGCCTGCGCTACGAGACCAGCCCGGACCAGCTGCGCTGGGTCATCGCCGGGCTGCGCCGGCTGCTGATCTCCCACCCCATGGTGGCCACCGACACCGTGCGGGTCCGTTTTATCAACTTCGGCGCCTTCTCCCTCGACCTCGAGGTGTGGGCCTACGTGATGACCGCCGACTGGGCCGAGTTCCTCGGCATCCGCGAGGACCTCTTCCTCAGGATGATGGACGTCGTGGAGCAGAGCGGCACCGGCTTCGCCTTCCCCTCCCAGACCGCGTACCTCGGCAAGGATGACGGTCTCAACGCCGAGAAGACCAAGGCCGCCGAGGAAGATGTCCGGAAGTGGCGCGAGGAGCGCCGGCTGCCCTTCCCGGCCATGAGCGAGAGCGAGATCGCCGAGGTCAACGACTCGATCAAGTGGCCCCCGGAGGAAGGGGTGGGTGGGGATTGAGCAAATGAGGGCCGGAGAAAATGGGGACTGTCACACGATTTCCGCTGGGAACTGAGGCAAAAATGGGGGCTGTCACA
>CBESOE010000217.1:0-5435 GCA_965531145.1 uncultured bacterium | reverse complement strand
TCGCGGACGGCGATCATCTTGTCCCGGGTCATGAAGAGCAGCGAGTAGGCCCCCTCGACCTGGCTCAGGGCGTCGATGATGGCCCGCTCCATGGTCTCCTCCCGCGAACGGGCGATGAGATGCAGCACCACTTCGCTGTCCGAGGTGGACATGAAGATGGCTCCCTGTTTCTCCAGATCGTCGCGAATCTGAAAGGCATTGACCAGGTTGCCATTGTGACAGAGGGCAATCTGCCCGCGGTGGCAACTGATCATGATCGGCTGGGCGTTGCCCACCATGCTCGACCCCGCGGTGGAGTAGCGAACATGGCCGATGGCCATGGGGCCCTTGAGCGCCTGCAGGTTCTCTTCATTGAAGACCTCGGCCACCAGTCCCATCCGCCGTTCCAGTTTGAGCTCCCGCCCGTTGGAAGTGCAGATCCCGGCGCTCTCCTGGCCACGGTGCTGCAGGGCATAGAGCCCGAGGTAGGTCAGGTTGGCGGCTTCGGGATGCTCATAGAGCCCGAAGACACCGCACTCGTCATGAAATCGGTCATCATCGAGAGGCATTTGAAAACCCTCCCTTGAAGCCGGCCGGCCGCCAGTTTCAGGCTGGCCCTGCCGGCAGGTATTTTCAGTCTCCAAACACGGCGGCGGTGAAGCCCTCCCGCCAGGTCTGGCGCAACTGGCCCAGGTCACACTCCAGCACTGCCGTGCCGTCGATCCGGACGCTGAACGCCTCGGGGGCCGCCGACCCGATGACCGTCGCCGGCACACCGGCCGCGGTGGCCATTTCGAGAACGGCGTCGAGATTACCCGGGGTGCAGCTGGCCACCACCCGGGACTGGGTCTCGGCAAAAAGGAGCAGGTCACGACGCAGGCCGTCCGAGGCGAGATCGATCCTGCAGCCCATGCCGTCCGGCCCGAAGGACGATTCGGCCAGGGCCACGGCCAGTCCACCGTCCGCGGTGTCGTGGGCTGAGCAGAGCAGTTTCGCCGCCGCGGCATCATAGAGCAGCATGTGCAGGCGTTTTTCCTGTTCCAGGTCGATGGAGGGGGGCTTGCCGCACTCCATCTCGTGGAGCACCGCGAGGAACTCGCTCCCCCCCACCTCGTCACTGTTGCGGCCCAGCAGGACCACCGCGTCACCCGCGCCCTTCCACCACTGGTCCAACCGGTTGTCGGCCTGCTCCAGCAGCCCCACCATACCGATGGTTGGGGTGGGGTAGATCCCCTGGCCCTGGGTCTCGTTGTAGAAACTGACGTTGCCGCCGATCACCGGTGTGTCCAGAACCCGGCAGGCCTCGGAGAGGCCGTCCACCGCCCGGCGGAATGACCACATCACCTCCGGCTTCTCCGGGTTGCCGAAGTTGAGGCAATCGGTGACCGCCAGGGGACGGCCGCCGCTGCAAGCCACGTTGCGGGCCGCCTCGGCCACGGCGATCATCCCGCCCACCACCGGGTCGAGGTGACAGTAGCGACTGTTGCAGTCCACCGACATGGCCAGCGCCTTGTCGGTGCCCTTGACCCGGATCACCGCGGCATCGCTGCCCGGGAGGACCATCGAGTTGCCGCGCACCGAATGGTCATACTGTTCCCAGACCCAGCGTTTCTCGGCAATGTTGGGGCTGGCCAGCAGGCGTTGAAGCGCCCCCTCGAGGTCGGTGACCTCGGCCAGAGCGTCCAGGTCGAGCGTTTGCCGGGCGGCCATGTCGGGCGGCTGCTCCTCAGGCCGGTCACAGACCGGGGCCTCCTCGGAGAGGGGGAGCACCGGCAAGTCGGCCACCACGGTACCCTGGTCGAGCACCTTCAAGCGACCGTCATCGGTGACCGTGCCCACCACCACCGCCTGGAGATCCCACTTGTGGAAGATCTCCAGCACCTTGTCCTCGGTGCCTTTGTGGGAAACCAGCAGCATCCGTTCCTGGGACTCGGAGAGCATCAGCTCGTAGGGGGTCATCCCCTCTTCCCTGCGGGGCACCTGGTCGAGATCAAGCACGATACCGCTGCCCGCCCGGCCGGCCATCTCCAGGGTGGAACAGGTCAGCCCGGCGGCGCCCATGTCCTGGATGCCCACCACGTAATCGGTCTTCATCAGCTCGAGGCAGGCCTCGAGCAGCAGTTTCTCGGTGAAGGGGTCACCCACCTGGACCGTGGGCCGTTTTCCCTCGGTCTCCTCGCTGAACTCGTCCGAGGCCATGGTGGCGCCGTGAATACCGTCCCGGCCGGTGCGCGACCCGACATAGATCACCGGATTGCCTTCGCCGCTGGCCGTGCCGAGGAAGATGCGGCTGGTCTTGACGATGCCGAGGTTAAAGGCATTGACCAGGATATTGCCGTTGTAACAGGGGTGGAACTGCACCTCCCCACCCACAGTGGGCACCCCCATGCAGTTGCCGTACCCGCCGATCCCGGCCACCACGCCCTGCACCAGGTAGGACATCCGCGGGTGGTCCGGTTCGCCGAAACGGAGCGAGTTAAGCGAGGCGATGGGCCGGGCGCCCATAGTGAAGATGTCGCGGAGGATGCCGCCCACACCAGTGGCCGCCCCCTGGTAGGGCTCGATATAGGACGGGTGGTTGTGGCTCTCCATCTTGAAGATGGCGGCCAGGCCTTCACCGATGTCCACCACGCCGGCGTTCTCCCCCGGCCCCTGCAGCACACAGGCGCCGGTGGTGGGCAGCCGTTTCAGACTGGTCTTGGAGCTCTTGTAGCAGCAGTGCTCGGACCACATCACCGAAAAGATCCCGAGTTCGGTGTAGCTCGGCTCACGGCCCATGATGGCCAGCAGCCGCTGGTAGTCCTCTTCGGTCAACCCGTGTTCCTTAACCAGTTCGGGTGTGATCTGCGGTTCGGTCATGGTCAATCCTCTTTGCGGCCCAGCCAGGCGATGATCGAATCAAAGACCAGGCGGCCCTGCCCGCCGGAGAACTCCGGCTCGCAGACCCGCTCGGGGTGGGGCATCATCCCCAGCACGTTGCCCGCCTTGTTGCAGATGCCGGCGATGTCATCCAGGGCGCCGTTGGGGTTCGCCGTTCCGGGGGTCAGGTCGTCCAGCCCGCTGTAGCGGAAAACAACCTGCCGGTTGGCCTTCAGCTTTTCCAGCCCCTCGGGGTCGATGAAGTAGGACCCCTCGTTGTGGGCCACCGGGACCCGCATCACCTGCCCCGGTTTGCCGGCACAACTGAAGGGCGTCTCGGTGTTCTCCACCCGGACCCCCACCTCACGGCAAACGAACTTGACACTGGTGTTGCGCAGCAGCGCACCGGGAAGCAGCCCGGCCTCCAGCAGGATCTGGAACCCGTTGCAAATGCCGATCAGCAGCCCGCCGGCAGCGGCATGCCGCTCCACGGCGCCCATGATCGGGGAAAAGCGGGCCACGGCCCCGCTGCGCAGGTAGTCGCCGTATGAGAACCCGCCGGGAAGCACCACGCAGTCGAAACCGTCCAGCGACGTCTCACGGTGCCAGATGAACTCGGCGTCACAGCCCATGACATGTTTCACCGCATGGTAGGCATCGTGATCGCAATTCGACCCGGGAAACACCACCACGCCGAATCTCGGTTTTTTCGTCTCCATCCAGATCTCTCCAGGATTCACCGGCATTGCCGGCCGGGGTCACTCCGCCAGTTCGAAGCGGTAGTTCTCGATCACGGTGTTGGCCAGCAGCTTGCGGCACATCTCGTCTGCCCGGAGCGAAAGCTCCTCGCCGGACAACGCGCCACCGAGGTCGATCTCAAGATACTTGCCCTGCCGGACCTGCTCAACGCTGTCGAACCCCAGAGCGTGAAGCGAGTTCATCACCGCCCGCCCCTGGGGATCGAGCACCCCTGGTTTCAGTGTCACGAAGACGCGTAGTTTCATCTACCTCTCCCAGTGTTCCTCTGTGGCCGCGGCTTGCGGGCGGCGGCTTAGAACAGTTCCACGGTGTCGCTGGGCCGGTCCTGCCAGGTCATCCTGACCCCGGTGGCGGCACCGATGCGGTGCAACGCCTGTCGCGAGCAGAAACTGGCCAGTTCTCTCTCGTTGTTCTCCTGGCTGATATGGGCCAGAAAGAGCTCCCTCGGCGGTCGGCCGCCGTTTTCGGCAAGATAGTGGGCCAGAGCATCGTTGGAGAGATGCCCTTTGCCGCTGAGAATACGCTGCTTGAGGAACCAGGGATAGGGTCCCTTTTTCAGCATTTCCAGGTCGTGATTGCTTTCCAGCACCAGGATATCGCTGTTTTTAAGGACTTCCCCCGCCTCGGGATCCATCTGACCCAGATCGGTGGCGTAACCGAGCACGCGTCCGGCAGCGGATACCGACAGCCCCACCGGCTGGGCCGCATCATGGGACACCGGAAAGGGTAGCACGTCAAACGGCCCCACTTTGAAAACATTTCCCGGCACCATGGTCCGGATCTCGGCATCGACACCGGCCAATTCCGAACCCAGGGCCTGGTGAGTGCCCGGTGTGAGGTAGATCGTCGGGGCGTATTTCCGGGCAAAGACCCGGAGCCCGCGAACGTGATCAGTATGCTCATGGGTCACCACCACGGCTTTGACCGCGGACGGGTCCACCCCGACCTGACCCAGTCTCCGGACCAACTCACGACAGCTGAAACCAGCGTCGATGAGCAAGGCCTCACCACCGGCATCCAGAACCGAGCAATTGCCCCGACTGCCGCTGCCCAGAACCGTGAATGCCGCCTTGCCGTGGATATCGGCTCCTCCGCTATTCCAACCCGGTGCTGCCGAAACCGCCGGCACCCCGATCTGTCTCTTCCAGTGTGTCCACCTCTTCCAGCTCAACCAGAGGCACCGGCTTGACCACCATCTGGGCAATCCGGTCGCCACGACGAACGACAAAGGCGTCACTGCCGCCGTTGAACAGGATCACGGCCACCTCTCCGCGATAATCAGCGTCGATGGTTCCCGGTGAGTTGGGGACGAGTATCCGGTCTTTCAACGCCAGCCCGCTGCGCGGCCGCACCTGGGCTTCGAAACCGGGGGGAACGGCAATCCTGAGGCCGGTGGGAACGCTCACCGTAGTCCCCGGATCGATCCGCACATCGTGATCAACGGCAGCACGAAGGTCCATACCGGCACACAGGGCCGTGGCCCTGGCGGGCAGGGGCAGATCCCTGGCCGAGGCCAGCCGCTGGACCTTTACCGTCACCGTTATCTGGCGATTCTCCATACAGGACCACGTTGCAACCCATCCCCCGGTGCCCGGGAAATGGAGGTACGGCAGCCGGGCTGCTCAAAATCGAAGAGGAAATCGACTCCCGAAGCACCCCGGGCAACGGCTCCCCAAGTCGATCTGGAGAATGAAAGCGGAATTATATCGGAAGGATCGGGCCTCATCAATCCCGAAGGTCGAAAACAGGAGTGAAAAATGGGGAAAAATCGTTCGGCGCCCGCGGGTCATGTTCAGGGCCCCTTGCCGCCACCGCCGAAGCCACCGCCCCCGCCACCA
>CBESOE010000216.1:0-5453 GCA_965531145.1 uncultured bacterium | reverse complement strand
GCTGAAAAACCGGCTGAGAAACCGGCTGAAAAACCGGCTGAGAAACCGGCGGAGGAGGCTGCCCCCGCAGAAGCCAAGGACGAGAAGCCTGCCGCCGAATAGCCGCTGGAGCGTGCGATTCGGCTGAACCCATACGGAGCTGGAGACCAATGGCCATATCAGCCAAGTTAGTCAAGGAACTGAGAGAGAAGACCGGCGTCGGCATCATGGAGTGCAAGACTGCACTCAACGAGTGCGATGGCAACATGGACGAGGCGGTCAAACTTCTGCGGAAGAAGGGCCTCTCCGCCGCAGCAAAGAAAGCCGGGCGTATCACCGCCGAGGGTGCGGTGGGGTGCTACATCCACGCCGGGGGCAAGATCGGTGTGATGATGGAAGTCAACTGCGAGACCGATTTCGTGGGTCAGACCGACGAGTTCAAAGCGCTGGTGAAAGATCTGGCGATGCACGTCGCCGCCGCCGAGCCCCGCTTCGTCAACCGTGACGAGGTCACCGAGCAGATGCTGCAGGATGAGCGGGAGATCTACCGCGACCAGGCCCTGGCCTCCGGCAAACCGGAGAAGGTGGTGGAAAAGATCGTCGAAGGCAAGATGAACAAGTTCTTCGAGGAGAACTGTCTGTTGGACCAGGTCTACGTCAAGGACACCAACATGACCGTGGGACAGCTGATCTCCAGCCTAATCGCCAAAATCGGCGAGAACATCTCCGTGCGGCGGTTCGTCCGCTTCAAGCTCGGTGAGGGCCTGGAGAAACGGCAGGACAACCTGGCCGCCGAAGTGGAGGCTCAGCTTCAGGGCAAGTGACCCCCCGGGGGAGCGGAGGAGGAGCGCGATGAGTGAAGAGATGCTGCAGGAGATTTTTGCCGACACCACACGGAAGATGACCGCCTCCATTGAGGCGCTGACCCGCGAGATGGGCACTATCAGGACCGGCCGCGCTTCGCTGTCCCTGCTCGATGGTATCTCCGTCGACTACTACGGCACCTCCACCCCGCTCAACCAGGTGGCCACCCTCTCCGCACCGGAAGGGAGCCTGATCACCATCCAGCCCTGGGACGCGTCGGTGATCTCCGAGATCGAGAAGGTGATCCTGCGCTCCGATCTGGGGCTGACCCCTTCCAGCGACGGGAAGATCATCCGGTTGCCCATCCCCCCGCTCACCGAGGAACGCCGCAAGCAGCTGGCGAAGAAGGTGAGCCGGATCGGTGAGGACGGCAAGACCGCCGTACGCCAGGTCCGACGCGAGGGCAACGACATGGTCAAGGAGCTGGAGAAGGCCAAGGACATCTCCCAGGACGACGAGCACCGGGCCTACAAGGAAATACAGGACCTCACCGACGACTTCACCAGGAAGATCGACGAACTGGTGAAGAAGAAGGAAAGCGAGATCCTCGAGATCTGAGCTGCAGTTGCTGTGAACGTATATTCCCCCTCGCGGCCCTACCGCCGCCAGGGGGTTTTCTTTCGGTCCCGCCTGCACGAGGAAGACCATGGAACAGGACGGGCAGTGCCGGGTGGCCGCAGTGGTGGTGGCCGCCGGCGCCGGGACGCGGTTGGGGGGAGTCCGCAAGCAGTTCCGGCTGCTGTCCGGTCGTCCCGTGGTGGATCACTGCCTGGAGATGCTGGCCGGGCACCGGCAGGTGGACCGGCTGGTGCTGGTGCTGCCGGATGATGGTGGCGGTCCCCCAAACCCGGATGCCGGTACCGCCGCCGTGGGCGACAAGCTCCTGGCCGTGGTCTCCGGTGGTGCCACCAGGCAGGCCTCGGTGCTCCGCGGGCTGGAGGTCGCGGCTTCCTGGTCGCCGGAACTGGTGCTGGTCCATGACGGGGTGCGGCCGCTGGCCACGCCGGACCTGGTGGACCGGGTACTCGAGGGCGCCCGGAAGTGGGGCGCTGTCTCGCCGGTGCTGGAGGTCCGGGAGTCGATCAAAGCGGTGGACGGGGACGGCCGGATTTTCCGGACCCTCGACCGATCTCCCCTGCGGCTGGTTCAGACACCGGAGGGGTTCTCCTTTCCGCTGATCCTTCAGGCCGCCCGCCAGGCCCTGGCCGCCGGCTTTGAGGCCGACGATACGGGATCGCTGGCCCGGCTGGCCGGCAAGGAGGTGCGGGTGGTGGACGGGGAGCAGAGCAACATCAAGATCACCGGCCCGGAAGATCTGGTGCTGGCCGATCGCCTGCTGGGCGGCGGGGCGAATTGCCGCCGGGTGGGCACCGGTTACGACGCCCACCGGCTGGTGCCCGGCCGGCCTCTGCTGCTGGGCGGAGTGCAGGTGCCCCACACCCACGGCCTGGAGGGGCACAGTGATGCGGATGTGCTGCTGCACGCGCTGGCCGACGCGCTGCTCGGCGCCGCCGCGCTGGGCGACCTGGGACAGCAGTTCCCGGAGAGCGACCCCCGGCTGGCCGGCGCGGATAGCGTCGAGTTGCTCCGCCGCGTGGTGAAACTGCTGGGGGACGCCGGCTGGAGGCCCGTGAATGTCGACACCGTGGTGGTGGCCCAGCAGCCCCGGCTGGCGCCATACCTTCCCCGGATGCGGGAAATCATCGCCGGGGTGCTGGGGATCGACAACGGGGCCGTCTCGGTGAAGGCCACCAGCACCGAGGGAATGGGATTCGAGGGGCGCGGCGAGGGGATCTCGGCCACCGCCGCGGTCCTTGTGGAGCGAAGCTGAGAGAGGAATCGATGAACGAGATGACCGTACCCAGGTTGAGATTTGCGCCCAGTCCCACCGGAATGCTCCATGTGGGGAACGCACGCACCGCCCTGTTCAACTGGCTGCTGGCCCGTGCCGGCGGCGGGCAGTTCATCCTCCGCCTGGAGGACACCGACACCGAGCGGTCCACCGCCCGGTCGGCCGACGCCATCATCGACGACCTCCGCTGGCTGGGCCTCGACTGGGACGAGGGGCCGGAGCGGGGCGGCGATTGCGGACCGTACCGCCAGAGCGAGCGACAGGACCTCTACCGGCAGGAGGCGCAGCGGCTGCTGGATGCCGGCCGGGCCTACCACTGCTTCTGCCGCCCCGAGGATCTGGAGCGGGCGCGGCAGGAGGCGCAGCAGCAGGGACAGCCCCAGCGCTACCCGGGAACCTGCCGCCACATCCCCCGCGAGCAAGCCGAAAAGCGTATGGCCGCCGGAGAGCCGGCGGCGCTCCGTTTCCGCATGCCCGACGGGGAGCTGGTGGTTCGTGACCTGGTTCGCGGGGAGGTGCGGTTCGATTGCGCCGAGTTCGGCGACCTGGTGATCCTGCGGGCCGACGGCACTGCGGCCTACAATTTCGCGGTGGTGGTGGACGACGTCGGGATGCGCATCAGCCACGTGGTCCGCGGTGAGGACCACCTGACCAACACCCCCAAACAGATCCAGCTCTTCCGCGCCCTGGGCTATGACAACCTGCCGCAGTACGCGCACCTGCCGATGATCCTCGGGCCGGACCGCTCCCGTCTGAGCAAGCGGCACGGGGTGACCTCGGTGGGCCAGTTCCGCGAGGAGGGAATCCTGGCGCCGGCGCTGGTCAACTACCTGGCCCTGCTCGGCTGGTCGCCGGGGTCCGGGGAGGAGGAGATTCTGGATACCGGTGAACTGGTCCGGCGGTTCGCCCTCGACCGGGTCAACAAATCGGCGGCCGTGTTCGACCCGGTGAAGCTGGCCTGGGTCAACGGCAAGCACTGGCGGGCCCTGGAGGCCGCCGGCCGGCTGGAGGCGGCCCTGCCCTTCCTCTGCCGGGCGGAGTGGTGCCCGGCAGCGCCGGAGGGCGCGGAACTGGCCTGGCTCTCGGCAGCGGTGGAGGCTTTTGCGCCCAAGGTGGAGCGGCTGGACTCGCTGCCGGAGCTCTTCCGGGTCTTCTTCCACTTCGATCCCCGGGCGGCAGCCGCCGACCCCGAGGCGCTCTCCGCTCTCGGGTCGCCAACGGCGCGGCCGGTGCTCGAGGCCCTGGACCGTGAACTGCGGGACGGCGGCGCTGCCGCCGAAGGCGGGCTGGCGGCACTGTTCAAGCGGGTGCAGAAGGAGACCGGGGTCAAGGGGAAGGATTTCTACCACCCCCTGCGGGCGGCGCTCACCGGTTCCATGTCGGGGCTGGAGCTGGGCAGCCTGATCCCGCTGCTGGAACAGGGCAAGGAGCTGGATGGTCTTGCGTTGCCCATCCCCGGGGTGGGGGAGCGCATCGGCATGGTGCTGGACTCGGGGGGGATCTGATGGACCTGGTCTGCGGACCCAATGCGGTATTCGAAGCGCTGCGCGGCGACCGGCCGGTGGTGCGCCTGCTGGTGGCCCGGGAGGCCGGGCCCGGGGCCGGCAAGACGGCCCGGGTATTGGAGGAGGCCCGCCGGCTCGGGATACCGGTGCGGCGGGTCACCCGGCAGGAACTGGACCGGCTGGCCACTGCCCGGCACCAGGGGCTGGTGGCCATGGTCAGTGCTTTCCGCCCCGGCGGCGACCCGGATGAGGCCCTCGACGCCATCGCCGGTGTGCCGCTGGTGGTGGTTCTCGACGGCATCGAGGACCCGCGAAACCTCGGTGCGGTTTTGCGAACCTGCGAGTGCGCCGGGGTGGGGGCGGTCTTTGTACCGAAGAGGCGCAGCGCTCCTTTTTCCGAGGTGGCGGTGAAGGCCGCGGCCGGTGCCCTCGAGCACCTGCCGGTGGTGGAGGTGCCTAACATCCCCTCGCTGCTCCGGCTGCTGGGGAAACGCGGCATCTGGACGGTGGGCCTGGACGGTTCGGCCCCGGCGGGGCTGGGGAGCTTCGATTTCAGCCAGCCCACGGCACTGGTGCTGGGCGCCGAAGGCCGGGGGCTCTCCCGGTTGGTCCGGGAGCGCTGTGACAGCCTGGTCTCCATACCCCTGCTGGGGGCCATCGAATCGCTCAACGTCTCGGTGGCTGCCGGGGTGGCTCTCTACTATGCAGTATTTCAACGACTTGACCGCGGCCAGCCGGGAGGCGGGTCGGGAAATGGCGGAATCGGGTGAAAAATCTCCTTTTTGGCGGATTTTTGCTTGCCAACAGGGGTGACTTATGGTATTTTCCCCGTTTCGTGGGCTGGCGTAGCTCAATTGGTAGAGCAGCTGATTTGTAATCAGCAGGTCGGGGGTTCAATTCCTCTCGCCAGCTCCATCAATCGTTTGAAAAGAAAGGCGATTGGCCTTTCTTGAGGCAGCCGGTGACGGAAGTGAGCCTGCGTGGGACACTGGGCCGTTGGAAGCGATTTCGACGGAAACCGGGCCGGGCGGGGGTGACTTTTTTTGTGGGGAGATTCCCGAGCGGTCAAAGGGAACAGACTGTAAATCTGTCGGCGAAGCCTTCGGAGGTTCGAATCCTCCTCTCCCCACCAGGTTTCATTGCCCAGCAATGGTAAACGTGGTTGGCCTCGTCGAGACCGGCCACGGTCACAGGGCGGGAATAGCTCAGTTGGTAGAGCATCAGCCTTCCAAGCTGAGGGTCGCGGGTTCGAG
>CBESOE010000215.1:0-5499 GCA_965531145.1 uncultured bacterium | reverse complement strand
TCGCCCGCATCCCGGAGACACCGCAGCCGCTGCGGGCCGCCGCCCCGGTCACCACAGGCCGCCGCCCGGCGCCGCAATTCGGTGGAATGATCGACCAGATGGTGGGCGAGGTGAGCACCGCCAGCTACGCTGCCACCATGCAGACGCTGGTGGATTTCGGCACCCGCTACACCTACTCCGACGAGATCGAGGACGCCGCTGACTGGATCCACGGCCAGCTGACCGGTTTCGGACTGGCGGTGGAGCGGGACGAGTTCTCCATCGGTTCCCAGACCCGGGAGAACATCATCGCCACCATTCCCGGCCAGCTCTACCCCAACGAAGTACTGTTCATCACCGCCCACTACGACAGCACATCCAACGACCCGTACAACGCCGCCCCCGGGGCCGACGACAACGGCAGCGGCAGTTCGGCGGTGATCGAGGTGGCCCGGGTGCTCTCGGGCTACTCCTTCGAGCGGACGGTGATCTTCGCCTGCTTTGCCGGGGAGGAGCAGGGGCTCTACGGCAGCTACGCTTACACCGCCGATGTTGAGGCGTCGGGAGTGGACGTCATCGGCTGTATCAATTTCGACATGATCGCCTACTCGGGGTCCGATCCGGCCCCCCCGGACCTGATCATCTACACCAACACCGATTCCCTGGCCGTGGCCGAGCAGCTGCGGGACGCGGTGCTGTACTACTTCCCCGACGATGTGGAGCCGGTGGTGCTCAACGAGAACATGACCGCCAGTGACCATGCCGCCTTCTGGGCCCGCGGCTTCCCGGCCGTCTTCGGCTGCGAGGCCGAACCCTGGACCGCCGATTTTAACCCGGTCTACCACACCGTCAACGATCTGCCGGACATCCTCGATATGGAATACGCCGCCAACGTGACCCGGTCCGGGCTGGCCGCCGTGGCCGACATGGCCGTGCCGCTGGCCGGCAGCGAGGCCCGGCTGGTGGCCGGACCGGGAGCCGGGCCGGACAACCCGCCCACGGTGCGAGTCTTCCCGGCGGAACAGGACGCCGCACCGCTCCACGAGTTCGCGGCATACGGCGCCACCGGGTACGGCGTCAACGTGGCCTGCGGCAATCTCGCCGGGGACCCGGCCGATGAGCTGCTCACCGGCGCTGGTCCGGGGGCGATCTACGGGCCCCACGTCCGCGGCTTCCAGGCCGACGGCACTCCCCTGCCCGGGTTCAACGTCCTGGCCTACGGCACGAACAAATACGGGGTCAACGTGGCCGCCGGCGACCTGGATGGCGACGGCACCGACGAGATCATCACCGGCGCCGGACCGGGCGCGGTCTTCGGCCCCCACGTCAGGGCCTTCAGCTACGACGGGGTGGCAACGGTCACCCCGCTGAGCAGCGTGAACTACTTCGCCTACGGCACACCCAAGTGGGGCGTCAACGTCACCGCCGGCGACATGAACGGCAACGGCCGCGATGAAATCGTCACCGGTGCCGGTCCCGGCGGGGTGTACGGCCCCCACGTGCGGGGCTGGTCGGTTGACGGCGGCGCCGTCCAGGCCATGGCCGCGCTCAGCTTCCTGGCATACGGCACCAACCACTACGGCGTGCAGGTGACCTGCGGCGACATCGACGGCGACGGCATGGCCGAACTGGTCACCGCCCCCGGACCGTCGTCCCAGTTCGCGGCCCATGTCCGCGGCTGGAACTTCGACGGCACGGCACTCACCGAGCTGTCCGCAATCAACTTCTTTGCCTGGCCCGCGGACGAGCTGCGCTACGGCGCCCGGGTGGATGCCTCGGCGGACCTGGACGGTGACGGCCTGGCCGACCTGGTGGTGGCGGCCGGCCCGGATCCCGCGGCCGGAACGCCGGTGAAGGTTTACGGATTCGACGGCGGCGCCCCGGTCCTGCTCTTCACCCTGGACGCCTTTGACAGCGCCGTGACCCACGGCAGCAGCGTGGCCGCCGGCCGGTTCTGACCTCGACTCTCGCGGCGGCGGGCCCGGATACGGGGCCCGCTGCCGGTGCCCTCCTCCTGCTCCCCCGCCGGTTTGCCTCCCCCCCGGCCAATGGCCTATAGTGACGTCTCCGGTACAGAAAAACAGGGGTAAACGATGACCGATTTCCAGGGCGGCCTGAAGAGGGATGTGGCGGAGCTGAAGTTCCTGATCCACGACCTGCGGGTTGAAAAATTCATCAATGACGTCATCCACTTTCACGTGACGCTGAACACCGATCTGGAAATCTTCGACGTGGAGCAGGTGGCCCAGATCCACGGCGAGGACCTGCTGGAGCTGAAGACCAAGGCCCAGGGCCAGCGCCGGGCCCTGCAGGTCTACTCCAGCGCGGTGAAGCACTTTTCCCCGCCGGAGACCATCATCTCCGCCGGCCGGGAATACATCGGCACCATCCAGAACATCTGCGAACTGATCATCAACCCCCTCTGGGGCCGTTTCGAGAAGGTGATGTCCTTCCTGCCCCGCGACTCCCGCTCCTTCAAGTCGGTGAACCACTACCGCAACTGCCTGCGCTGGATCTGCGGGGTCTACTACCGCATTGAGCACTTCCTCGAGGAGGGCGGCCAGGACGGCACGGCCGAGGAGTTCGACCTGGGGCACGACGTGGAGGACTTCACCCGCCATGTCATCCGGGGTTACGTCACCGAGAAGAGCAGCTCGAGGGTGGACATCTATTTCGACCAGATCGACTCGGCGGTGGTTTCCGGCAACCGGCACCGCTTCCGCCGGATGCTGTTCAACCTGGTGATGAACGCGGTGGACGCCATGTCCGGCCAGCCGGTGGGTGAACTGCGGATCAGCGTTGTTCGCCATGGCCCGGAGCGGGTGCGCCTGGTTGTCCGTGACAATGGCAGCGGCATGACCGGCGAAAAACGGGAGCAACTGCTCAGGGATCCGGATTCCCTGGACGGAGAACTGCACTCCCTGGGATTCGTCTTTGTCCGGCAGACCGTCCGGGAATTCACGGGCGAGCTGGAGATCGAGAGCGAACTTGGACGGGGGACCACCATGACGGTGAACCTGCCCTTTCTGGCCCACCGTCCAAGCCCGCCGCGGCGGGCGTCACGCTGCGAGAAATTTCGCGTGAACCAGGAGGACGGTGACCCGGCGGGCGGCCCGGTTCCGGCCGAGCCCGCCACCGCCGGACCGGAGAGCCCCGCCGGCCCCGATGACAGCAGCTACGGCTGTCAACTGCTGGAGGACTTCCGCGCGTCCCAGGCCCTGCACCGGGGCTGCATCTTCTTCATCTCGGTCACCGATCACGGAACGGTGGATTTCTTCCCCCACCAGCCCTACGAGAAGGGGGTGGAACTGGGTCACGAGGACCTCTCCCCCATCTACTACGAGGCCGCCGTGCGCGGCCGGCTGGAGGAGGGCACCCGCCGGGAACCGGAGTTGATCCTCAAAACGCCCCACAACGTGCGGGAATACTTCGAGTTCAAGGAGCTTGCCGAAGACCGGTACAGCGCCGACACCTTCACCGCCATGGTCCGCGACGAATACATCCGCATCGCCAGGATCCTCACCGCCACCGGCCTGCCGCCGGAAACCCCGGTCCACCTCACCGACCTGGTCCGCTTCCTCCCCGAGCTGGAATCCGAATTCGGTTCCGACCCCTTTCCGTTGGCCCGCCTGGCCGAGCAGGAATCCGCCGGGGCCTGATCCGCCTTTTCATGGACAATCCATTTGGCTGCACCGGCCGTTTCCCGCCGTGATCCGGGACGGCCCGTCCATTGTACCGTCCGTCTCACCGGTGGAGGCCGATCGTGGGAGAGCAACGGATGTCCAGCGCCCTGCGGCACCTGCTCCCCGCCGGCCTGCTGCTCGCCCTGACCCTGCTGGCCTACCACCCGCTCACCTGGCAGCTGGGAAGCAAGACTATCGGCGGCCGGGTGGACAGGTACATCTTTCTCTGGGATCTCTGGTGGCTCAGGCACGCACTATTTCAGTTGCAGGCTTCGCCCCTGCACACCGATTTCCTCTTCTTTCCCGAGGGGTGCAGCCTCGCCTTTCACACCCTCTCCCTGGCCAGTGGCCTTTGCGGCCTGCTGGCCGGACCGTCAGCCGACCTGATCCTGACCTACAACCTGCTGCTGTTGCTCTCCACCTTTCTCGGCGGGTTCTTCACCTTTCTCCTGCTCCGGACCCTGACCGGGTTCGCGCCCGGAGCTCTGCTGGGCGCCGTTATCTTTGTCTTTTCGCCGCCGCTCTGGACCGCGATTTTTCACGGCCAGATGAATATCTGGAGCATCCAGTGGGTGCCGCTCTTTCTCTGGCTGCTGGTCCGCTTCCTGCGAACCCCCGGCCCGGGCCGGTCACTGCCCGCCGCCCTCTGCCTCGCGGCGATCTTCTACACCGGCTTCCAGCAGTTCGTCTTCACCGTGCTGCTGGCCCTGATGATCGTGCCTGCCGAACGGCGGCAGTGGCGGGATGGTGAGATATCCCGGCGTGCACATGTTCGGGGGGCGGCTGCCGGCCTGGCTCTCTTCCTGCTCCTCGCAGCGCCCATGGCCCTGGAGATGAACCGCAGCTGCGAGGGAGCCCTGATCACGCCGGGGCCGGAGCAGATGCACGAGCTCTCCATCCGCCCCGGCCGGTTGCTCTGCAACCAGATCCGCAACCGCTGGTGGCGGCACTGGGACGCCGGCGTCCTGGAGCGCATCGTGCCCCGTCACGGACCGATGTTCGGCTACGTCCCCTGCCTGCTGCTGGTGGCCGGCTGGTTGGTGCTGCTGATCCGCGGGCGAGCCGATTTTTCCGTCCGCTACTGGAGCCTGATGACGGCGA
Source organism: uncultured bacterium (assembly GCA_965531145.1). Taxonomy (GTDB): domain Bacteria; phylum Acidobacteriota; class JAQAZP01; order JAQAZP01; family JAQAZP01; genus JAQAZP01. The sequence continues at coordinate 736 of CBESOE010000215.1, read as the reverse complement.
TCCTGGCCTGGCTGCCCCTGGGTACGCCCCCCGGCCTGCTCCTCCTGCAGCACCTGCCCGGACTCTGTGCCATCCGGGACCTCTACCGCTATTGCATCCCGCTGGCCCTGGCCCTGGCCATGATCGGCGCCACCCCGGATGACATTCTCGGCGTGATTCCCCGCACCGGCATGATCCCCATGGTGGTGGTGCCGGCCTGGCAGATCGGGCTATCCGGCCAGGACAACCTCGATGCCCTCACCGTTGTGGGCAACCTGGGGCAGATCACCGACGTCTATTTCTCGGTGACCCAGGGAGCCGTCGGGCTACCCGGCTCGGCAGTGAACATGAAGTTCCCCCTCAACGGCGCCGACATCTACTGGTCGCAGCTCGGCGGCACCAACTTCATGACCTGGCCCGCGCCCCAACTGGGCCTGCTGGACCACGAGGAGCTGGACGCCATCGATCCCGAAGTGCCGCCCACCGGGCCGCCGATCAAACCAGCCACCATCGGCGCTTCCTACATCTGCACGCCCAACATGGGCACGGTGCCCTTTGTCTCCGCCATGTCGGTGAGCCTGACCAATTTCTACCCGCTGCAGACCCGCCGGGTGGCCGCGCACATCGACGTCACCCTGGCCAACGGCGCCTTCTTCCCCAACTGGCGGGCCGGGTTCACCAACCTCACCGCCGGCGCCAGCTTCAACACCAGCTGGAGCCAGAACTTCCCGGCGGTGGCCAGCATCATCGGCAGCAA
>CBESOE010000214.1:0-5617 GCA_965531145.1 uncultured bacterium | reverse complement strand
GCACCACCGCCATCATCGGGGCTCCGTACGATGACGACAACGGAACTGATTCCGGCTCGGCCTATCTCTTCGACGCCACCACCGGCACCCAGCTGGCCAAGCTCTTCCCGACCGACCCCACCGCGGAAAGTATGTTCGGGATGACCGTGGGGATCAGCGGCACCATCGCCATCATCGGCACCCCTTATGACGATTCCAACGGCGAAAACTCAGGTTCGGTTTATCTCTTCGACACCACCACAGGCATCCAGATCGCCAAACTGCTGCCCACTGACAGTGCGGCATATGACCATTTCGGCATGTCGGTGGCGATCGATGGCACCACCGCCATCATCGGGGCTCCGTACGATGACGACAACGGAACTGATTCCGGTGCGGCTTACCTCTTCGACATCACCACCGGCACCCAGCTGGCCAAGCTTCTCCCTGCCGACGGCACCGCGCAAAGCATGTTCGGGATGTCCGTGGAGACCAGCGGCACCAACACCATCATCGGCTCCCCCTATGACGATGTCGGCGGCACAAACTCCGGCTCGGCATATCTCTTTGATACCACCACAGGCACACAGGTGGCCAAGCTGCTACCTGCAGACGGTGGTGCGGAAAACGAAGTCTTCGGCATTTCAGTAACCATCGACAGTGACACGGCCCTGGTGGGGGCTTTAGACGACGACAACGGCGTACGGTCCGGCTCGGCCTTCTTTTTCGATATCTCCACCGGCGACCAACTGGCCAAGATCTATCCCGCCGACGCGGTGACTGAACAATATTTCGGTTTTTCCTTAGCGATCGACAGTGCTGTTGCCATTATCGGGGCCAAATATGACAACGCCCTCGGTTTCGCGTCCGGCGCGGCATACATCTTCGACACCTGCTCAGTGACATCGCAGACCATCGACGCGGCGTACCATTGTCAGCCGGCTGCCGGCATCGTGCCCTTCACCACCCGAATGGCCGTGGTGATGGAAAATCTCTTCACCACCCAGAGCCGCCGCTTCGCCTGCCGGATCAACATTACCCTGGCCGACGGCTCGTATTACGGGAACTGGCGGGAAGGCTACAGCAACATGGCGGAGGGGGGGAGAAGATTGACAACCTGGTACCAGCCCATCCAGGCCATCGGCTCGATGATTGGATCGAATCTCTTCGAACTGGTAGCTGAGGATGTGACCCCGGCGCCATGGAACCAGCCGCCCTACCCGCCGTCAGGGGACACCGCCACGGCCGCCTGCACGGTGACGGGTGTGGCGCCATAGGGTACTGGCGGAGCGTTGCAGGCTTTGATAAGCCGTACCCCCTTTTTATTGGTTGTAAGCCCACGGTAAGCAGTAGGCCGCACACTGGTTCGAGTCCTGCACGGCTCCAACCGGGCAAGGATTCTGCCGATAGGCCCGTTTTGCGGAGGCTCTGACCATCGAGCAGTGCGCGGTGGCTGACCAACGAGGTCTCCACAGCGCTTTTCCTCACAACACTTGACACGACTTGACGGTTGGAGGAATCATGTAAAAGTTATATCAATAGAGTTTGTGCAATCATCTGTCTATACTTTTTGGAGATCATTCCTTTGAAGACGACGCGTGAAGCGGAGCCACATCACCATTTACAGCACGGAGTCGTGAAGCGCGCAACGGGAACAGTACTGATCCTGCTGGCGATAGTGTCCTTCACCTTGAATATTGAACGTACGCTGATTCGACCGCTTCAATTTGAGGAAGAAGCGTGGGGGGATTTCAGTGCCTATTACATGGCAGGGCATTGTGCGAACATGGGCTACAACTTTTACGATCATCAGGTCCTTCTCGAGGAAGCTCGTCGATTGGGTTCGATCAAGGGGGCACCGAGATTCATCTATCCACCGTTTACGGCGCTACTCTTCATGCCAGTCGCCAAATTGATGGGTCTGATAGCGGCATTCAGGACCTTTTTGATTTTTTCACAATTGCTGTACTGGGGGTCGATGTTTTTGATGCTCAGTATTGCTGGATTACGCCGGGCACTGAAAAACGTTTCAGTAGCGGTTATTTTGTTGAGTTGGTTTACACCTGCCTGGACGACGCTTGATTCGGGCCAGATGAACATGGTGATCCTCTTCCTTCTAAGCCTTTCATTTCTTGCCTTTATCAACAACAAACAGATAGTTGCCGGTATCGCACTGTCCACGGGTGGATTTATCAAGTTGATACCAGGTGTTCTGTTCCTCTATTTTGTTTTACGAAAACGGTGGCGTGGTATTGCTGGAATGCTACTGGCTAGTTTCATATTATTCATCATCTCCATCGCCACCATGGGAGTTACTTCTCATCGGGACTATGTAACGAAGGTAATTCCCGAGAGAGCGTCACGTATAGCAACCGGGAACCATAACGTTGCCCTCAACAGCTTCGTTTATCGGACGATTCACTACAAAGGAATAAACCGCGAGATCATTGCCAACAGTAAGACCGGCCGTCAGGTTACGTTGTGTGGGCGGATAGTGCTACTGTTGTTGAGTATTTCTCTTGTCCTCTACCCGCGCAGTGATACCAATGAGCAGGGTCTGCAGAGGATCGGTTTGTTGATGATTACTATTTTAATTCTCAGCACTCTCACCTGGACACATCATCTCGTCATGGCTCTCCCAAGTTTGGCCATCGTGGTTCGAACTACCCTCAAGAAACAACGCCCCATTCTCTTATCGATGTGCTCATTATCGGTACTTTCTTACGCTCTGCTGGCGATTGGTTACAAGCTTCAGCCCTTCCAAGGCCTGAAGGGTCTGCCTTTCGAGCTATTGCGCTCTTCATCACTGAACCTGTACGGACTCTTGATTATCTGGATTCTGCTGGCGATCAATATTGTTACAACGGGGATTCAGGCGCAAGTTTCCAGGCCATAGGTGCTGTACTGGTCCACCGAGTTTTGATCGGTGTACCCCGCCACCAACTTTAGGGTGCCGAATCAGACCTGCAACATAGAATGTAACATCGAAGAGCAAAAAGACTTATAAGGATGCCCGATTCGGGCGTGTCAATTCCCACCGACGTCCATATTATCGTCCTATCGAAAGAATGCGGATACTGAAACTCAAAGCCGCACGCTCGGATCTGTGCGGGCAAAAGCCGAATGGCTGAGCTATTCGATGTATCCCAGTCCCCGGAGATTCTCAAGTTCCTCTTCCGATAAGACGGACGGGCCCTGCTCGGCCCCGCCCGGCACCCGCCAGATGTGGCAGCCGTCGGGCTTGCCGGAGAGGGAGTCGACGGTGCGCTTCGGGACCAGCAACTCATCGCCCATCAGGTGGAGTGGACCATCCTTCTCCGCTTCCGTTCGGGCGCCGAGGAATACCGGCCAACCGGGCCCTGTCCGGCTTGTTTGCAGTGTAAGTACCGCCCCCAAATCCGGGCGCTCCAGGTCGAAAACCAGGCCGCCCGGTTCGCCGGCGGTGTTGATCCTGAACCAGATGGTGCGGCGGTCGTCGGAGAGTCCGAAACTGCGTCCCGCCACTTTCTCTCCCAGGTTGATCCCGTTCACCATCCTGAACGGTGAATTGCCCACCACCTTTCCGATTGCGGTCCGTTTTTTTGCGCTGATAAACAGAATCCGGGTTCCTGTTTCGGCGATCTCACGGTACGAGGCGATCCGTCCAGCCAGTGTGGCGGCCAACTCTGGCTGTTCAGCGAGCAGGTTGAAGGACTCCGCCGGATCGGCCACCATGTCAAACAGCAACTCTTCGCGGTCCGGTTCGAGACGGAGAATGTATTTGTACCGCCCGGCGGTGATGCTGTAAAGCGCGGCGCTGTCAAGCGTCTGCTCACTGAGTATCTCCAGCGGGGCCGGGTCTTCACCCGCTTCCACCAGACCGCTGAAACTCTCCCCTTGACCGGTGCTGCACTCCAGCCCGGCCCACTGGAGCAGCGAAGGGAGAAGGTCCACTTCGCGGGTTGCTCCGCGCACTGTGCGGTTGCCGTGTTTTCCCCGGGGCAGCCTGATGATCAGCGGAATCCTGATCTGCTCCTGGAAGAGCTGGTGCCCATGACGCCAGCCGCCATGGTCGTGAAACTCTTCTCCGTGGTCCGAGAGGTAGACGAGCAGTGATGGGTCGTACAGTCCGGCCCGCTGAAGTTCGAGGATGAAGCGCTTGAAGAATTCGTCATTGTACGCGATCTCCCCATCATAGGCGGAAAGCAGTGGTGCCGGATCCCAACCCGGATCGCCCATTCCCGGCCCCGATCCTGCCGCGGTTACACCATCCGGAGCCGCTGCTGTTTCCGCTGTGTTGCCTCCGCCTGCCGCAGCCGTCCGTGGTTCATGGGGGAACAGGTTGGCGAACCGTCGCGGCGGCAGATACGGGTCATGGGGGTCGCGGGTGTGAACGAAAAGGAAGAAGGGGTTGCCGGTCCGGGCGCTGATCCAGGGGAGCAGGTCCTCTATGATCGCCTGGCTGTCTTCGAAATGATTGGAGGGATAATATGACCAGACCTCCTCGAAGCCTTTGGTCAGGCCCCAATAGTCGGCAAAGAAATAGGCATTGGAGGAAAAGGCGGCGGTGTTGTAACCAGCCTCGCGTAAAAGTTCGGCCATCGTGGTCACTTGGGGCAGGAGCTTGTCTTCACGACCGACGGCACCGTGATAGGAGGCATTGAGGCCGGTGAAGATGGTGGCGATGGATGATTTGGTCCACGAACTCTGGCTGAGGAAGTTTTCGAACAGGATTGCCTCAGAGGCAAAACGGTCCAGATGCGGAGAGGTGTTGTGCCGGTAACCGTAACAACCCAGGTGATCGGCACGGAGCGTGTCGGTCAACCAGATGATCAGCGAAGGGGAGGTGTCACTCGTTCTTTCCGCGGGAAGGAGTCGTGGATTTCCCCAGCCGGCATCGCCGCTAAACGGCCGGAGGCTCTCCCCGCGGTAGCGCGTGACGAAAACCAGTTCCAGCTCCTGGCCCGCCAGCGGGGTCAGGTCGATCTCCGCCGGTTCGCTGATTCCGGCCGCCGCTGCCGGCTGGAGCGGGACTTCCCTCCTGAACAGCGTTTGGGGAGTGGAATTTGCCCGGTTGAGCACCTCGAAAACCACGGCCTCTCCGGGAGGGCCGCGAGTGCTGAATTTACAGACCGTTTCGAAGGAGAGCCTGCTCCCCGGCGCCGGTCGCAAGCGGTAGCTCAACGAGGAAGGCGGCGGGGCGGGCAGAAAGGGGATTCTGCGCCGGTCCAGCAACACCGTGCTGCTTGTGGGCGGCAGGGTCAGGCTGGCCAGGCGAAGACGGGCGGTCGGCGGAGCCTCCAGGGTGAGCCGGTTGTTTTGCCGCTGCAGGTCACCCTCCTGCAGCGCCCAGAAAAAGTTTGAAAATTCGCCGCTCACTTCGGCCGGGTTGAGCACCTGTCCATTCAGGGTCACCCGCACCCGGCAAGGTTCTTTTGCCCGCAGGCTGAGTGCCAGTGCTCCCGCGCCGCGGATCCAGGGGCTGTCGAAGCGCAGTGTGGCCAGGTCGGCATTGAGCACCACCCCACGGCCCTGGTTTCGTTTGGCAAAACCGCTCTCCAACAGCTGGTCCCCGTGCCGGACGACGATTTCCTGCCGGGACAGCCTGCCCTGCGACTCTTCGAATGAAGCGATGAAATCGTAGCTTTCCACCAGCGGT
>CBESOE010000213.1:0-5858 GCA_965531145.1 uncultured bacterium | reverse complement strand
CTGGAAAATTTGATACCCCTAAAGGAAACCACTACTCTTACCGCTCCCCCCTTTTTTTTGTACTTTTTCAATGCTCAGTCTTGACAGGGGACGAAGGGGAACGTAGATTTACTAAGCAGTTAGTTACTTTCAATGACTAAACATCTTGACGATGTTCCCAACATTTTCATTATCTCACATGAGAACTCCGGGCTGATCCGGGCATGATTGCGAGAGGATTTTCCATGATTTCAGAGGAGGGGTTTCAAAACAATGCGTAAAGCTTTCACCGTCGGTAGCGTCTCTTGTCTGTTCATCTTCAGCATCTGCGCCATGGTATCAGCGCAAACACCGCAGTTCGGCAGTTGGGGCGACAGTCCCTGCGACTGGGGCCAGGCCTGTTTCAAGTGCGGCGATCTGCCTGGGTGGTGTGATGAAGAGCTGGAGGGGTGTGTCAAGCCCTGTGACACCAACTTCCATCGCGGTGACAACTGGTGGCTGAACGGCACCTTTGAGGACCCCGGCGACTCATGCACGGAATACATGGCCCCTCCGAGCCCTCCGGCGCAGTTCAACGGCTTGAACTGGTACCCGCCGGCAAGCCCGCTGGACAAGGACAACTGCTACAAGGCTTACATCAACAGCCCCTTCCAGAAGAGATCACTGGCCCTGGCGATTAAGGTGCAAACAGTGGAACGGGGAAAGAACAAGGGCGAGCTGCGGGTTTATCTGAACGGCGGCGAGAGCCCCTACCAGGAACCATTGGCCGTGATTCCGCTGCGCAGCGGGGAATATCCGCTCAGCGCCATCAGCAAGGAATACCTGGTGTGCACCACACTGGACCTGAGCGGGATCTCCAACCCTCCCGACCAGGATGGCAATTGCTGTGATTATCTCTATCTCCGGGCCAGCGGAGATGTCATTATCGCCATGAAGCGGGTGCTGTATGGTGATTACGAGTTCTGCACACTCCAGGGGACAATCGTTCAGGACTCGGGCGAACCGTGGTCTTTGCGCACCGGTTCGCTGAGCATCTCCCCCACACCGGCCAGCGGCCGGACCGCGGTCCCGTTTTATACCGAGCTACAGCACCCCAATTACCTGGATTTTGACGACGTTGAGGAGTACCGGACCACACCCTATGAATACTGCATCACCGGTTTTGAAGCGGACACGTACGTGGTCTCGGCGGATATTTTTGGGCACAACCATGAGCCGCTGACGATCAAATTCCTGCCGGGGGAACTGGTGCGGCAGGACCTTCAGATCACGCCCAATGAATGGAGCAGGCCGCTGGGCGTTGTTCGCCGCCCCAACCGGAGCATCCCGGTGATTGTTGAAAAACCGGACAACAAAGCTTCAACAACCTTTGCCATCGAGCTGGAGCTCCTCTCCCCGGGGATGCGCAATATTGCAGCATCCCTGGAAAGCGATTTCGTCAAGGCCGTGGATGCCCAGCTGGATATCGAGGATATCACCTGGGGGGATGTGATCTACAACAACACCCGTTACGGTTGCCGGGTGCTGGCTTCACTGCCCGGCAGGGTGAATATTCCTGAAGATCTCTACGACCTGGTGGTCAGTTACGGTGATCGCGGCTCGCGCTCCTCGGAGGTGACGGTCAATTGCGTGAAGCTGGTCAAGTCACTCTTTTATTCCGAAGATGAAGAATATTACTTCGTCCATATCACCGATGCCCATTTTTCCCACCAGCAGCCCCAGACGACCATCTCCGACCTGATGGATGACTGGCGGGTGATCAACCCGGCGTTCGTCATCTCTTCGGGGGACAACTGGGAGGGCGGGCAGGGCTGGGCGCTGCAGAGCATGGCCTGGCTGGAGGCGTCCAGGGATTCGTCCGTGCCGCTTTACATGGGAATGGGCAACCATGATTACAATGTGGAACGGAATACCGGTGCGGGGTGGCTGAACCTGCGCCAGTTCATCCGCGATGGCTGGGATATGTATCACGGCCAGCGGCTTTACGAGTTTGCCTATGGCCCCGATCATCACTATTTCTCGGCCGATGACAACCTGTACGACGAAGAGGCCCAGATGGTGAGCTGTGACACTCCCGGTGTTGGGGGAAATATCCACCAGGATGATATCAACTGGTTGAGCGGCCGCTTCAACGAGATCGCGGCGCGGGCCGCCTTCGTGGGAACGTTCAGCCACCAGTTCGGTCGCTGTGAACGCGACCAGGGCACTCCGGAAATGGGTTGCGACAATTGCAACGACCAGGTGCCGCCCACCTGCTGCAACTGCCCAGAGGAGGATTTCTGTGCCTGGTACGAAGTGGAGCGTTTCGACGATGTGGACAACATCGTCGACCTTCAGATGTCGGGGCACCAACACCACAACCACTGTTACCAGCCGATGATCGATGAGCCCGGATCAAACGAATGGACCGGCGCGCGGATGGACAACTATGGCGGGCCCTATCCCATGCGGACCTACGGCGTCCATTACATCAAGAACGATGCGCTGGACAAGACCCGGGACAATTACGTGGATAACTGGGTCGGCGGCTGCCCGGGAGGCCCTTCATTCCCGCTGGTCAATGACGTGTCCATTTCGGACCCGCGATACGGAATGAACAGCCAGACGGTGGACATCACAAACTACAGCGACTGGGACTTTCCCAACGGCCGCGCACGCTTCACCGTGGGTAACCTGAGCGGGACAGAGAGCTGGTCCTGTGTCGGCGGCACTGTTTTCAACGTCTATTACTATACCAACGGTGCCGGTGTGCTCTGCGCGGTGGTGGATTGCCGGGTGGACATCCAGCCCAATATGTACGCCGGGAATCCGCTGCAGGTGATCCTGTCCTGGCACTGATGAATCCGGTTGTGACCCGCTGCCCTGGCTGTTGAGTGACAAAGTTCGGTTAAGTTTGTGGCGTGAATTGTCTCTGGTTTGGGTGCCGAGATTCGAGGCGGCCGGTTGCTATTTCTTGTAGGCCGGGCGGAGACCCCTCACCATCGGGAAATGCTTGATGTTGAGGGTTTTCAGCTCCGCCTGCTCCACTTCAGCCGTGGAGGCGATGATTGCGTCCGCGAGGCCGGTGCCGTGTGACTTGCCGTATTCTCGCCTCCAAAGCCCGCCGGCCTTTGCGATCTCCACACTGACCGGGACGACGCGGAAAAGGGCGATGAAGTCATCAAGTGCGGCGCGTTCCGCCTCTCCCTGAACTCCGGCGTACAGCTCAGCGACAACGATTGAAGAGAGGATAATTCGCGTTGAGCTGGATTTTACGAGGGCCACCGCTTTGGGGTGGCCGCGGAGAAAGTCAACGAGAACATCCGTGTCAACGAGCATTGGTCGGGCCAATAACGAATCACGAATCACCGAACTCTCTCTTTGGGGTTCGGGAACCCCAAAGAGAGAGTTCGGTGATTCCGACGATCTGGCTAAGGCGTGTGTGTTCCTCGTTGAAAACGAAAACTATGAAGACATGGCCTTCACGGATGAGTCCGGTACCGTGCAGTCGCACATCAATGTCGGATCGGGTCGTGAAGTCACCATCAAAGAGCTGGCCGAAACCGTCAAAAAAGTGATTGGCTTTGAGGGCGAGCTGGAGTGGGACTCCACGAAGCCCGACGGCACCCCGCGCAAACTGATGGACTCCTCCCGCATCAACGCCCTCGGCTGGAAACCCAAGGTCTCCCTGAAGGACGGCATCTCCCGCGCCTATCAGGATTTTCTTACTCGTATGGGTTGAGGTTTTAACCACGGATAGCAAAGCCGGCCCACGGATCGTTTCAAACACAAATTGACCAACGAATGACAGAAAGCAACGAATGAAACGGTGCGGTGAACAAGATTCGTCCAAGGACCTCCAGTTCTTCCTCGAAGCGGGCCCGGCGCCCGGCGTTGAGCTGGTCGAACAGCTTGCGCAGGAACACGGCATACTCGTCACGGCAGCTGAAGTCCCGGCTGCCCCGCGAACCCTCCTTGAGTGCTTCTGAAGTTTCCGATCCGTCAACCGGGGTTTCCATCTGTGCCGGCGAAACCTTGCTGACACCACGGTTCAGCTGAGCGGCAGTGATTTTGCTCCTCCTGGTCCGTATGGACCAGGGCACGAAGAGCATCTACCGGCCCCGGCAGCCGGAGCTGACCGACCTGCATTTGTTACTCAATACCTACGATGAACAGTTCCTCGACCAGCACGGTCCGCTGACCGACAGGGCTCGCCGCACGCTGGACGAGTATCTGCGCTGCGGGATCCTCTCGGCGGGCTTTGCTCGCGTCCGCTGCGGCACCTGCGGCCACGAGTGGAGTTGCCACGCCTCGAGCCTCTCTACCAGAAGTACAAGGACCAGGGATTTGCCGTGGTGGCCATTGAAGCCCAGCGGGACACCGAAGGCGCCACCACCTTTATCGAAGAAAACAACCTGACCTACGCCTTCCTGGAGAACGGTGAGGATGAGGCGGAAGTGGTGAACACCATTTTCGGCGTCCGCTCCTTCCCCACCTCCTATCTCATCGACAAGCAGGGCCGGATCATGTTCTACCACCTCGGCTTCAGCGAGGGGGACGAGGAGAAGCTGGAGGAGGAGATCCTCAAGCTGCTCTAAGTCGGTGCACGAAAAAAAGGGGACAGTCACACCTCCGTGACCGTCCCCTTTTTTCTGCTCGATCAGCTTCAGCCCTCGATGATGATCACCGCCACCAGGGTCTTCTCGGGAACCGCGTCATCGGCGGCCACGACCCGGAGAACACCCAGGTCGCACATGTAGGAGAAGGCGGGGGAGATCGGTTTCCCGTTCTCATCCAGCATCATGCTCCCGGCATACCCGCGCTTGGCCAGCTCGTCGGCGTAGAAGTTCTGGATCTCGCCCGGGGTGGACGTGCTGAGGAAGAGCAGGTCGCTCTCCTTGTAATGATATATCCTGGCCAGCATCTCGGCCGCCTCCTTGGGCAGGTCGGCCAGGGCGACCGCCTCGCTGTTCGGCGGGGCGGGCAGATCGGCCACCGTCTCGGCTGGGGCCTTGGCCTCGGCCTTCATCGCAATCATCAACAGTTCCTGACGCCTGGCAAAGGCAGCCGCCACACCATCTTCATCTTCAGCCTGAACGACGAGCGTTAGACCGGAAAGCAGGAAGAGCGCGAGGATAATCAGTGCGGCACATCTGGTAAACATAATGACGTCCTTTCGATGAATCTGATATTGTTGCGATACATCACCTTCCGGTTCGTTAAGGTATACCTTTGCTCACTGCTGTCCCGTTGTTTGAGCTCCAGCAACGTGGATGCAGTTGATATTACTAGCGTTAGCTCCGGTTTCTCTGCTTTTACCCATCTCCTACCAGTTCGTTCCACTCCGGGGCAACTCGATCCGCAAGGAACTCGAGGCCAGTATTGACTGCCTCTGCTGCCCAAACCAAACCTACGGCAAGAGAAATAACTGCCCATTCGATTCCAGTGAGGTCTAGATATATGGATAGACAAATAACGCAAACTGTCGCAAACAAATGAAATTTAGCATTCGGCTGAGTTTTTACTAGAGTAATATAAACCCTTGAATGCATATCCGAAACTTGCTATTCTTTTCTTCACCATAATGCCGAGGTTATCCTTCCTTCGGTATTCAGGGATAGAGAAAAAGAGAGAGAAAAGTCATTGTCCCTATTTTCCCCGGTATTGTGCACCATTGAGGCTGCTATACCGCAAGCAGTTCCAATTGCGGCTCCAAGAACAACATCAGATGGGAAATGCTTGCCAAGGTTTGTTCTGGATACACCTGTGTAGAGAGCCAGGAGAGTTAGAGGAATACCAGCCTGTGGTCCATACCTGTTCCAGAGGATCGCTGCAGTGCAGGATGCTCCAGCCATGTGAGCAGATGGAAAGCTGCGAGTGTTGGATCCGTCGATGTATAG
>CBESOE010000212.1:0-5870 GCA_965531145.1 uncultured bacterium | reverse complement strand
GTGGTCACCGACATCCGCATGGACAACATCAACGGCATGGACGTGCTCAACCGGGTGATCGAGAAAGGTGAGCATACAAAAGTGATCATGATCACCGGATACGCCACAATTGAAATCGCCCGTGAAGCCCAGGCCAAGGGCGCCTTCGACTTCATCTCCAAGCCTTTCCGGCCGAAGGACCTCAAGGTGGCCATCGACAAGGCTGCCGCTTCATTGGAAGCCGATGGGAAGCACTGATCCGGAAAAAACGTCATCTCCTTCCCCGGGACAGAGCTCCTCCACCTCCGCTAAAGCCACCAAAGGCGAGGGGGCCGAGGAGACCAGGATCAGGCAATCCCTCCTCGAGCGACCCAGTTTCACCATCAAGACCCGGCTCGCCCTCATCTTCTTCAGTATTTTCATGATCAGCGCCGCCATTGCCGCGGCGGGGATCTTCATGTTTACCATGATCCAGAATCGCATCCGCTACATCGCCATCGCCGACCAGTTGTCCAATGAGATCCAGCATGCGAGAAGGATCGAGAAGAACTTTTTCCTCTACAACACGGATCTTTCAGAGATCAGGAACCACCTCGACACCGCCACCAGCTTGCTCGACCAGGCATCGATCGAGTTTGGCCGGGGTGTGGGGGAGGAAGCGATTCAGGGCGTCCGTTTGAACCTGCGGGAGTACGAGGAAGTCGCCCAACTGTTGCAGCAAAAAGGGAACAATGAACGCTTCCGCAAATCGGATGAGTTCACCTATCTCTCCGAACGTATTCGCTACCACGGTTCAATCGCCCTCGAGCGCGTTCTCTACATCTCTCAGAAAGAACGGGATCAGGTGACGCTGGGAATAAAACGGATGATCGGCATCTTCAGCCTCATGCTGGGGATCCTGCTCATCGTTTTTGTCTTCATTGCCGCCCACATCAACCGCCACATCGTGCTGCGGCTCAACCGGCTGATGGAGGCCACCCAGCGCTTTGGCGGGGGAAATTTCCTGCCCATCAGGCCCAAACGCAAGTACAAGGACGAGTTCTCCAATCTGGCCATCGCCCTCAACCACATGATGTACGAGATCAACAAACGGCAGCAGATTCTGATGGAGTCACAGAAACTGCGGGAGATCGGCAACCTCACCGCCGGTATTGCCCACGAACTGAACAACCCGCTGAACAACATCATCATCACCGCGGATGTGATGCGTGAGGGGTTCGACGAGTTGAGCCGCGAGGAGATCGACGAGATGATGGAGGACTTGGTGACCCAGGGCGAACGGGCGCAGAACATCGTCCAGAACCTGCTCGACTTCGCCCGGCAGAGCGAGGCCGAGCGGGAGTATATTTACATCCACGAGATCATCGACGAAACGGTGCAGCTGGCCAAGAACCAGATCAAGATGCAGACGATCAAGCTCGAGGTGTACCGGCAAAAGACCCTCTCCCCGATTTATGGTGACCGTAAGCTGCTCAACCAGGTCTTCCTCAACATGATCCTCAATGCCATCGACGCCATGCCCGGCGGCGGGACCCTGAGGATCGAAATGGGCGAAGGCGAGGAGGCCGGCTTCATCTCGGTCCGCTTCATCGACACCGGCACCGGCATCCCGCCGCACGTGATCGGATCGATCTTCACCCCGTTCTTCACCACCAAGGCCACCGGCCAGGGCACCGGGCTGGGACTCTCGGTCTCCAAGGGGATCATCGAGAAGCACGGGGGGGACATCGAGGTGGAGAGTATCGAGGGGCAGGGCACCATCTTCACCATTCACCTGCCAATCGTCTCGATTCCCGCCGACCGGAAAAAGTCGGTGAAGGCGACAACACCCGCCGAGCTGTTCCACGATTCCTGATATCGGATCCCGGCATTTGTGATATCGTTCTGCGGCGAAAGCCGTGAATCGACGTAGCAGGAGGAAACCCCATGAGCGAGAGTTGTCAGTTGGATCCGGCCAACCTCGAGTTCCCGCTGGAATGCCAGTTCCGGGTGATCGCCGAGGACCAGGAGAAGATGGCCTTTGTCATCGAAACGGTGCTGATGCAGCTGGGGGTCGAGGTCCCGGTGGTCCGGGGCAACGAGTCGAAGAGCGGCACCTACGTCAGTTACAGCATCACCACCGTGGTGCAGTCCCGCGAGGAGATGACCAGGATCGACACCGAACTGCGCAACATCGCCGGCGTAAAGATGGTGCTCTGATCGTGCAGGAGGAAGACAGGAGAATGAGCATCGCCCGTCTCTTTCAGATAAACATCTCCAACGGCGGGGTTCCCAAGTTCCCCGTAAGCCGGGCGGAAGTCACCTCGTCAGGGGTGGCCGGTGACCGGCAGAACAACCTCGAGTTTCACGGCGGGCCGGACCGCGCGGTCTGTCTCTTCTCCCTGGAGCGGATCATGGCCCTGCAGGCTGAGGGGCATTCCATCCACCCCGGCTCCACCGGGGAAAACCTCACCATTTCCGGTCTTGACTGGGATGAAATAGTTCCTGGAACCAGACTGAAGGTTGGCGAGGACCTGGTCCTCGAGATCGTCAGCTACACCAAACCCTGCAAGTCCATCTGCCCGTCCTTCTCCGATGGAAACTCCCTCAGGATCTCGCAGAAGACGCACCCCGGCTGGGCCCGGCTCTACGCGCGGGTGCTCGAGCCGGGCCAGGTTGGCATCGGTGATGAGATTTTCCGCATTGTATAATTCACCTGTGGGTTAGTGCCTGGTGCCTTGCCGGACTGGAGGCATTTCCATGCCCCCCCCGGTGTTTTCCGGTTTTCCGGCGGGCGCCTCATCAAAGGGAGTGCCAGCCATGTCCCGCAATCATCTCTTCTGCCCGATCCTCGTCCTGGCCGCCATGCTCCTCCTTGCTCTTTCTGCCGCGGCCGATCCGGCGCCGGCGGTGAAGACGAGCACGGTCTCGGTGGCCTATCAATTCAACCCTCCATCACAGGTGGTGTCCAGCGGTGAGACCCGTCTCCACGTGGACGATTGCTTGGTGCTCCAGCGGCCCGGTGAGCCGCTGATGCCCTTTCGCACGGCAAAGGTGCTTCTGCCGCCCGGAAGTGACGTGACCGGGGTTCGTGTGCGGCCAACCATGTCGGCAAAGAGGCTGCGGGTGGAACAACCGCTTGCTTTTGCCCGGACACCCATGCCGCTGAGCTCAACCGCGGATGCGCTGACCCGCGCCGCGGCTGCCGACCGGCCGCTGGCAGCCATCTACGGTTCGAACGAGCTCTATCCGGCCCAAGGGGCCCAGCTGGTTTCGATCCAGCGCTGGTACGGGTATGACATCGCCATCGTTCGTCTCTTCCCCGTGCAGTACCGGCCGAAGAGCGGCGGGCTCCTGTTCCAGCCGGAACTGCGTCTGGAACTGACCATCACTCCAAAGGTCGGCGATGCGGATGGCCTGGCCATGCTCGGTGTCCGGGACCGCTCGGTCGAGGTGGCGGCCTTTGTGGACAACCCGTCGTCCCTCGGTCTCTATTCCCAGGCGGCGGGTGAGCGGCGCCTGGGCGCTCAGCCGGGGTACGACTACCTGTTGATCACCTCCGAAGCTCTGCTCTCCCCCTTCCAGCCGCTGATCCAGCAGAAGGAAGCCTGCGGCCTGCGGGTGAAGACAGCGGATATCGACGATATATACGCGGCCTACAACGGGGTGGATGATGCAGACGAATTGAGACAGTACATCCGTGACGCCTACCTCGACTGGGGGGTCGAATACGTGCTCCTTGGCGGTGACACAAACATCATCCCCTTCCGGCGGTGCTACGGGTATTCCCGCGGTGCGGCAGCGAGCTGGGAGGAGGAGTACGAGTCGGAATACATCCCCACCGAACTCTACCTGGGTGCTCTCGATGGCCCCTGGAACAACGATGGTGACGACATCTGGGGTGAGCCCAACGACGGCGCCGGCGGCGGCGACGTGGACCTGCTGGCCGAGGTCTGGATCGGCCGGGCGCCGGTGCAGGACTGGGACGAAGTGGAGAACTTTGTCGACAAGCTGGTGGGGTACGAGACCAACGGGCACCACCGGCACGACCAGGCGCTGTTCCTCGGCGAATACCTGGGCAACTACGACGGCAACCACGGCCAGGGCGGTGACAACCTCGACCGGGTGGCGGAGCACTTCGACGATTTCCAGAAGACCTGGCTCGACGACCGGCCATATCACTGGGACCAGTGGGGGACGGAGGAATGCCTCGACGCGCTCAACGACTCACCCCACCTGGTGGCCCATGACGGACACGCCTGGATCAACTACTGCATGCGGCTCAACTATTGGGACGTGGCTTCGCTCTACAACAGCGGTCTTTTTCTTGCCACCAGCTGCGGTTGTTACTCCGGGGCTTTCGACTCCGGGGACTGCATCGCCGAGAATATGGTCAACCGCGAACAGTTCGGCGCCTTTGCGGCGATCATGAACTCCCGCTACGGCTGGTTCGACCCCACCGGCGACAACTTCTTCAGCGGCGAGTTTCAAAGGGCGCTCTTCCAGCGGCTGCTGGAGATGGGCGACCGCAATATCGGCAAGGCCAACCAGCTGAGCAAGCACGACCTGGTGGGGCTGGTGGAGACGTCGGACAGCATGACCAACCGCTGGTGCTACTTCGAACTGACCCTGATCGGCGACCCGCACACCCCGTTGGCCCTGCCCGCACCGGACACCTCGATCAGTTCCGGGCCGGAGGGAATGGTGGATTCGCCGCTGCTCACCTTCACCTTCACCGGCAGTGACAGCGAGGATCCGCCGGAGTCGCTGCAGTTCGCCTGCCGGCTGGACGACGGCGACTGGTCGTCTTTCAGCGGTGAGGGGCAGGCCTCGTTCAGCAATCTGGCTGTGGGAGAACACACGTTTTACGTCCGCGCGCGAAACAGCGGCAACGTGGAAGACCCGTCACCGGCCCTGCGCACCTTCCAGATGGAAAACTGGTCTGCCGGACCGGCCTGGAATTCACTGGTCACCGGCCCCGGGCCCGGCCCCACCTGCCCGCCCCTGGTGCGCACATCCCAGGCCCAGTGGCTGGCTTACGGGGCGTCGGGGTATGGAGTCAACGTGGCCTGCGGCAACCTGGACGGCAGCGGCCTGGACGAGGTGCTCACCGGCGCCGGGCCCGGTGAGATCTATGGTCCCCACGTCCGCGGCTGGCAGCCCAACGGCCTGGCCCTGTCCGGGGTCAACTTCCTGGCGTACGGCACCAACCGCTTCGGCGTCAACGTGGCCTGCGGTGACATCGACGGTGACGGGCGTGACGAGATCATCACCGGCGCCGGTCCCGGCGCGGTATTCGGGCCGCACGTCCGCGGCTGGAACAATGACGGGGGCGGGACCACCGTGCCGATCCCCGGAACGAGCTTCTTTGCTTACGGAACGCTGAAGTGGGGTGTCAATGTGGCCTGCGGCGACATCGACGGTGACGGCATGGATGAGATCGTCACCGGCGCCGGTCCCGGCGCGGTGTTCGGGCCCCACGTCAGGGGCTGGAACCATGACGGCGGGGGAACCACCCTGCCCATCCCCGGGGTGAGCTACTTTGCCTACGGTACACTCAAGTGGGGGGTCAACGTGGCCTGCGGCGACCTGGACAACGACGGTATCGATGAGATCGTCACCGGACCGGGCCCGGGAGCCATTTTCGGCGCCCATGTCCGCGGCTGGAACGTGGACGGCGGCACGGCAGCACCTCTGGCCGGCGCCAGCTGGTTTGCGTACCCCACCAGCCATGGTGTGGTGGTCACCGCGGGGGACCTGGACGGCGACGGCTTCGACGAAGTCCTCACCGCACCCGGCCCCGACCCGGCTGCCCTGGCACACCTCAAGGGCTGGAATCTCGACGGTGGACAGGTTTCGGCCATGGCCGGGATCGATTTCCTCGCCTATGATGGCTGGATCAACTGTGGTGG
>CBESOE010000211.1:0-5933 GCA_965531145.1 uncultured bacterium | reverse complement strand
TGGGTGGATGCGTCGGTCATTGAGGAATTGCGGCCGGAGTGATCCGGTACGATACTAGCCGGGAATCACCAGCGTGCCGGCCACCGGGCGGCCCAGCAGGGCGTGCTCCAGTTCGCCGGGACGCAGACCATTGATGATCAGTGTCTCCACCGACGACTCCAGGGCCTTCTCCACCTTGTGCACCATGCCGCCGGTGACATCGGCCACACCGTCCGAGGCGGAGAGTGTCTCCTTCAACCGGCCGAGGTCCGGGGGGGTAAGTTCGGGGATGGTGTTGCCCTCGGCGTCCAGCACACCGTCGGTCTTGCCGGCCATGATGACCCGTGCCGGTTGTAGACGCAGGGCAAGGAAACGGAAGATCTCCTCGGTGGAGAGGATGCAGCAGCCCCGGACTTCGTCGAAACAGACGTCACCGTAGGGTACGGGCACCAGGCCCTGGGCCAGGCAACGCTCCGGCCCCTGGCCGTCCCACTGCTCCAGCCGGCCGTCCCGGGCCAGGCAGGCCACCGAGGGCTGCAGCGCGATGGCCGGCTCTCCCGCTTCCAGCAGCGCCGAGACCACCATGCGGTTCAGCCGTGCCGCGTCGGCCTGCACCCGGGCAAAGCCCTCCCAGCCCCGGGCGTCCGTTGCTCCCTTGTGAATACGGTATCTCGCGGCGCTGACATGGGGGAAGCTGCCGCCACCATGGCCCACCAGCAGGGCCATGCCGGATTTTGTCCGCGCCCGGTGCAGTTCGGCGGCCGCCCGGGCGATCACTTCCGGCCGGGCGGTGTACGGTTTCTTCTTGTCGGTGATCAGCGACCCGCCCAGCTTGACGAAAACCAACTGCTGTTCCATCTGTGGTTCAGTCCTTCTCCACCAGGCCGGCGGCGCCGTCCACCCGCAGTCTGTCACCGGTGCTGATCTCAGCAATGTCGATGCCATCCACACAGGGGATGCCGGAGAGGATGGCGCCGGTGGCGATGATCGTCTCCGTCTCTTCGTTGATGATGGCCAGCGGTCCCACACCATTCTTCTGCAGGCCGTAGATCACGTAGGAACCCACAGTGGAACCCTTGCCGCAGGGGAAGACAAGGATCCTGCCGTTGACGCACTCCCCTTCCAGCTCGTGCCCCTTTTCGATGATCACACCGGTTTTGGCGTCCACTCCGCCATAGAAACTGATGGGAGTGCGCGACACCAGCGCCGGGCCGGCAGCGGTGCCAGTCATGATGGTCCGGCCCTTCATTCCAGCACCTCCTCGATGATGTCGTGGAGGTCACGGAAGTTCACCTTCTGCTGGCAGAAACCGGGCAGGTAGTTGGCCGCCTTGCCCGAGTCCACCGAGGTGACCCCGTAGTCCATCTCCTCCAGCGGGGAGACCACCATGCAGGTGTCGGCCACGATGCGGCCGCCGGCCGCCTCGATGTCGGCCAGGTAGCCCTTGCCCTCCGCCCGCTCCTTGATCACCCGGGAGGTGCAGATCCAGACCGGCACCCTGAGCGTGCGGCCGCGGACCTGTTCGGCCACCGAGGCCACCTCCTCCAGCGAGGCGTGGGGACAGCCGGTGACCACCAGGTCCGGTGTCTCACCGGCATCGAGGCCGGCGGCCAGCTCGTCCAGCTCGCCCTGTTCAACCCTGATCCGTTCCAGTCCGTCCGTGGACACGGTGGACGCTTCGGGGGTTACTCCGGCCGCGTGGTAGAGGGCCACCGCCCCGCTGGCCGCCATGGCCGCCCCCAGGGACTTGAGATTGTCCCTCCCCGCTCCTTCGATGCCGGTGATAAAGGGGATGGCCCCGCGCACCTTGCGGCCCAGGGCGTAACCGAGAGCGCCGTAATCGGCATTGGAGTTCAGTTCGGCGTCCACATCCACCTGCACCGTGGGCCGGCGGTTTTCCTCCAGGTGCAGGCCGTGGCAGGGGGTGCAGCCGCAGACCGCCGCGGCCAGGGCCGAGGGGCCGCCCTCGCGGTTGGTTCTCGCCCCCAGCACCGAGTTGACGAAGATCACCGCCGAGCTCTCAGCCCAGGCCACATGCTCGCCGGGTTGGGGGACGCTGCCGATGAGGTAGGGCGTGCAGGTGGGCGGCGCGGTGATCCCCATGGCGCGGAAGGCGTCCATGATCTGCTGCTGCTTCACGGCAAAGGCTTCGGGGATGCCCAGTTCGCGCCAGCCCTGGAGGTCCATGCCGGCCGGGTTGAGGCTGGTGGGCACCCTGACCTTCACCCCTTCACGGGCCAGGTCCTCGAGAAACTCCAGACCCGGTTCGCCGATGGACTTGTAGGAAACCCCGGAGACCTGGGTCGATCCCACCTCCACCATCCGCCGGGCCCCGAAGATCTCACCCAGGCTGACCAGCAGGCGCATCAGGCGGGAGGTCACCTCCCCCTGTTCGCCATCCAGCAGCCCTTGTTGTTCCCTGTTCAGTTCCATGGGGCGTTTAGTCCTTAAGGTAATCCTTGAGATCAACTTTCACCGGGGGTTCTGGCCGCAGAAATTTCTCCGGCGCCCCACCGGCGGGGATGGTCATGTCGAAACCGAGCTTGGTGGTCTCCCGGGTTTCGGGATTTGCCGAGGGATCCAGCGATGACCCCTTCTCTCCCTGCCGCACCACCAGGTCACGGTGCCCCTGAAAACGTGTTGCCATGGCCCACTCCAGGGACCGCGGATCATCGATGTCGATGTCCTCGTCCACCACGAAGACGTGCTTCATCGAACTGTGCCCGGCAAAGGCGGCCTCGATGGCCCGCCGCCCGTCGTCGCCCTGCTGCTTGCGGATTTTCACCGCAGCGTGGAGCCAGGAACAGCCACCCGGGGTTATCCGCACGTCGAGGCAATCGACATACTTCGAAACCTCCCGGAAAATAGTCGGCTCCCGCGGCATGCCCATCAGGATCTTGTGTTCCGGACCGCCGGGCAACAGGGCATGATAGACCGAATCGGGCCGGGCAAACACTTTTTTTACCCGGGCCACCGGCTGTTTCCGCACAATATCGAAGGTCTCGGTGAGGTCAAGGAACGGCCCTTCGTCAGCCTCCTCGCCGGTGAACTCGCAGATCAGCACCAGTTCGCTGGACGGGATGAGGTGACCGGCCAGGTTCACCGCCTCCGTCTGGTTGAGGGCGTTGGCAATGGCGAGTTCGCTCTTGTCCAGCTCCACCGACATGGCCGCCCCCACCAGCACCGGGATGGTGTTGCCGATGCAGAAGGCGAACTCGGTGAGACCCCGCTTCATGTATTCGTGGAGGTGCCGGGGCAGGATACGGAGCGCCAGACGGTCCTCGCCGATGACCATGGCCCGGTGGTAGGAGGCATTGAGCCCAAGTTCCCGGTCCCGGCAGAAGATGATCCCCGAAGCGATATATGGCCCGCCGTCCTGGGGGTAGTAGGTCAGGATGGGCAGCTGAGAGAGGTCGGTCGGCCGCTCCTCGTATCCCTCAGCCTCTCCCACCTCCGGCTCCCGGGGGTTGTCGATGGCCTCGATCATCCGCGGTACCAGATCGCCGGGGGAAACACCGAGACCAAGACAGACCAGTTCCCGGCTGGCACAGACATTGGCCGCCACCGGCATCGAATGTCCCTTCACATCGCTGAACAGCACCGGTTTTTCACCCAGCTGTCCCGCCACGGCGGCCAGCTCGTATCGCACGTCCACCGGCCGGGAGACCCGGGTCAGCAGGGAACGCTCGTCCACCAGGCCGAGAAACGATTTGAGGGTCATCGTCCTTCTCCTCTGCGGGCCGCACACCCTGCACCCGGACCGTAACGATATGATCCCGTTGTAGATCGGGAGGAAAAATAACATCTGAAGGATAAGCCACCGACGGCACACAGTCAATCAGCGGATCGGCCCATTAAAACAAGAAATCCTTGACAGACAGGAAATATGAATTAACATTCTTCGGATACATCGGATTGCGGAAAAGTTCGTCTGCCCGCTGGGGGATCGAGCCGGTTTCAGGGACAAAAAGAATGGCGAAGGACGACCAGATCAGGACGAGGAAGGCCGATCACCTGCGGATCGTGGCCGAAGAGACGGTGGCCCACGCCTCTACCACCCTGCTGGAACACGTACGTCTCTTCCACCAGGCGCTTCCCGAAATCGACCTCGATTCGGTGGACACCTCGGTTGAATTCTTTGGCCGTCGCCTCAAGGCCCCGCTGTTGATCACCAGTATGTCCGGCGGCACCGAGCTGGCCGGGGCGATGAATCGCGATCTGGCCACCGTGGCTGCCGAGCACGGTATCGGCTTTGGTGTGGGCAGCCAGCGGGTGATCCTCGACCACCCCGAGGCGCTCACCGATTTCGCCGTGCGCAGCCACATCCCGGAGTCGGTGCTGCTGGCCAACATCGGCGGGGCCCAGCTGCTGGAATACGACACCGCCGCCATCGCCGGGCTCAAGGAACAGATCGAGGCCGACGCCATCTGCATCCATCTCAACGCGGCCCAGGAACTGGTGCAACCCGAGGGGGACTGCCACTTCAGCGGCATCCTCGACGCCCTGGAGAAGCTGGTGAAACGCATCCCCGGCAAGGTGCTGGTCAAGGAGACCGGTGCCGGTATGAGCCCGGAAACCCTGGCCATGCTCGACCGGGTCGGGGTTACCTGTATCGATGTGGCCGGGGCCGGGGGCACCTCCTGGACCAAGGTGGAGATGCACCGCGAAGTGGACGACTCCTCGAGGCAGATCGCCGGCACCTTTGCCGATTGGGGCATCCCCACCGCCTTCAGCATCATCGCCGCCCGCCGGACCTGCCGGCCCGGCACCTGCATCATCGGCGCCGGGGGAATCTTCACCGGTCTCGACGCCGCCCGTGCCATCGCCGCCGGGGCCGACCTGGTGGGCTTTGCCCGCTCGGTATTCCTCGCCTACCGCGGGGGGGGTGTCCACGGCGCGGATCAGTATATCGACCGGGTGATCCGCGAATTGAAGAACGCCATGGTGCTCACCGGGGCCGGGAACCTGGCCGCCCTGAAACTGGTGCCCCGTGTCTATACCGGCGAGCTGTTCCGCTGGCTCTCCGCCAAGGGATGGCACGAAGCGTAGATGGACGCCGTGGCGCAGAGCAGAACAGATGACAACCTGCCCTTTGAAGTGCCGGCTCCCGGCAAGCTGATCCTCTTCGGCGAACACGCCACGGTCTACGGCCATCCCGGCATCGCCGCACCCATCGACATCGGCATGCGGATCAGGGTGAGCCGCGATCCCCAAGGCCCGCGGCTGATCCGGCCCCGGTTCAAGCAGTATTTTGGTGAAACCGAGCCGGAATCGAGCTTCGACCTCTTCTCCGGGGCGGTGCAGCTGGGCCTGTCGATCCATAACCTGGAAAATGAACCCATCGCCCTGGAAGTGGAGTCGGACCTGCCGGTGGGCATGGGCCTCGGTTCGTCGGCAGCCTTTTCCGCCGGTGTCTGCAAGGCCCTGCGCCGCTATACCGGCCACCAGGGCGGTGAGGAGACCCTGTTCGACGAAGTGCAGCAGTTGGAGTCGATCTTTCACGGCAACCCCAGCGGCATGGACGCCGCCACCGTGCTGGCCGACAGCGTCCTCTGGTTCCGCAAGGGGCCACCGCGGGAGATCCGGCCCATCGAGATCCCCACACCACCGTCGGGCCTGATCTGCATCGTGGAACCGGGCGGTTCGACCCTGGAGCTGGTCCGTATGGTGAGCCGAAACCTGGCCGGCGACGAAGGGCGGGTCAAGGGGCTATTGGAGGAAATCGGCGGGATTGCCAGCCAGGCGGGCACGCTGCTCGGTGCCGGCAACCTGGTGGAAACCGGCCGGCTGATGAACCGCAACCACGAATTGTTGGCCCAACTGGGTGTCTCCACGCCACAACTTGACCGGGCCACTGCCCTGCTGCGTGAGCAGGCCGGGGTGCTGGGCGCCAAACTCACCGGCGCCGGCGGCGGCGGGGCTGTCATCGCCCTCACCGCTCCCGGTGAACAGCA
>CBESOE010000210.1:0-5958 GCA_965531145.1 uncultured bacterium | reverse complement strand
CGTTCCGCATTGAAGGAAGATATCGCATCCTTGTTGGCTCAATGCGATCTCCACGGCCGTGTCCCAGAGAAGTGTTCGATGATCGGTGCGACACGGGATGGCCGATGCGAATTTGATGTGAGACCTGAAGAAATAGCACAATTTGTTGACCGTCTCGGCCTTGAGATGATTGATCAGGGCAACCCGGACCACCGTGCCGTCCTGACTCGCCTTACCGAGGCTTCGCCGGCATTCTTCGAACATGAGGGTGCGGAAGGCCTGGAAGCCTGGGTGGCTTTTGGGCGGCCGCCAACACTCCGGCTGAAGAGCGGCACTGCGTTCGAGAACCTGCTCGTCGTCTACAGCCCTTTGTCAGCGCGGGCCTGTCTCCTGGTGTCATACGCATATGGCTAAGTGAAACACAGATCCTCACTGGACACCAGGCTTCGGAGGTGGTGAACAAATTCTCCGACAAGGAGATCGAGGCGCGGACGGGATACCGGGAAAACAAATGCGGCTGGGGACGGCAATCGTTCGTGGTGGAGTGAAGGACACCCCTGAAGGATTCTCGTGATGAAAAAAACGATCCTCAATATCACCGAGTATCTCAAGGGTCTGCACTTTCGGGTCCTCGCGCGCAACATCAGTGGGTCTCGCTACGCAAACTCACCGCCGAGCCCGCAAAACGCCATCAACATCTTCTATGGCGATTGGATCTCAAAATTCCCCGACACCCTTGGCGCAACGGTCGCCGGGCAGATCGAATTGTTCAGCGACGAGAGGATTCATTGGTTTATCAATGAAACAGGCGGCCTTGAAGGGAAGACCGTACTCGAGCTGGGGCCCCTGGAAGGGATGCACTCCCATCTTCTGGAAGCAAGCGGGGCGAAGAGCATTACCGCGGTGGAGTCCGACACCAGGGCATTCCTCAAATGCCTGGTGACCAAAGAACTGCTCGATCTCAGCCGCGTGCGGTTCCTCTGCGGTGATTTTATCGAATACCTTCGCGATGACCGGTCGCCTCATTTCGATGCATGCATCGCCAGTGGTGTTCTGTATCACATGATCAACCCTGCCGAACTGATTTCACTGATCGCCAAACACTGCGATCAGTATCTCTTTCTCTGGACCCACTACTACGACGCAGAGATCATCGAGGCAAACCAGCAGTTGTCACGCCGTTTCTCCAAACCAATTGCCGTTAACCATCAGGGTTTCGACTACTCGATCTGCACACGGAACTATCTTGAGTCGGCCGGTACGGGCACGTTTTGCGGAGCAAGCGGGACAAAGAGCAGCTGGATGACCAAGGATGATCTCTTCCGCTGCCTCAAATTCTTCGGTTTTGAGATCTTCCGGGTCTGGTTCGATGAACCCCTTCACGAGAATGGCCCGTCAATCGCAGTGATTGCGTCGCGTGTGTGACGTCTTCAATCGACCAGGGGAAAGGTGCCATGACCAGATCGATAAAACGGCAGCTTCGAGCGATCCCGATTCTCCTCGCAACGCTGACGCTCCTCTTCCTGGTGGCTCCAATCACGTGGGCCACCGGAGCCAATGGCCCCTCAACGGAGATCACCGCCCTGCGAAACTGTACGGTGATCGATGTCTCGGATTGGGGCAGGTCCATCGAAGATATCGAAAATGCCGTGGTCCTGCTCAAGGGTGACACCATCGTCGGCGTTGGGCCGGCAGCCAATCTTCCCGTCCCACCGGGTGCCCGGTTGGTGGACTGCGAAGGGGGGTTCATCGTCCCGGGGCTGGTGGACGGCTTTGCTGCCCTCAACCACCAGGGTCAGGCCAATGCCTATCTCGCCATGGGGGTCACCTCGATCCTCGGTGTGGAGAGCACGCGCCGCGGCCCGTTGGACCTTGACTCCGACCCCTCCCCGCATATCTACCGCCTGGGAGAAGTGGGCTACGAAGCTGGATCGCTGCCCGAGTTGCTGGGGGACCTGGAAGAGGAACACCGCCGGGGGATGGACGTGGTGCTGCTGATGTATCGCATCGCCCCGGACCAGATGGCCGCCCTGGTCGGCCGCGCCGCTTCACTGGGCATGGCCACCATCGGCGAGCTGGCACGGACAACCTACACCGAGGCCGCCCGGATGGGAGTGGACGCCTTCGTCCACAGCAGCCGCTACTCCCTCGACCTGGCGCCGGAAGAGTTGCGCCGGGGGGTGGACGCGGAGCCTTTCAGCAACGACCTGGGCAGCGCCAAGTGGCAGTATTACAAACTGCTCTCCGAACTGGCACAGGACAAGGCCGGGGCTGCCGCCTACGGTGGCCGCCTGGCCGAGGCCGGAGCGGCCCTGCTCCCCACCTTCAGCCTGGGCTACCTGGACCGTCCGGGGCACGCCAATCCCTGGCTCGAACCGGCCGCGGGGCTGCTCGACCCCCGTGACATCCACTGGCCGGCCGACCGCACCACCGGGGAGCACACCTACACCCCGGAGGAGGCCGCATCCTATCGCGCGCTGGCCCTGGCCGAACTGGACCTGGACCGGGCCTACTTCGAGGCCGGCTGTCACTACCTGGCCGGCAGCGGCGCCGACGTCTGGGGCACCATGCCCGGCATCTCCCTGCACCACGAGCTGGAAGCGCTCTGCCGCATCGGGCACTCACCGCGCCAGGCCCTGGCCGCGGCCACCAGCAACTACGCAGCAACCTTCGGCTGGACCGAGATAGGTGAAGTGGCTGAAGGCAAGCGAGCGGATCTGCTGCTGCTTGGTTCGGACCCCCGTCTCGACATCGCCAACCTGAAGGACATCCGTACCGTCTGCCGTGCCGGGGAGCTCCTGGAGCGGGACGACCTGCTGGTCCCGCCCCGGCTTGTCGACGGCCAATTGCTCAGCCGCAGCGAGATGGACATCCCGGCCGAACTCCTCGACGAAAAGGGCAGTCCGCTGGAGGCGTTCGCCTATCTCCACCAGGTGGAGATGTTCGACATCAGTTACATCAGTGACGGCCTGCGGGTCACAGGGCATTTGGTGGTCCCCCGCGCGCCGGGGCCTCACCCCTGCGTGATTTACAACCGCGGCGGCAACCGTGAGTTCGGCGCCAACTCTCCCACGCGGGTGGCCCGCCGGCTGGCCCGAATCGCCAGCTGGGGCTACGTGGTGGTGGCCAGCCAGTATCGTGGAAACGCGGGCGGCGAAGGCGTGGAAGAATTTGGCGGCGCGGAGGTCAACGACATACTGAACCTGATCCCGCTGCTGGAGTCGCTTGGTGAGGAGGCCGATCCCTCACGGATCGGCATGTTCGGCTGGAGCCGCGGCGGCCTGATGACCTATCTCGCCCTGACCCGCACTGACCGTCTGGCCGCCGCCGTTGTGGGCGCCGGCGTAGCCGACAGCATCTCGGGCATCGAGGAGCGGCCCGAGATGGAGACCCACGTCTACTCGGAGCTGGTGCCCGACTATTGGCAGAACAAGGAGGAGGCTCTGGCCGCCCGCTCGCCCGTGCTTTGGCCGGAGAAACTCTGCAAGACCACCCCGATCCTGCTGCTTCACGGCAGCGCCGACTGGCGGGTCCACCCCACCGAAGGATTACGGATGGCCGACGCCCTCTTTGAGAGCAAGCACCCCTTCCGCTTCGTCTTTCTCGAGGGGGGCGATCACGGTCTCACCGAGCACCGGGACGAGGTCTACCGGCTGGTCAGGGACTGGCTCCACCGCTATGTACGTGACGGCGAACCCCTGCCCGAACTGGAACCCCACGGGGATTAGACCTTACCCGACACTGAGAGCCGCAGTGAACGCCCGGGCCAACTCCGCGGCCAGCGCCCCCATGACCAGAAATTCCCGCCGGTGAAGATCACTCATTGTCGTCCCCCTGGATGGCAGATGCTCCAAGAACCGAAGGAGCAGTTTCTTCCAACTACCGGGCAAATGCGATGAACTTCTGCTGGTCCTCCGCAACAGCACCGCCCATCACCTCGGCCACCGTCCCGCCGAACATCCTGCCCAGCAGGCCGGCATTCATACTGCTGATATAGGTCTTGCCGTCACTCTTCTGGTAGACGCTGATGGTGCAGGGCATGAACACCGAGACTTTTTTGTTTCCGTCCTCGTTGAGGATCTTGAAGGCATGGTGGGGCTGGCAGAGGTTGACCAGGACCACCGGGGGCAGCTCGCCGCCGCCATGTTTCTTCACCGACTTGTGCAGCTTTTTGATATCGGACACCACCCAATCCATCGACTCCGCGTTGGCGCTGATTTTTTCGACGGTATCGTCCACGCTGAGGGGGCTCTGCCGCTCCTCGAGCATCAGTCCCGGCATCACCGCCCAACCGATGAGCCCGGCCAGAATCATTCCGGCAGCCATACCGGCCACAAAGCTGATCATGATTTTCATTTGTATTGCTTCTCCCTGTGAGACGGCACCTGCCAACCGCCTGTTATTGAGTTCTCGTGTCTCTCCATTGCAATGATATAATTTTAATACGTCCGGCGATCTTCATGGTAGCGTTCTCTGTCAAAATGTAAGCCCAGGTTCCGAGAGCAGATAGAAATGAACACATTCATGACCATCATGTCGTTGATCCTGCTCACTGTCATGTCCTGGCTCGCCGGTTATGCCGTGTGTCTTATAATCCTGTCGCTTACCAGATGGGCCACGAGGTTCGACCTTGAGGAACGGTTCCCCTGGCGCCGGGCAAGAAAGATCAATCGCACCATTGCATCCGTGGTCGGGCTGATCGTTGCCGCGGTGGTGATGTTTTACAGTGCGCCGGCGACCATACGATCCCTCCGGCCGGCACCCCCGCATGAGGAGGTTTCCCTGACGGTGGACGTGCCTCCGGCGGTGGAGGTGCCTCCACTGGACGACGTTAACCAGTTGATTGAGGAGCAGAAAAAGAAGGTCCAGGGTCCCGGAAGGCCGAAGATGGATAGAGAATCGCCGATTGTCTGAATCTCCGGCGTCGTGGAACAACTCACCATGGAGGATGATTATGATTTTTCACGGACTGAACAAGCATCGTGATGCAGGTCTCTTCATATTGAGGCTGGGCATTGGAATCATGTTCATGTGCCATGGCTTTCCCAAGCTGGCTGCCGGACCGGAAGTGTGGGCAAAGCTCGGCGGCGCATTGTCCTTCACCGGCTTCACCTTTGCACCCACCTTCATGGGTTTGCTGGCGGCTCTCTCTGAATTTCTCGGCGGTCTGTTCCTGGTGCTCGGCCTGTTTACTCGTCCGGCGTGCTTCTTTCTCTTTTGCACCATGGCCGTGGCCACACTGATGCATGTCAGTGGTGGCGATCCGTTCACCACGTATTCCCATGCGCTGGAGGCGGCCATCCTCTTCTTCAGTCTTTTGCTCATCGGCCCCGGCACATATTCGGTCGATGCGCGGATGTCCGGCCGCAGGGGGAAAGCCTGACGAGCACCCGCAGAATCCGGTGCGTACTCCTGCTACTTGTTGAAGATCATCAACAGCCCGTACAAGGCCTTCATCGAGCCGGCGTCAAGGGGAAAGAGCAAAAACTATTGACAGCCTTGACGAGTTATAACCGCAGCCAATGATCCCAACATCTACTTTGACCAGTGGGTGGAACACTACAAGATCGTCAGAATATTGACAGGCTGAAGTGGCAAACGCTTCGCGATGTTCATGGTCCGCAGCCCGGGGGCGAATAACTTTGCCCCGCCACCATAGAAAGAGCGAGGGCAAAACCGCGTCCGAACCGAAAAAGGTTTGCTCCGTTAATAATAGAGGACTCTATCTATTAAGGAGCAGCGCCATGAAACGGACTTCATCCCTTGCCCCGGCACTATTCACCCTGATCCTGACCATCCTGCTGGCTTCTCCGGTCGCCACCGTGACCGCGGGGGAGATCATTCCCTTTGACGAGCAGCACTGGGACCTCTCTGGTGCACAGGTGGTGGAGCATCTGGGACGCCAGGCCCTGGCCGGCAGCGCAGTATTGAAGGACGTGGAGTTCCTCGACGGGGTGGTGGAGTTCGAGATGGCCCTCG
>CBESOE010000209.1:0-6183 GCA_965531145.1 uncultured bacterium | reverse complement strand
GGAATGGCCTGGACCCTGGCCGCGGCAGCGGTCTTCGTTGGCCTGGTCATCACCATGGCCCTCAACTACAGCCTCTTCCTCCCCGCCAGCGGCGGGATGCTCCAGGTGGCCGAGGTGGACGGTTCGCTGCTCCGGGTGACCGAAGAGAACACCTCCACGGTGACAGCGGGCAGCGTAGTGCAGGACGGCGGAGCCGTGCGCACCGCCCGGCACTCGGGCGCGCTGCTCACCCTGGCCGACGGCTCACGGGTGGAGATGAATGAGCGCTCCGAGCTCTACGTATCCGAACGCGGATCGGATAGCACGATCCACCTGCGCCGCGGCAGCATCATCGTCCAGGCCAGCGACCAGGGCTCGGGCCACCTCTACGTGGAGACAAACGAGTGCCAGGTGGCAGTCACCGGCACCGTCTTCTCGGTGACCCACGGTGCCCGAGGTTCGAGGGTCTCGGTGATCGAGGGCGAAGTCAACGTGGACAGCGACGTGGGGAACGAGGTGCTCCACGCCGGCGACCAGGTGACCACCCGGGCCGGACTGGCCCCCATCCCGGTGGAAGCGGACATCGCCTGGAGCCGGGACATGGACCAGCACCTGGCCCTGCTCAGCGAGTTTGCCGGGCTGCAGCGCGAGATGGCAGAGCGGCTGCCGGTCCCCGGGCTGCGTCACGACACCCGGCTGCTGGACAGCGCTCCGGCCGGCTCGGTGATCTACCTCGCCATGCCCAATCTCAGCGATACGATCAACGAGGCCCACCAGGTGCTGCTGGAGCGGGTGCAGACCAGCGAGGTGCTCAACCAGTGGTGGAGCGAGAACGTGGCCGCCAAGGGAATGGAGCCGCACATCGCCACCGCCATGGAGAAAGTGCGGATGTTGGGCGAGGAGCTGGGTCCGGAGATCGTGGTCACCCTGCAGCAGGGGCCCGACGGTGAGATGGAGGGGCTGGTGCTACTGGCCACCCTGAACAACCCCGAGAGCTTCCGCACCATTCTGGGCGACGAACTGGCGGCAATCAACGCCAACGCCGATCCGGGGCATGGCCTTTATATCGTCGACGACCCCATGACCCTCGATCCTTCAGCAGAGGGTGTGGAAGAACTGCTCTTCTGGATCACCGGCGACCTGCTGGTGGTCTCACCGCACGTCGACGCGCTGCAGCGGATGGCCGAAGGGATCCCGGCCGGGACGGCCTTTGCCGGATCCTCGTTCCACAACCGACTGGCCGCGGTCTACGGCGGCGGTACCCAGATCGTCTTCGGCGCCGACGTGGCCAGCATGGTACAGGGTCACCAGGAGATGCACGGCAACCAGACCATGGAGGCCCTGGGCCTCAACGACGCCGACCACCTGGTGTTCGAACGCAAGACCATCGGCGGGATCAACGTGACCAACGCCGAACTGAGCTTCTCCCGCGAGCGCCAAGGCGTGGCCTCCTGGCTGGCCAAACCGGCCCCCATGGGCGCCCTCGATTTCATCTCCCCCGAAGCCACCGGCGCCGCCGCCTTCCTGGTGCGCAACCCGGCCGAGCTGCTGGAGGAGCTGTTCACATCACTGTCCGCAACCAACGACGGTTTCCGGGAGTCGTTGGACCAGGTCCAGACCGAGCTGAACATCGACCTGGTCCACGATCTGGCCTCGACCCTGGGCGGCGAGTTCGCCATGGCCCTGGACGGCCCGGTGCTGCCGGTGCCGGCCTGGAAGGTGGTGGTGGAGGTCTACGATCCCGACGGCCTGCAGCGGACCATCGAGAACATGGTGGCGCAGGCGAACAGCCTGGCCCTGGAGAGCGGTCGCCCCGGCATCTTCCTCGAGGCCGAAGGAGGGACGGGAGGACGCACCTACTACCACGTCAGTTCCGAGTCCTTTGACGCGCCGTTCTACTACACCTTCCACGAGGGCTACCTGCTGGCCGGATCCCAGGCGGCATTGCTCGACCGGGCCATCGACTACCGGGCTTCGGGGATCACCCTCACCCGTTCCAGCGAGTTCAACAAGCTGCTGCCGCCGGACGGGCGGGTGGATGTCTCGGCGCTGATCTACCAGAACCTCGGTTCGCTGCTGGACCCGCTGCTGCGCAACGCGCCTTCCGGGGTCACCCAGAAGCTCAGCGCCGGCCAGGAAGAGGATGTCCAGCAGGTGCTGGAGAGCGGCACAATCGCCCCCAGCCTGACCTGCATCTACGGCGAGGATGATCAGATCTCCATGGTCAACGTGGACCAGGGATCGATTCTCGGCAGCCGGCTGGGCAGCCTGCTCTCCCTGCACTCGCTGATGAACATGCGGCACAACCTGATGAACTGATTGTTTTCCGCACCTTTTTTGGTGCGGATTGCGTAAGATAGAATGACGGACAACGGACAGCGGCCTCATCGCCCCAGCGGCGGTGGGGCCGTTTTATAAAAGGATGGCGGATGAGCACAGTGGTGGAGCTGAAAGGGCTGGGGTTGAAATTGGCCGGACGGTCGATTCTCGACAACCTCCAGATCTCCATCACCGGCCAGAGCATCGGCCTCCTCGGCCCCAACGGTGCCGGCAAGACCACCCTGATCCGCGTCCTGCTCGGCTTCTTCAAGCCCACCGCCGGCTCGGCCAGCGTCTTCGGCGAGGATGTGTCCATCAGGTCACGCTCCATCCGCGGGATGGTGGGCTACATGCCGGAGATCGACGCCTTTGTTCCCGGCCTCTCCGCGGTCCGCTTCCTGCGTTTCATGGGTGAACTGAGCGGCCTGCCGTCGAAGACGGCCCTGGAACGGGCCCACGAGACCCTGTTTTACGTCGGTCTGGGCGAGGCCCGCTACCGCAACATCGAGACCTTTTCCCTGGGCATGCGCCAGCGGATCAAGCTGGCCCAGGCGATCATCCACTCCCCGCGCCTGCTGATCATGGACGAACCGACCAACGGCCTCGACCCGCCGGCCCGGTTGAAGATGATCCGGCTGATCCAGGAGATTCGTGACAGCGGCACCATGAACATCATCCTTTCCTCCCACCTGCTGCGCGACGTGGAGGAGTGCTGCGAAGAGGTGATGGTGCTCAACCACGGCAAGCTGGCCGCCTTCTGCAACCTGGCCGACGAGCGCAAGGCCAACAAGCGCTTTCTCAACCTGGAGATCCTCGGCGACAAGGGCCCCTTCAGCGAGGCGGTGAGCGGCCTCGGCTGCCAGTGGGCGGGCAGCGGCAACGGCAGGATCAAGCTGGTACTGCCCGACGGGGTGGAGATCCGCGACCTCTACCGGCTGGCCGACGAACACCGGGTGCAGATCCGCCGTCTGGACCACCGCAAGGATTCGCTGCAGGACATCTTCCTCAAGGCACTGGAGAACGGCACCGATGACCGTGCATGAGCGTTCATTCAAAAGCTACAGCGGGCAGCTGACCCCGGGCTGGCGGCGCTTTCTCGTCCTGCCCTTTTACGCCTTGCCGCAGATTTTCAAATCGCGGCTCTTTCTCTCGCTCTACCTGATCAGCCTGGTGCCCAGCGTTGTCCAGGCGGCCCTGATCTACATCCGCCACAACCTGCGAATCCTCGAATATTTTCATATGACTCCCGGCGACCTGGGCCCGATATCAGGGGAGTTCTTCCTCCGCTTCATCTCGATCCAGGGCGGGTTCTGCTTTGCCCTGGTGCTGGTGGCCGGGCCGCCGCTGATCTCCAGCGACCTGGTGAACCGGGGGCTGCCGCTCTACTTCGCCCGGCCCCTGGGCCGCGGCGAGTATGTGCTGGGCAAGCTGTCGGTACTGGTGATCCTGCTCTCGCCGGTCACCTGGATCCCGCAACTGCTGATCTTCTTCATGCAGAGCTACCTGGCCGGCAACGGCTGGTTCGGTGACAACCTGCGTATCGGAGCGGGGATTCTCATCGGCCAGGCCGCCTGGATCCTGACCATCTCGCTCATCGCCCTGGCCGTCTCGGCCACGGTGAAACGGAAGACCATGGCCCGGCTGCTCTTCTTCAGCATCTTCTTCATCTTCTCCATTTTCGGCTCGATCATCGCCGAGGGCATGGGCCTGGTCTGGGGGCAGGCCCTGAACATCATGGGCATGGCCTGGCTGGTCAACTCCGGACTGCTGGGCGTGGCGATACCGCCCCACGCCCACTTCCCGCCCATCTGGGCCGGCTGGCTCACGCTCACAGTGGCCTGTGCGGTGTCGCTCCGCCTGCTGGCCAGCAAAATCCAGGCCTACGAGGTGGTGCGCGGATGAACGAACTGCGGGACAACGGGCGTCTGATCACCCTCAAGGACATCTCCAAGTTCTACGGCGAAGTGCTGGGGGTGAACCAGGTGAACCTCAACATCCCCCCCGGGATCACCAGCCTGGTAGGCCCCAACGGTTCGGGCAAGACCACCCTGATGAACCTGATGACCGGTCTGATCCGTCCCACCCGCGGTTCGGTGACCTACCCCGGCCAACTCGACTCCGATCCGGAAACCCTGTTTCGCCGGGTGGGCTACTGCACCCAGTTCGACAGTTTCCCCCGGGGGATGACCGGCGATCGGTTCCTGACGGCCTACCTCGGCCTGCACGGCTTCCACAGAAAAGATGCGCAACGGCTGGCCAACCAGGCGCTGGAACGGGTGCGGCTCACCGATGCCGCCGGACGGAAAATCGCCGGGTACAGCAAGGGGATGCGCCAGCGGATCAAGCTGGCCCAGTCGATCTGCCACCACCCGGAGATGATGATCCTCGACGAGCCGCTGAACGGCCTGGACCCCATGGTGCGGGCCGAGATCATCGACCTCTTCCGCGAGCTGGCCGCCGAGGGGCGGCACCTGATCATCTCCAGCCACATCCTCCACGAGGTGGACCAGATCTCGGACCACGTGGTGATCCTCAACCAGGGCTACGTGGTGGCCGAGGGCGATATCCGCGGCCTGCGCGACGAGATCGAGACCCACCCGATGCAGATCCTGATCCGCTGCGATCATGCGGCCGAGCTGGCGGCCAAGGTGCTGCAGCAGGACCACGTGGTGGAGATCAAGATGCACGACGACCGGGGCGGCCTGCTGGTGAGCACCCGCGACGCCGCCGGCTTCTACCTGGCGCTGAACCGCATCGTGATGGAGGACCGGGTGACCATCGAGACGGTGACCCCGGCTGACGAGGACGTGCACGCGGTCTACCAGTACCTGGTGGGTTACGAGGAGGGCGGCTCATGAGCGAGAAGAAAAAAGGCCTCAAGCCGATCCGGCCGCAGGCGCCCCCCGGTTCTACGGAGCTGCGCATCGACCAGCTGACCACCCTGATCCCCTACGAGCTGCAGCGCAACTTCCTCCGCTCGCGGGTCTTTGTCCTCTTCCTGCTGGCCGCCCTGCCGGTAGTGCTGATGCTGATCCGGGCGCTCTTCCCCCACGAAGATATCGCCGGGGACCTCGGGGTGGGCAGCCTCTTCTACGCCGTGGTCTTCCAGACCTTCATCGCCCGCTTTGTCGTCTTCTTCGGCTGCCTGGCCGTGTTCACCGAGCTGTTCCGCAGCGAGATGGCGGACCAGACCCTGCACTACTACTTCCTGACACCGATGCGCCGGGAGGTGCTGGTGCTGGGCAAGTTCATCTCCGGACTGCTGACCACCATCATCGTCTTCAGCGTCATGGTGCTGCTCTCCTACGCCCTGCTGCTGGTGCCCCACGGCCAGCGCGAAGCCATGGATTTCATGCTGGACGGGCCGGGGATGAACCACCTGCTGGGCTACATGGGCGCCACCTGGCTGGCCTGTGTGGGCTACGGCGCCATCTTCATGGCCCTGGCCCTGTTCTTCAAGAACCCGGTGATCCCGGCGGGGCTCTTCTTCGGCTGGGAGTGGATCAACTTCTTCCTCCCCGAGCTGCTGAAGAAGATCAGCGTGGTCCACTACCTCGAGTCGCTGAT
Source organism: uncultured bacterium (assembly GCA_965531145.1). GTDB lineage: Bacteria > Acidobacteriota > JAQAZP01 > JAQAZP01 > JAQAZP01 > JAQAZP01. Next base: position 318 of record CBESOE010000209.1, on the reverse strand, counting down.
GCCCATCTCCATCGACAAGGGGCCCTTTGCCCTGATCGTCGATCCCTCGCCCATCTGGGTGGCTGTCCCCGGCCTGCTGGCCCTGGCCGCCATCTCGCTGGTGTTCTGCGCCCTGGCCATCCGGCGGATGCAGATCCGCTACGAGAGCAGCTAGGCAACCCCAACTATCTCCTTGACAAGAATCCGCGAGTTCATTATATTTCGTATTGGTGTTATTTTTAACATACACACGAAATACAATGAACTACACGCACTTCAGACAGACCTTTGCAGAATACCCGGTCATATCCCTCACCGACATCCGAACGGTTGATCCGG
>CBESOE010000208.1:0-6204 GCA_965531145.1 uncultured bacterium | reverse complement strand
CGTGCCGTAGGCCAGGAAGTTCACTTGAGAATTGGCGATTCCGGCAATGCTCCAGGCGCGGACGTGGGGCCCGAACACCGCGCCGGGGCCGGCGCCGGTGACGATCTCGGGATAGCCGGTGCCGTCCAACTGGCCCGAACAGACATTCACCCCGTATTGACTGGCGCCATAGGCAGTGAAAGAGAAGAACGGGGATTCGGTGTTGCTGGTTGTATAGACCCGCACCTCCGGTGGGTTGGCCGGGGAGGGGCCGGGGCCGGTGATGATGGTCGGTTCGTCATCCCACTCGTCAACGGTGATGAAGGAGTTGATCGGCACATCGGTCAGCACCGTCCGCGAGAGGCTGGCGTTGGGCCAGCGGATTTCCACCCGGTCCACCATGGTCTCCTGGCCCAGTCCGAAGGAGAGGCAGAAGGGCACCTGGGGCCCGTGGTGGCCGTTGCCGGCATAGACCTCACGGGTCCAGGTGGTAGCCCCGGCGGTGACGCTCACCCGGGCGCCGATGGCGCTGCGGTTGCTGAACCCCGGTTCGCCTCTTCCTTCCAGGGTGATGTTGATCCAGTTGTTGTCCAATCCGATGTCGTTGCGGAAAAGCCGCATGCCGTCGGTGGCGGTGCCGATCCCCACCAGCAGGTCCTCGTCGCCGTCGCGGTCGTAGTCGAAAGCCATGGCGTTGTGCACCGCCAGGTCTTCGATGTTGATGTCGTTGATCCCCGATTTCACCGTCACCGGCGAGAAGGTGTGGTCCGGCGCCTGCTTGAAGAGGTAGATGCGGTTGTTGTCGTAGGCCGATTCGGTGAGGACGAAGTCGTAGAGCCCGTCGTTGTCGATATCGAACCAGCTGGCGTAGTGGTCGCCGTGGTGCGAGGTGTCCGGATCTTCATCGGACCTGCCGTCCACCGCGGCGAAGTCCCAGTTGAAGACATCGTTCTCGTTGACCAGCACCGTGGAGTGCACGCCGCTGGTGCCGTCGCCCCGGCCGTGGGTCAGGATCTCGAAGAGGTCGATGTCGCCATCGTTGTCGAAGTCGGCGGGCATGCAGCCGAAGGAGGCCCGGCCCGACTGGTAACCGGTGTACTGGGTGTAGTTGGTATCCTCCTGCACCTCGGTGAAGGTGCCGTCACCGTTGTTTCGCCAGTGCCGCGACCGGGCTTGAACCCGGGTGTGGCTGTAGCTCGGTGCGAAGATGTCGGTGAACCCGTCGTTGTTCCAGTCGCAGGCGGCCACACCGTAGATGGCGGTGCGGGTTTCGTCAAAGCCCGCCTCCACCGAGACCCTGGTGAAGCTCCCGTCCCCGTGACCCATGTAGAGGTGGTCCCTGGACATGCCGCTGACATGGTACCAGTTGCCGATGAAGAGGTCGATGTTGCCGTCGTTGTTGTAGTCGAGAAACACCGCGCCGGCGGTGTTCCAGATCTGTTCTGTGTGGAAGGGGGAGTTGGGCGCCAGGGTGAAGTGGGCGTCACCGTCGTTGAGCATCAGATCGTTGGTGCCTTCGTTCAGCGAGTAGTTGTCGTGGAGGTAGACCAGGGTGAAGATGTCCAGGTCCCCGTCGTTGTCCACGTCAGCGAAGATGCCCGAGTCGGTGTGCCGTCCGTCGGTGGTTCCCTGCCGGTTGGCCCTGATGCCCGATTCTTCGGTGAAGTCGACAAACTCCCGGCTGCCCGGTTCGCTGCCCGGCATGTTGAGATAGATGAACTCCTTGTTCAGCACGTCTCCGGTCCCGTGAGTCAGCGGCAGGTGGGCGAAGATATCGGGATAGCCGTCGCCGTTGAGGTCGGCGATATTGAGACGGTAGCCGATCACATCGGTGAGGCCCACGTCGTCGGTCACGTCGGAAAAGAAGGCCGTTGATCCAGGGTAGGCCGGGACTTCGGCCGCGACCACCAGGCCCAGCAGAATAAGAAGACTCGTCAGGATGGAATGCCGCCGTCTCATGGTGTCTCTCCTCCAGGTAGCATGTATTAAATATGTGCCGTGATGATACACCAACTGGAAACGGAGAGTCACCGGGACCGGGGTGTGATCACTCTTCAGGCAGGAATCGACCGGTTTCACCCCAGAGGCGGATGGCGGTGAGGGTCCGCGGAATCCGTTTGCGGGTGGTTCGGGCCACCCAGGATTCGGGAATCCAGGAGCCGATTATCACCCGGCTGGTGAATGAAACCATTGTCATCCGTCCGTCATCCACCGGCTGGAGTTCCCACGTCCCCTCCATTTCCTCGAAGTCTCCCTCGGTGAGACGCCAACTGATCCGCCGCGTATCGCGGTCCAGCTCGCGCCGCAGGCAATAGTCGAAGGTCATCAGGAAAAAGCGGTTGTGAAAACAGTACACGTCATACCCCGCGCCCTGTTCGCTGAGGACGGCTCCGCTGTTCTCGTGGAAGATTCGAGTGAACAGTTTCTCCTCGGTCAAACCCTGCCAGACTCGTTGCCACGGCGCCTGCACCAGTCCTCTTCCCCGGTAGACCATGGATTCCGGATCAACCACCTCCACCAGGATCTCTCCAGCCATCAACCGGTCCTGCTGGTCAACCGGTACCGAATCCCCGGCCAGAGCTGAAGAGAGAAAACCCTGGAGCACGAGGACCACGAGGAAAATGACAGTCGCTCCCATATTCTTATTCACGAACCGCTTGCACCTCGCCTTGCCCCTCACGGGGTGATGGGCAGACGGAAGAGCCCCCTGTCACTCTGGCACCTGTTGAAATATATCGACGTTATCACCAGCAGTTGCGTGGTTACCGGGATTTTGCCCTGATCAACGGACAGTGGGTGAGTGCTGTTGGGATCAGGGATTGGACCTGCGCACCTCTTTCTTGATCCGTTGAATGTGCCCCCGCCCCAGGGCTTTTACCTCACAGCCCAACTCGAAATAGCGCCGGATCTGTTCGTCGGAGAGGATGCCGAAGCAGTCGATCACCGCCAGGGGCTTGCCGGCATGGCGGACCACATCATCCGGTTCCAGCGCCAGATAGGGTTCGTGGGGAACGGCCAGGATAACCGCTTCCGCGCCGGCCAGCACCGACGGCAGGTCCTTGTTGATCCGGATATCCGCCAGCCCGTCCTGGTTGCGGAAGAACCGGCTCCAGGAATGACCGGCGGACGGGTAGACATCCTGGTTTTCCAGCTCATACCAGTGCTCGACATAGGGATCGTGCACCCGGATATCCGCCCCCATCTCGGTCAGCTTCCGCACCACCAGTTCGCTGCCGCTGTATCGTGTGTCACCCACGTCCTGCCGGTAGCTGGCGCCGCAGATCACCACGTCCGCCCCCGCGATGTAGCGACCCATGTTGCGCAGGGCATCCCGGACCAGTTCGGCCACGTGCAGACCGCGGGTGTCGTTGATGTCGATGGCCGTCGGTGTCAGCTTGAACACACTGTCGCCATCCTCGAACCCGAGGATGTGGCGGTAGGCCCAGTAGCCCAGGCCGCCGTCCTTGGGCAGGCAATAGCCGCCGATGCCCGGACCGGGAAAGATCATGTTGCTGTGGGTCGGGCGCATTTTGATCGCGTTGATCACCTTGACCAGGTCCACGCCGTTGCGTTCCGAGAACAGGCTCCACTCGTTGAGAAAGGCCAGGATCGTCGCCCGGTAGGAGTTTTCCACGATCTTGGTGGTCTCCGACTCGATGGGCCGGTCCATCACGGTCAGCGGGAAATCGTCGGTGTTCAGAACCTGGTGCAGAAACGTCTCCACCCGCCGGGTGGCTTCCTCGTTGCAGCCGGCACAGACCCGCCAGAAGTCCCTGATGCTGGACACGTATTCGCGGCCCGGCATCACCCGCTCAAAACTGTGAGCCAATACCGGTTCAGAGTCGATGTTCCGCTTGGCAAAGGCCTTCTTCAGAATGGGCCAGGCCACGAACTCGGTGGTGCCTGGCGCCACGGTGGTCTCGATGAGCGTCAGGCACTCCGGTGGGATCTTCTGCCCGATGGTCCTCATGGTCGCTTCCAGGGCGATCATGTCGGTCTCACCGGTCTTCATCTGGCCCAGATCCTGTTTCTGGTAGTCGCACTGGACATCCACCACCACACAATCCGCCAGTTTCAGGCAATCGTTGTTGTAGGTGGCGATCAGGGTTTTGATCTCAGTGACGCACCGCGTGATCAGCACGTCCACCTCGGGGTCCTCGGCCTTCACCGGCGCCTCCCCGCGATTCAGCAGCGGGATTTTCCAGTAGCTGCGGGTGCTGGGACGCTGGCAGCCGATGACAAACTTCGAGGGTTCCCCCTTCTTGTCCCGGGCATCGGCGACGATGGCGGCCATCACCGCACCCACGAACCCGACCCCCATCACCACGACGATCTCCTTGCCCTCCGCCCGAGCTGTATCCGCGAGATCCTTTACCCGCTGGAACTCGGCGTCATAGTCGTCGGCCAACGGCAGTGGGAACGACTCACCCGCGGGGCTGACGGAGAATGCGGCGGTCTGGTCTGTCATCTTCGGTCTCCTTCTCGACAGAATGAAAACGGCTGGGCCAGGATCAGGTTTGGCAATCGGGGCCCTCAGCGATTACCAGAATTTTCGGAACTTTTTGGGATTGAGCTGGGGCCACGAGTAACCCGGGTTGAACTGGTAGCGGATCATGAAGATGTTGGCGTGGCCGAGGCCGTCGTTGAAGCCGTCGTTCACGTCGGAATATACATAGTTGAACATCAAGCGGGTGGCTCGAGTGAGATACCAGTTCATGCCGACGCTGAGATTGGTCATCTCGCCGCCGGCAACCGCCCCATCATTCAGATCAACGGTGGAGATCCGCGCGATGAGTTCCAGTGCTCCGTGGTTGCCCTTTTTGAAAAGGTTGCCCCCCTTCATGGGATGGAGCGGTTCCAGGCGGCCGAAGCACCCTTCAGAATTCATATAGGGTCGGTGTTCTCCCGTGATAAACCAGCCGAACTGTGCGTAATAGCCCCAGAAATTCAACTGGCCATAGTCATCGGTGTCCGGTGAGGCCTGGATCCACTCGGTTTGGAACCAGTAGGGGCCGTTCACCAGGGCCAACTCCAGTGCGCCGAGGGTGTTCTGCGAGGCTGCAAACGGCCCGGTGTCGAGATATTGCGGAGCAAAGCGGGCCTCCGGGCGCGCATTGTACTCAATCGTATCACCGGACGGATTCCGCTGACTGAAAGAGAGGCCGATATGGAGCAGGCGGCGGCCGCCGTCCCGGTACACCGGCAGTCCGGTGCCGCGGCCGGTGAAGGTAAAGTCCGACGAGCTGTTGTTGTCCTCGGTGTCCTGGGTATTGGTGTAGAAACCGAAGGCCCAGTACATCCGTTCCCGCGCCTGCAGGGCGTGCAGCGTCATGCCCAGGTTGTGGCCGGGAACGAACACCGCCACCGGCAGCGCGGGCTCCATGAACACGCGAAAGTAGTTGCTGGTGTGCTGCTCCAGACCGAAGGGTTCCTTGGCGTTACCCACCCGCAGTTCCGCCACGCGCAGGATGTTTTGAAAAATACCATCCACGTACGCGTCTTTCAGCCCCTGGTCTTCACCAAAGTCATATTCGAAGCGGTAGTGATAACGCCGCAAAAAATCTCCGTCGGCGAAAATCCGGGCGCGACGCGCTCTACCGGTGGTGGGAATGCGGCCGAACTGGTCCTCGAGGCCCTGGCTTTCGAATCCCAAGGTCCCATCCCACTGGAAACGGAGGCCGAACCTCATCCGGAACATCCCATCCCGGTAGTCGAACTCGCTGATATCGCGGGTGGCCTTGCGGAACCTCTCCCATTTCACCCGCCAGGGGTCCTTGGAAAACTCCTCCGGCTTGTCCGATTCAGCCGGTTGATCCTGGGCGGGACCCGGGACCTGCCCGGCCTGTTGAGCGGCGGGGCGTTCCAACCCCTGGACGCCAACCGGCATCAGCAGCAGGATCATCAGCGTCAGGATTAGAGCGATTGTTCTTGAATCGCCAGTCATCGACAACTCCGGTGAAGCTGGAACAACAGTGACAATACCATCCTTCCGGCGAGCAGGTGGGCTCGGGTAAAATGTGCGGTGAACAGCCTAGTCCTGTTCAATTTTTTCTTCCTGTTGCCCGGTGGTCTTTGGTTGGATGATGCTCAGATAGTCACCCAGTGGCTGCCGGACCACATCCCGCATCTGCTGGTGCGAAATCTCGATATCCCTGGCGTATTTCGCCATCTCCGGCGACAGTTCCACATCACCGCTCTCCGAGAGGAGAACAATTCGATCCCGGG
>CBESOE010000207.1:0-6207 GCA_965531145.1 uncultured bacterium | reverse complement strand
CCACCTTTTTTGCATCGGCGGTCCGGCTTTACCACCAGGAGCCCGATGCGCAGATTTTCGTCCGCACAAATGGTTTCTCCGAATAGGCGTTTCCACTCAATCCCCCTTCAGACCATCAAGGATCAGCTTCGGCATCCCGCCGAAATCGCCTGACGACATCACCAGCACCACGTCGCCTTCTCCCACCCCGCCGTTGACCAGGCCGGGAATGTCTTCCGCTCTCTCCGGCGCATGGGCGGTGATGCCGCTTTCGGCCAGCCGTTCAACCAGCAGCTGCCGGTCGAGACGGTCCTCGGCAGGGACCTTGGTTGTTGCGGGAAGCGGGGCCATCACCACGCCATGGGCGCGGCCGAAAGAGGTGGCGAACTGGTCCTGGAACAGCCGGGTCTGGGTGGTGTAGGAGCGTGGCTCGAAAATCGCCCAGACATGACGGCCCGGGTGGGCATCGGCCACCGCCTCGAGGGTCAGGCGGACGGCGGTGGGGTGGTGGGCAAAGTCGTCGATAACCGTAACCCCGCCGGCCCGGCCGACGATTTCCTGGCGTCGGCGCACACCCTGGAAGCCGGCCATGGCATCGGCCACCGTTTGCGGATCGGCATCGAAGTCCAGTGCCACCGCGGTTGCGGCCAGGGCGTTCTCCAGGTTGTAGCGGCCCCAGCGGGAGAGCAGGGTGGGGATTTCCATGCCGGGGGCGCGCAGAGTGAAACGCATGCCCTCGGGTGTTGCGGTCACATTCACTGCGCCGACGTCCGCGGAAGGGTCGAGGCCATACCCGGTGCGGCGTCCGGGAAAGCGGCGGGCCAGCCCGCAGAGAAACGGGTCTGCCGCGTTGTAGACCAGGTGGCCGTCCGGTGGCAGCAAAGCAGTCAAATTGAGGAATGCGCTCTGCAGGTGTTCGATACTTCTGAAGTTGTCGGCGTGGTCGAATTCCACCCCGGTGAGCACCAGGGTCTGCGGGGCGTAGTGCAGAAACTTGGGCACCTTGTCAAAAAAAGCGGTTTCGTATTCGTCGCCCTCCACGGCAAAGGGGGCGCCCGTTCCGAGGCCGTAGGAGCGCTGGAAGTTGTTCAGCACTCCGCCCACCAGGAAGCCGGGCTCCAGGCCGGCGGCCTGCAGAATCCAGGCGGTGGTGGCGGTGGTGCTGGTCTTGCCGTGGGTGCCGGCCACCACCACCGGGTGCCGGCCGCTGAGCAGAAACCGGCGCACCGCCTGGGGAAAGGAGAGGAACGGTATTCCCAGCTCCATGGCGGCCAGCGCTTCGGGGTTGTCACGGTGAATGGCGTTGCCGATCACCACCAGGTCCGGCTGCGGATCCAGGTGCGCCGGGTTGAAACCCTGGCGGGTCTCCACCCCGGCCTGCCGGAGCAGCGGACCCATGGGCGGATGGAAGTGCAGATCGCTGCCGCTGACCCGGTGCCCCTGGGCGGCGAGACAGCCGGCCAGTGAGGCGGTGCCGGTTCCGCAAACGGCAAGGATATGGATCCGCAGAGTGTCGCCCGCTGATTCAGAACTGTTCATCGTTCACCTGAATGAGAAGTGATGTGGCGGGTGGCGGCACCCGGTCAGGATCCGGTGACCATCCCGGTGCCCATGGCCGCCGCACCGAAGACCAGGCTGGCCAGGAAGAAGAGGGCGATGGTCACCGCCACGGTGATGCCCATCACGGCCACGGCCTTGCTCCGGTTCAGACCGTAGACCGTTTCGATGATCACCGTGTCCACCACCAGCTTCCAGAGGAAGATCACCAGTCCGAGTAGAATAATGAAGCCGGCGCCGAGCAGGGGAATGAAGTTGACCAGCAGCCCCACCACCACCAGCCAGTCCAGCAGGTAGGCCAGGGACATGGGCCGGAAAAAATCGCCGTATGTCCCCTGGCCGCCGAACCCCCTGGTGGAGAGGAAGTGAACAATGCCGCAATGGATCGGTGCCCGGACCAGGAAGATCAGGGGGAAGAGGATCAGGCCGGGCACCGTCCAGTTGCCCAGGGCTGTTGCCGCACCGGCGATGACGATAAAGGCGAGGCCGGTGTTCAACACTCCCGGGTCACCGGCTGCGTCCCGGATGGCCTTCGGCTTGACCTGCAGGATCTCGAAACCCTGCAGGATGTATTCCCCAAACGACATCACGAACTTCCATCGCCGCCCCCGGGCGGGGGCGGGCGGGAGCGCAGGCCTCTCGTTGCCGGCTCCGCTTACTTCTGTTCCACCTTCACGCTCTTGAACCACTCTTCGGCGTAGTGGCCGAAAAATGGCAACGGCCGGTACTGGCCCTGGATGGCGTAGACCAGGCCCATGATCACGAAGACCAGGATCGGCAGGAAGAGGAAGAACGTGATACAGCCAAGAACCGGAATGGCGGTCAGTATTGAAACCGCCACCGTGGCCAGCACCAGCAGCAGGACCTGCTTGGCATGGAAGAGGGAGAAGTTGTTGTCCTTCTGAATCAGGGGGACGATGAATACGATGGGGATGATGTAGCTGAGGATCGCGAACAGCTTCCCTTCCTCCACCTCCTCCATCGGGTACCCATAGGGATTGTTCGGGTCGGCCCCGCCGCTATCGACGGGAGGGGCGGACTCTGCATTGTTGGTGCTTTCTTCAGGCATTGGGCATCCTCCTCTATGTGGCTGTACTGGGTTCGGTCGAATCTTCAGCGATTTTATTACACATTCTCCGGCTGGTTCAAGGGAATAGGACCGCTACTTGACGGGTTCCAGCCGGATGTCGGCGTATTCGGCCCGCAATTCTATCAGCTGTTTTCCCGAGCCGCAGCGAGCCACACCACGGACGGTTTCCTCGCCGTCACTGACCGGGGGATCGAGTGTGGTGATGTCCAGCCCGGTGATGAACGAGGTGATGGTTCCCGAAATGGCGGTCATGATCAGGTTGTACTCGCACTGGTCGGGGTTCAATTCGAGGAGGATGTTGCCACCGGAAGCGGTGACCGACACCCGGCTCTCGTTGCTGGGGGCCAGCTGGTGCAGGGTAACGTCACCCTGGCGGGACTGGATCTCCAACAGGCCTTCACAGCTGCCGATGCTGATCGGGGTGAAGCTGCCCTCGATCCGGCTGCGGTAGAGTTTGCCGCTGCTGGTGAACGAACCGCGTTCCAGCCGGGCTTCCAGGTCACCCAGGGTGTTGTTGAGGTTGATGGTGGAATTTGTGCAGTGGATGGTCAGGTCACGCCGGATGTTCACCGTCTCCACGTTCAGCCGGTCACCCTCCAGTGACACCGTACTGTAACAGTTGGTCAACGAAAGCCCGCAGTCCTCCCCCTTGAGGCTCAGCGGGCCGGAAATCTCCTCAATCTTTGCCTTGGCCTCCTCGATGACCAGTTCCACCGGACCCCGCGCTTCGCTGAGCACGAGTTTTCCGTCACGCAGTTCGATGAAGGTCCGGCCCTCGATGGAGTGACAGGTCACCGTTCCGCCACCGCTCTTCACCGCCAGGTCGCTGCCGCACTCCGTCGCATCGACGTCGCCGCTGCGACTCACCGCCGCCGCCGGGCCGGCGATCTCCTCGAAGCGGATATCGCCTCGTCCGGTGGTCACCGAAACCAGGCCTCCGCTTTCCCGTACGGTGACCTGCTCGTCGGCGGCCTGGATCCTGACGTCGCCTTCCAGGCCGCTGACCAGCACGTCTCCATTGCGGCTGTCCAGCAGCAGGGCCGTACCGGGGGGCACCAGCAGTTCCATCCCGGCTTCCAGCTGGATCGAGCTCCCGGTGTCCTGGGGCGGCCGGCAGCTGATGTCCAGGGTTCCGTCCCCCCGGGTCATGGTCAATACGGTGTCTTCCAGTGTTGCCTCGGCCTCCTCCAGCGAATCGGCGGTGAAGGTCAGCCGACACTCCAGCCGCGATATGCCTCCCTCGTCCGCCCGCACGGTCACCGGTCCGTATTCATTGGTCAGCTTGAGCAGGTCGCCCGGTTCGAGGTCCAGGGGCCGCTCCACGAACGTGTCCACGGAGTGGCTGTCGCTGGAGGTGGTGAAGGTGAAGAAGGGGGAATGATTGCTGCCGCCCCGGCTGCTGATCAGCAACCCCACCAGGATGACCACCGCCACCAGCACCAGCTCTTTGCCCCGGTGTTTGCGGGGCCGCGATTCGGCCAGCTGCGATGAACGGCCGTTGAAGTTCAACCGGCCGGTGCGGTTGAGCCACCGGGCGAGGTGCGAACCGCCGAGGATGATCAGCACCAGGGGCCAGAGTTTCCAGATGTGCGGGAAGACGTTTACCGGCGTGAAGTTGTGCAGCAGGAAGAGCGAGCCGAGCAGGATGAGGATAAACCCGAGGACCAGCGATTCCACTCTGCTGTCGGATCTGTTTCCCATGGTTCGACTCCGTTCTTTTTCATCCGCCCCGCCTCATCTTACCCACCAGGCGGTTCATTTCACTGCGCGCCCGGTTGATCCGCGATTTTACCGTGCCTTCCGGCACGTCAAGACGGGTGGCGATCTCCTGGTAACTGAGGCCCTCCAGCTCGCGCATGGTCAGGCAGGTTTTCAAAATGGGCGGCAGGTGGGTCAACGCTTTTTTGAACATCTCCGCCCGCTCGTTCAGTTCCAGGGAACGATAGGGGTTTCGAGTCTTTGAAGGGGTCATGTCCAGCTGCAGGCTGCCTTCCAGCAGCAGCTCCCGATCCTTCCGCCGTCGGCGGTAGTGATCGATGGAGTGGTTCTTGCTGATACGAATCAGCCATTGCTGAAAATTCCCTTCCGCGTCGAATCGTTCCAGAGCCCGAAAGACCTTGAGGAAAATTTCCTGGGTCAGGTCCTCGGCTTCATCGAACTTGCCCACGAACTGGAAGGCGATGTTGAACACCCTCCTGCGATAGCGGGCATGCAGTTCTTCCCACGCGCCTTCCTCGCTGGCGAGGCAACTGGCCACCAGTTGGGCATCATCCTTGTCGGACAATAGTTTGGACCGTGTGCTCATCGCCTGCACCGTGTCTGACGTTGTTGATAGCGTAAAAGTTCGCAAGCCGGGCCATTTTTTCAGAACAGTGGGGGAAAAGCAAGAATAGCCCGGAAGGGAACGCTTCGGCGCAAAGCTTGAGGCGGGGTTCAATAAACTTTGTGAGATCTGCGGGGAAAACTTGACGATTACCCCTGAACTTGAGTAAGTTCTTGGGCGATACTTCACGTGAAAATGGGTCAATCAGCATGAATGAACGGGTACTGGTGCGATTATATGAAGATATTTTGGAAGAACTACTGGAAAATTATCCTTGGACTGCTGATTGGCGTGGTGCTTTTGCGGTATTTTTTAAAAGATATCGATTGGACGCTGTTTTATCATGAATTGCGTAACCCGGCTCACCCGGGTTTGATTCTCCTGGGGACGATGGTCGGTTTCCTGAATTTCCCCGTTCGTGCTGTTCGCTGGAAATATCTACTTCAACCTCTGAAAACGGTGCGGGTCTATTCGCTGTTCAGTGCGATCTGTATCGGCTTCATGGCCATCACGCTGATCCCGGGAAGGGTTGGTGAATTCATCCGGGCCTACGTGCTGGCCCGGCGGGAGGAGATGAAGACCAGTCCGGTTTTTGCCACAGTGGTGGTTGAGCGAGTTCTCGATGGGATTACACTTATTGTTGGTCTCTCGGTCTCGTTGTTCTTCTTTCGCGGCAATGATGCCACCACTGCTGATGGTGGAAAGACCCTGAGGCAGGTCGAGCAATTTTCAAACATTGGATTTGTCTCCATGATCGTGATCTTGGCGGTCATTTTTCTTGTGATATTCAAACCGGAAATTGTCCCGCGACTGACTAAACTGTTCTTTTTCTTCTTGCCGCTACGCTGGAAGACGAAGCTCGTGGAAATCGCCGTGTCGTTCACCGAGGGGCTGTCGGTACTGTCCAAACCCCGCTTACTTTTTCCTCTGATATTTTATTCCCTGCTGTGCTGGACCTTTATCGGTCTGGGCATTTGGCTCATTCTGCTCGGATTCGATATACGAATTCCATTGAGCCAGGTTTTCATTATTGTTGCTTTGACCGCGGGCGGTGTGGCCATACCAACGCCTGCCGGAGCTGGTGGTTACCACTATCTCTTCAAGAAGGGATTGGTGGTCATTTTTGCCATCGACGAGAACAAGGCCATTGCCGCGGCGGTTGTCTGCCACTTGCTGTCATTTCTGCCGGTGGCGATCCTTGGTGCCGGCTATGCGTGGAAGGAGGGGCTGTCGCTGGGGGCGATGAAAAGCATCGCCG
>CBESOE010000206.1:0-6214 GCA_965531145.1 uncultured bacterium | reverse complement strand
CAACGGCCACGGGCAAGACGTCGGTTGCTGTTGAAGTGGCCAAACGTTTCGACGGGGAGATCATCTCCGCCGACTCGCGGCAGGTTTTCCGCGGGATGGACATCGGTACGGGCAAGGACCTGGATGAATACGGCTCGGTGCCCCACCACCTGATCGACATCGCCGATCCCGGCGAGGAATACAACGTCTTTCGCTTCCAGCGGGGGTTCTTCGAAGCGTTCGAGGATATCCAGGCCCGGGGCAAGCTGCCGATCGGCTGCGGCGGCACCGGGATGTATCTGGAAGCCGTGCTCAAGGGCTACCGGCTTATCGAAGTGCCCCAGAACCCCGCCCTGCGCGATGAACTGGAACCGTTGGGCAATGATGAGCTGGCCCGGCGGCTCACCGAACTGAAGCCCGTGCAACACAACACCTCCGACCTGATCGAGAGGCCGCGGCTGGTGCGGGCCATCGAGATTGCCATGGGCGAGGCCGCCGCCGGTGACCCGGAACCGCTGCCAGAGGTTCGGCCCATGGTCTTCGGCCTGCGCTGGCCCCGGGAGGAGATGCGGCGCCGCATCACCCGTCGGCTGAAGCAGCGGCTGAACCAGGGGATGGTGGAGGAGACTGAACGCCTGCTGGCAACCGGGGTTGAGCACGGGTCGCTGGAGTTCTATGGCCTGGAATACCGCTTCCTGTCACGAATGCTGCGGGGGGAGCTGAGCCGTGAGGAGATGTTCAAGCAGTTGAACACGGCGATCCACAAGTTCGCCAAGCGGCAGGAGACCTGGTTCCGGCGGATGGAGAAGCGGGGGACGAAGATCCACTGGGTGGACGGTGCCGGCGACCCCTCAGCCGCGATCATCACCGCGCTGGGCGCCTGAGGTGGACACCATGCGCCAGGCCACCAGGGCCAGAGCGTGGTGCACATTCATCGAACGCTTGTAGCCCTGCATCGGTATGGTGACCATCGTGGTGCAGCAGTTGCGCACCGCGTCGGCCAGGCCGTAGGTTTCGTTGCCCAGCACCAGGATGGCCTCGGGCGGCGGTGTCCACTCATTGAGCAGAACCCCATTGGGGTCGATCTCAACACCCACCACCGGGCGGCCGGCCTGCCGCAGGTAACCGGGGAGGTCCTCCTCGCAGCGCACCGGGATCCACTGCTCGCAGCCCCGGGCGGCCCGGCGAAGACGCGGGTGGTCCATCCGCAGCCAGGGCGAGGCGTGCACCAGGCCCTGCAGCCCGAAGTTGTCCACCAGCCGCAGAACCGAGCCGACATTGTACGGGCTGCGCACCTGGTCCAGGGCCACCTCCACCGGAAACCGCGGCTCCCAGGAGACAGCAGGCACATCGTCCTCCAGCGGCCCCTCGTTTTCTTCCGGAGCCCCGATGAGGTAATGGAAGCCGGCGTATTCCTCCAGGGCTTCCTGAGGACCAAGCCATGACGGCGGGGTGTAGACATCCAGCTGAGCCCAGGAGTGCATCAGCCGGTAGCGCGAGAGAAAGGTGTCAAAATTCTTAGCATCCAGCGCCAGCTCGGCCAGCAGGCGATGCTGAGCGGCCGAGGGGAGTTTGTTGAATTTGCGCTGCCCCACGGTCCAGGCTGACCGTTCCATATTTCAGCTCCATGGCAGATCTACTCTTCGCCAAGAGCTTCCAGATCGGCCAGGTCCTTCTTTCTTCCGATGGCCCTCTTGTTCTTCAAGAGCTCGTTCCGCCCGATATACCTGACCGTGATATTCCCAAACCGATCTTCTATGGCATGCTCCGATACTTCTTCCCATGACACGCCCGAGATGGACGTGACCAGATCGACGCGAACGGGAGGTTGACCTAGTTGGATCACCTGATCCGGTTGAACAAAGTCGTCCCTTGAGAGCCCCAGGGAACCAAAGCCGAAACCGGACAGCGCTTCCAGTATCCGACCTGCGTTTTCCGGAGTGGGGCGGACGTAGAGATCGAGATCACCCGTATAGCGGGGCGCACCATGATAGGCCAGAGCATGGGCGCCCACCAGGACATACTCAACACGGTTTGCGTTTAACAACTCTAGCAACTCTTTGAAGTCTTGCTGAACTTCCATCTTTTTGCCTCCGGAGTTGCTCCACGGCCATGACCCGTTCCCCGGGTGGCCGAGACATCCAGTATGCCAGGTTGTCTTCGATTTCCGAGTAGTCCTTCAGCTTGTGTTTCCTGACGACTTTCGCGATCATCGAAACCTCTTGCCTGGATTGAGTGGCTCATGCTGCAGTCTCATTTGGACCTGATCCATCAATGGCAAACCACAACAGAAATGGCTTGCCACTACAGTACGAGTGTAGCCACCTGGATAGTGTAATTCAAGGTCTGGATAGTGCCTGTTTGACTCGCTCCGGCGGTCCTGCATATCATGGGCGCCTGATGAAAGACGGTAATACCATCATCGCCGGGGCCGGTCCGGCCGGTCTCACCGCCGCCCACCTCCTCGTGCGCGACGGCAGCCGGCCGCTGGTGCTGGAGCAGCGGGACCGGGTTGGCGGCATCGCCTGTACCGAGGAATACAAGGGTTTCCTCTTCGACATGGGCGGCCACCGCTTCTTCTCCCGGCACAACGACCCGCTGGAGATCTGGCAGGAGGTTCTGGGTGACAACTTCCTCACCCGGGAGCGGCTCTCCCGCATCTACTACCGGGGCCGCTTCTTCGATTACCCGCTGCGGGCCTGGAACGCCCTGGCCGGCATCGGCCCGGCCGGCGCCGTGGCCGTGGCCGCCAGCTACCTGCGCTGGCGCATCTTCCCCTACGAGCAGGTGGACACCTTCGAGCAGTGGGTGACCAACCGCTTCGGCCGCAAGCTGTTCAACACCTTCTTCAAGAGCTACACCGAAAAGGTCTGGGGCATCCCCTGTGACCAGTTGCAGGCCGAGTGGGCCGCCCAGCGCATCCGCGACCTCTCCCTGCGCAAGGCGATCCTCGGCATGTTCACCCGTGACCAGCAGGAGGTGCGGTCGCTCATCGACAGCTTCAATTACCCGCGCCGCGGCCCGGGGATGCTCTGGGAGTCGATGCAGCGTTCGGTGGAGCAGCGTGGCGGGGAGGTGCGGCTGGGGTCCAGGGTGGAGCAGATCCACCATCACCAGGGCCGGGTCACCGGGGTGACCGTGAACCGCAGCGGTTCGTCGGAAAATGTGGTGGCCGACCACCTGATCAGCAGCATGCCGGTGACCTCGCTGGTGCGGCGGCTGGACCCGGCGCCTCCGGCGGAGGTTCTGGAGGCGGCCAGCCGTCTCAAGTATCGCGATTTCCTCACCGTCTGCCTCATCGTCGACCGGGCGGACATCTTCCCCGACCAGTGGATCTACGTCCACGACCCCGGGGTGCGCCTGGGCCGGATCCAGAACTACCGCAACTGGAGCCCCGAGATGTGCCCCGACCCGGACCGCACCGGCCTGGGCCTGGAGTATTTCTGCAACAAGGGGGACGACCTCTGGAACATGCCGGACAGCGAGCTGGTGGAACTGGGCAAGAAGGAGATCAGCGGCATGGGCCTGGTGGACGAGGGGCTGATCTCCGACGCCGCGGTCTACCGGGTGCCCAAGGCCTACCCGGTCTACGACGCCGGCTATGCCGGGGCGCTGGACACCATCCGCCGGCACCTGGAGGGATACGAGAACCTGCAGACCATCGGCCGCAACGGGCTCTTCCGCTACAACAACATGGACCACTCCATGCTCACCGCCGTGGTGGCGGTGGAGCGGCTGCAGGAGAAGAGCGACGGGGATGTCTGGAGCGTAAACGACGAGCAGACCTACCACGAGGAAACGCCCCGGGAGGACGAGGACGAGGTGGTGACCAAGGCCCTGGAATCGGTGTTCCAGCGTCTGGACAGCGTGGCCCTGGGCGGGGCCTTCGGCATCCTCGGCGGCGGCCTGGTCTTCCTGCTAACCGTGCTGCAACTTCTCACCGGCAAGGCCGGCGAGGCCGTGCCCTTCTTCCTGCTGGGCCAGTTCCTCCTGGGATACACGGTGTCGGTGACCGGCACCCTGGTGGGCCTGCTCTACGGCGGCCTGGCCGGCTTCATCCTCGGCTGGTCCGCGGCCACGGCCCGGAATATCATCACCGCCCTGGTCTGGATGGCCCTCGGCTTCCGGGCCGGCAGGCCGTTCGGCGGCAAGTTTCTCGACTACATCTGATCGGAGGGAGCGATGCACAACCACGAAAGCCCGGCCGGCAGGATGCTGGAACTGCGCATCTACCGCATGCACTCGCTGGTCAACGGCATCGTCTGCGGCATCGTCTGCGGCGCGGTGCTCTTTGCCATGACCGCCTGGCTGCTGCTCAAGGGCGGCGAGCAGGTGGGCCCGCGCCTGGCCCTGCTGGGTCAGTATCTGCCCGGCTACACGGTTTCCTGGCCCGGCAGCCTGGTTGGCCTGTTCTACGGCCTGCTGCTCGGTTTCGTCATCGGCTTTGGCGGCTCCTGGCTCTACAACCTGATCAGCAGGCTGCGTCGTGGAGAGTGAATGTCAGCAACCGGCCGGCCGACTGATGGGCCTCGATTTCGGTGAGGCCCGCATCGGCGTGGCGCTCACCGACGAGCTGGGCACCGTGGCCATGCCCCTGCTCACCATCGAGCGGCAGAACCGGCGGGCGGACATGGAACGAATCCGTGACCTGGTATCTGAACACCAGGTGAAAACCCTGGTGGTGGGCGTCCCTTACCAGCTCGACGGCAGCACCGACGAACAGGCCGAGCGGGCCCTCAACTTCGCCCGCCGCCTGGAACGCCGCCTGGAGGGGGTGCCGGTGTTCACCTGGGACGAACGGTTGACCACCATGCAGGCGGAGCGGGTCCTGCTGGAGGGGGGCGTGTCGCGCAAGGGGCGCCGCAAGGTGGTGGATCAGTTGGCCGCCACCCTGATCCTCAACAGCTACCTGGAGGCACGGCAGCAGCAATGACCGGCCAGCCCAAAAAACGGGGATGTGTGAAATTCCTGCTTGTGGTGGCAGTGGTCCTGATGCTGGGTCTGCTGCTGGCGCTGGCCGTGGCCTGGAACGGCATCAACGGCAAGACCCGGGTGAGCGGCCCCGGCGATGAGGCAGTGGATGTCTCCATTCGCAGCGGCTCCTCGGCCGGCTCCATCGCCGCCACCCTGCACCACTGCGGTGTCCTGTCCCATCCCCTCTGGTTCCGTCTGCTGGTGACGGCCCGGGGGGCGGAACGGCAGCTGAAGGCCGGGGCCTACCGTTTCCAGGGATCGCTGAGCACCACCGACGTGCTGGACATCATGATCGCCGGGCCGCCGGCGGTGGACAGGCAGGTCACCATCCCCGAAGGGCTCACCGTTCGGGAAACCATCGACCGGCTGTCAGAGGCCGGGCTGGGTACCACTTCCGGCTTCGAGCAGGCGATCCTCGAGGCGATGCCCCTGGTGCACGGTTTTGACCCGCTCTCCGAGGACGCCGAAGGCTACCTCTTTCCCGACACCTACCGCTTTGCCGAAACCAGCAGCGAACGCCGGATCATCCGCACCATGGTCTACCGTTTTCTGGAGACCGCCTCGCGGACCGTTGGGCGCACACCCGGCGGCCATGGACTGCGGCAGGCGGTGACCCTGGCCTCGCTGGTGGAAAAGGAGACCGGGGTGGGCACCGAACGGGCCCTGGTGGCCGGCGTTTTCGCCAACCGGCTGCGGATTGGCATGCGGCTGCAGTGCGACCCCACGGTGATCTACGCCCTCTGCCGGGAGGGGCGGAGCGTGGACCGGCTGCTCCGCGCGGACCTGGAGTTCGACTCACCCTGGAATACCTACCGCAACGCCGGCCTGCCCCCGGGCCCCATCTGCTGTCCCGGTGAAGCGGCCCTGCAGGCCGCCTGCCGGCCGGCCACCACCCGCTACCTCTATTTCGTGGCCACCGGCGGGGGCGGTCACAGCTTCTCCACCACCATCGGCGAGCACAACCGGGCCGTGGCCCGCTACCGCACCTGGCAACGGCAGAATCGTTAATACAATGGGGACACCTACCTGTTCCCACAAAGCCTGTTAAATGAACGATTTCAATTTTGCCGGGACAGCTACCACTTTTCCCAGTCATTGCGAGCGCAGCGAAGCAATCTCACTTCTACGGAACTGATTCAGGAGAGATGGCTTGTTCGCCTACGGCTCCTCTCAAGAAACCAGAAATTGGGGACGGTTACCACTGCTGTCCCATTAACAGGCATTAAAAATGGCTTGGTCTCCATTCCTTTGGTACAATGAG
>CBESOE010000205.1:0-6264 GCA_965531145.1 uncultured bacterium | reverse complement strand
TCCATGTCCATCCCGTCCATCAGTCCGCCGATACTGGACAGGTCGATGCTGCCCACCATGTTGACAAAGGTGGCTTCGTCGCCCGGCTCGAAGGCGATGACCATCATGCCGGCGATCTTGTTCTCGTCCGCCGGGTCATACTTCATGCTGACGATCACCAGTTCCTCACCGTCCTTGACGTAGACCATCCGCTTCCAGCCCTCGTTGTCCAGCTGGGCCTGGATGTCGTCGACGATGGGCTTGATCTGGCCGGCCAGCTCGGGGGTCAGGTCGAAGGACTTGACCCGGATGCCTAAGAGCCCGTCCAGGGTATCGCTGAGGTCCGAGTCGCCGTTTTCCATCTTGGCCGCCATCTTGAGCATTTCGGGCCCGAGATTCACCTCGGTGATGTTTGCCGCGTCCACCGGGATCTCGATCTGGTCCAGGTCGACATAGCCGGGGTGGCCGGAGAGGTCCTCCTGGGCCTGGGCGCTCAGCGCGCAGAGCAGAAGAAACACAGCCGCTACGATCAGTGCTTTGGTTTTCATGAGTCCGATCCTTCCTTTTTAACCGGGACCACGCGCTGGAGAGAATTCCGGATGGCCTGCGGCAGTTTGCTGGTCAAGACGTCGTTGACCGTTTCCTTTTCCGTGGTTTGAATGAGGTGCGCAACATAAGCGAGACTGGTTTTGGCCCGCTGGCGGGCCAGGTAGGCCTCTTCGTGAGTGATCTCACCGTCCTCGCCACTGTTCAATGCCGATTCGGTTCCTGCCGGGTTTTCCGTGACCACCGGCAGGAAGAGCATCACCACCACCAGGGCGGCGGCACAGGCGGTCACCGTTTTCCAACCGGGGGAGCCGAGGACCAGGCCCAGGCGCTGGAGGAGCGACCGCTCCCGCGGTGTCTCTTCCAGCCGCGCCATGATCTTCTGGTCCACCCCTGCCGGGCAGGAGAGCTGGGGCAGGCCGGCAAAGGTGTCGGCCACTTGCCGCTCGGCTGCCAGTTCGGCCCGGCACTCGGGGCAGTCCCCGAGGTGACCGTCCACCCGGCGGATCGCCCGGGGGCCCAGGTCCCCGTCGAGGTAGGGCCCGAAGAGACTCCTCGTTTTACGACACTGCTGGTTCATTGGCCCTTGTCTCCACGTATCCCGGATCGTATCCGGTCAGTTTCTTGCGCAGCGATTTTCGGCCGCGGTGCACGGCCACTTTCACCGTGTTCAACCGCACCTGCAGGATCTCGCTGATCGCCTCGTAGGTGAATCCCTGAAAGTAGTGCATGAGCATGATGCTGCGGGTTCGCGCCGGCAGCGTGGCCATGGCGTCGAGCAGCGACTTCTGGGTCTCGTTGAGCCGGAAACTCGCTTCCGGGTCGCCGGCCGAACGTTGGGCCGGCAGGCTGTCCGGCTCCACCTGGTCGGCCGAGACGTGCCAGCCCACCGATGTCTTGCGCCGCCGGGTGACGTCGATACAGAGGTTGTGGGTCACCCGCATCAGCCAGGCCGGGATCCTGTCCGGGTTCTGTTCTGTGCAGCGTTGCCACATCTTGACGAATACCTCCTGGGTCACGTCCTCGGCGTCTTCGTTATTGCGGAGAAAGTAGCGGGCGTAGCTGTAAACCCGGTTTCTGTTCCCCTGCAGCACGTTTTGGAAAGTGTTGTTGTTCATTGCCCCACTTATTTGTTTCACTCAACAGGATAAACGCATTCGCCGCCCAAAAGGTTACCGCCCGTAAATTTAAAAAGGGGACAGGATACTAATTATTCGCACATTCTTTACGTCACGGGCGATATTTTGTGGATTTTCAACGTGAGGGGATAACTATGTGCGATTAATTAGTATCCTGTCCCCTTTTTAACGATTTGGTTGATTTAACCGGTTTTCACCTTTGTCTTATTCTGTTTCCTATAAAAAAGGCCAGAGAGTCGGGGGTTAAGAATGATTTGGTTTAATCCCGGTGTCATTTATGTCGAAGTAGTGGGTAAGGCTTTCTGCCGGTCGCATGGCTGTTGCCACAGAACACGAATTTACCAGGGGTAAACGAATGAGCAGTAAAAAGCTGGGGCAATTGCTTCTTTCCCAGTCGGTGATCAGCAAGGAGCAGCTTGACCAGGCCCTCGCCCTCCAGAAAGAGGAGGGAGAGCGGTATCTTGGTGAAATCCTGATCGAGCTGGGTGCATCCCAGGTTCGGGTCAACCGCGTTCTCGACCTCTACAACAAGCGGAAGTCACTGGAGGACATGCTGGTGTCGTCGGGGTATCTCACCGGGACACAGCTGGTCGATATCCAGCAAGAGCATTTCGAGACCCACAAGTCGTTTCGGGATATCCTCCTCGAGCACTGCCTGATCACCGAGAAAGAGTATCTCCAGATCCTCTCCCGGCACTTCAACCTGCCCATCATCTCACTCACGTGCATGAACCCGGACAGGAAGCTGAGAAGGGTGGTCAGTGAGGAGTTCTCCAAGAGGAACCAGGTGGTGGTGTTCGAGGAAGGGGATAAGAGCATCAGGGTGGCCATCGCCGAGATCAACACCCTGCTGATGGAGGACCTGCAGCAGTTCCGTCAAACAAACAAGGAAATGGAGTTCTATCTCGCTCCTCCCGACGAGATCGACATGTTCATCCGCAACCTGTTCAATCTCGGCTCCGATTCTGATGTCTCGATGAAGAAGGGACTGCACCGTTCCGACGGAGAGTTGCGCCGCCAGAGCCCCAAGGCGGTGCAGCGGACACTGAAGATCATGGACTACATTTTCAACACCGCCCTGAAATCCGAGGCGAGCGACATTCACCTCGAGGCGCGGGAGCAGGGCGGCACCGTCAAGTTGCGGGTGGACGGCACCCTGCGCGTCATTTCCATGCCCGAGGACTTCAACCGTGAGTATGTTTCGGTGATCTCGCGGATAAAGATCCTCACCCGCTCGATGAAGATCGACGAAAAGGTGGTGCCCCAGGATGGCAGTTTCCGCGGCCGCTACAAGATCGGTGACCGTGCCAAGCTGGTGGACTTCCGTGTCTCCACGGTGAGCTCGAGCAACGGCGAGTGTGTCACCATCCGGGTGCTCGATCAGGACAAGGGCAAGGTGACCCTGGAGCAGTTAGGGTTCTCCGGCCCGGTCTACGAAAAGTTCAACGAATTGATCCGGAAGCCCGAGGGGATGATCCTGGTGTCCGGGCCCACCGGCTCGGGCAAGAGCACCACGCTCTACGCCGCCCTCAACTCGGTGGCCGACCCGGGCAAGAAGATCATCACCGCCGAAGATCCCATCGAGTACACCTACGAGGACATCGTCCAGACCCAGCTCAACCGGGCCCGTGACGTGGACTTCTCCACCCTGCTGCGCGCGTTCCTGCGCCAGGACCCGGACGTGATCATGGTCGGCGAGATCCGCGACCCGGAGACGGCGAACATGGCGATCAAGGCGGTGCAGACCGGCCACCTGCTGCTGAGCACCATGCACACGGTGAATACCACCAAGAGCGTGGGCCGGATCCGTGAGCTGCAGGTGGAGCCGATGGTCTTCCTCTCCTACACCACGGCGATCATGGGACAGCGGCTGGCCCGCAGCATCTGTCCCGACTGCGCCGAGGCCTACCTGCCGGATCTGCGCCTGCTCCGCACCTGTTTCGGCCGGGAAGGCGTGGCCGTCCAGCTGGTCAGGGGAAAAGGCTGCAGCAAGTGCGACGACACCGGCTACCGCGGCCGGCTGGCGGTCACCGAACTCTGGGTGCCCACCGCCGACGAGCTGGACGGCCTGGAAGACCTGAACGACCAGCTGATCCTGCGGTCCAACGCCGTGGCCTACGGGATGCGGCCGATGATCCTCGACGGGCTGAACAAGGTGCTCCGGCACCAGACCACCCTCGAGGAGCTGGCCCGCGTGGTTCCCACCATCGATGCCGATGTGGAACTGTGCCAGGGCATGATCGACGAGCTACTGGAACGGCACTCCGCCGCCGGCAATGAGGATCTCATTCCCCAGGCGGATTCGCGCAACAGAGTCAGCATATGATTTCGCCGGCTTCGCCCACAAGTTGGCGGAAAATCAAAAAAAAGGTGGGCGTTTCCCGGCAGGAAACCGTAATATATATAGATACCAGATACCCGACAACTCAGGAGGAAGCGTGATGCATCGGATCAAGGATGCCAGGCACGTGGGGGGATACAGTCTCGAGATCCTCTACGAGGATGGCGAGCGAACTACTATAGATTTCACCACTTACCTCGACGATGAAGCCTTTGCCCGGCTCAAGGAACTGAAGCGGTTCGCCGACTTCAAGGTCGACCGGCAATACGGAACCATCGTCTGGGACAAGGTGGCTGATTTCTACCCCGACGCCTTAATGCCGAAGACAGGGCCCCTGGACGAGTATTACTGATCTTTCGTCCAGCGATACGGCCGCTGATGTGGAGCCCACCACGCCTTTACCCGGGGCGGCTCGGGAATGCTGTTCCTCTATCCCCCCCGCTCATCCCTCTTCATTTCAATCACCCGTGTGCCGATCAGTTTACTGAGGTTGTGCACATATCTCGCGCCATTGCCTGGTGATCATTGACTCCATGATGGGGAAGGAGAGGGACATGAATCGGTTCTTCCGCTCGTGCCTGCTGGCGCTGCTCTTTATGCTCTGGATGCCTGGAATGTGGGTCGAAGCCGCCGAACTGCCGGTGGAGGGTGCTGCCGGGATCGAACGTGGTGCCGAGACCGAACAGGATGAACTGTAAAAGTTCGACTGAGGCGTGTACGGCCTGAAACAAAAAAGCACTCTCCCCGACAACGCGTACGGCGGGAGAGTGCTTACCTCTATTCGCAAACGCTACAAAACACCGCGACGCTCTGCAATGGCATGGCCTGTTTGCCACTGCACGACGCTACACGGTGGAGCCGATCCTCACTGAGTGTCGCGGTCAGGCCACCATGGCGGCGGCCAGAGCCCGGATGATCTGGTCGGCTTTTTTGCTCAACGCCGTGCGCAGTTTGCGAAGCTTTTCTCTTGTGCTGCTTTTACTCATTTCCTCTCTCCTGGGATATCTATTTCCAACTCCCGTAGCAGAAAGGTCTGTTCTAAAGCTTACCCCTGCACCTTGTTTTTGCAATCCATGTGCCACTATACCGACAGATGGGACATCTCCGCCATATGAGGTATAAGTTGTTCGAATGTTTGCCTGTATATGGTTTACCATATGGGGGTGATTTCTTTTGAAAAAACTGGACCGGAATTATTGACTCCGAATATTTCGGTGGTAAACTTCCGATGTAATGTAAGGTGATTTTCAGAAATACAATGTTGTCGAGTTGATCGGTATGGAACAGGTAATATTCCATTTTGCATGTCCGATGATGTCCCCGGAAGAGGGCAGGGGAGGATGGCGATGTCTGGAACCGTGAGCCCGCCGGGGCTGGGAGACTTCATCTCCCTCAGCCCCTCCATGCAGCAACTGCTGGCCCTGGTGGAGCGGGTGGTCCCGTCGGACGTGTCGCTGCTGATCCTCGGCGAGACCGGCGTGGGCAAGGAGCACCTGGCCCGGGCGATCCATACCGCCGGGCCCCGGGCCGCCCAGTCCTTTATCCCGGTGAACTGCGGGGCGATCCCGGAGAACCTGCTGGAGAGCGAGCTGTTCGGCCACGAGGCCGGCGCCTTCACCGGCGCCATCCGGCAGCACAAGGGCATGTTCGCCCTGGCCCACAAGGGGACGCTGTTCCTCGACGAGATCGGCGAGATGCCCTACCACCTGCAGGTGAAGCTGCTGCGCGCACTGCAGTCCCAGGAGATCCTGCCGGTGGGCGGCGAGGATGTGCAGCAGGTGGATGTGCGGGTGATGGCTGCCTCCAACCGTGAGCTGGAACTGGAAGTGAAGGAGGGGCGGTTCCGCCAGGACCTCTTCTACCGCCTCAGCGTGCTGCCGCTGACCATCCCCCCGCTGCGCCAGCGGGTGGAGGACATCCCGCTCCTTGCCGGCCGCTTTCTCGAGCACTTCGGCACGGCGGCCGGCCGGCACATGACGTCCATGGACAGCGAGACGATGACGGCGTTTGCCCGGTATCAGTGGCCGGGCAATATCCGCGAATTGATGAACGTGTTGGAACGGGGCGTGCTGGTCTCCAGCGGCACGTCACTCACCCTGGCGGACCTGCCGGAGGAACTCAGTGGCGGGGGGGATGGTGTGAAGGCGGTGCGGCCTGCTGTGGGACCGGGAAGACCGGGGATGGTGGCAGGGGATGAGTGGGTTGCCGGCGGCAGGTCGGATGGCGTGGAAGCTGTGGCACCCACGGCAGGACCGGGAG
>CBESOE010000204.1:0-6303 GCA_965531145.1 uncultured bacterium | reverse complement strand
GTTGTGTCAACTTCAGTGTGTAAAAGCGCTCTCCAAGTGTAGAGCGTAGTGTCCTATCAGGCAGCCTCCTGTTCGTCTCCGAATTCCCCGTTCAGCAGATCCCCCAGTAACCCCATGTTGAGGTATCTTTTGTCGGTGAGCCCCCGTTCGTCCCGTTCGATGATCAACGCTCCCATCAGTCTGGCCAGGGCAGCGCCTGAAGGTGTTCGGTCTGCTCGGCTTCCAGCAACCGATTCAGCACCCTCTCCAGCAGCAGGCGGATTGTATCTCCGTCCTCTTCCGCCATTTAACGGGGATCGTCTCGTCAGACGTTTACGCTTCTTGCGACAATCACCTGCCCGCCTTCCAGCGTTGTGTTGAACGCGGCGGAGTAATGGGTCCGGGCAAATGCCTGGGCAAAGGTAGGGGAATGGGACAAGGTTATGGCAAAGACAAAGGTGGTGGGCAAAACTAAGACTTGAATATATCAGAACATCAGATGCAGGTCCGACCCGGCTGCTTGTTTCATGAAATCCGCGGCCAGCATGACCTCAACACCTGGGATGAAGTCGTCTGGGCCTAAGTCGAAAAGATCGGCACTGGTTTTACATGCCAGGAAGCGCACTCCTTCAAGCTGAGCCATCTCCAACATGTCTTCCGGATATGCGATGTCCTTTTGCTCCATTTGAGTTCGCAGCTCCTGCGTTACGCGGCCAACTTCGATCTCGGATGGATCCACTCCGGTTGGATAGTAACGAAGTTTTTCGAGGTGTCCGGGGCGTATCATGTGCAGCCCCTCAAAAGTGAAGTATATCAGTGTCGCGTAACCTAACCGTGCCGAGTTAAGCGCCAAAATGAGGAGACCAAAAGCGCTCTGTATAGTGAAGTTTGTGCATACCAAGGCGACTCGTCTTTTCTCAACCATTTTGTCTTGCACCTGACTTTCTCCATTTCAGCTACTGACCTGTGGACTTTCGGTTCAATTCTCTCCAAAACCCCGCAATTCTTCAGCTGGATGTTCACCCCTTCAAATTCAACGGCGCTGCTGCTCTCTATTCAAGAATCTCAATAATCGTCGTCCATTTCCTTTTGACTCTCATTGTGTCGGTTCAGCCTGAAATGAAGGATAAGGGTAAGCTTCCGTGCGATCAAGCCTCAATCCATCGTGGCGGCCAGTAAGAGAGTCAAGGAGAGGAGCGAGAAAGCCATGGTCTCCTATCTGGAGGATGTCGGTGAGACAAAACGTAAAGAGATCGTGAGTGTTGTGGAAGGCCATGCAGCCAGTGATATTGTAAAATACGCCAAAGACCACGAAATGGACGGTCCAGGTTAAAAACACTGGCTCAGTGTCCGAGGCAAGGAAATGAAAGCTGGATTTCACTGCCCTGAACTCACCGATGCTGGAGAAGAATGTGGCAGTACTGGACGGGTCCGCCGCCGCGCCTCCGCAGCCCACGCCAGGAGCAGGTAGCCGCCGGTGAGGCCCCACAGCGGTCACCGCAATAAAACACGCGAGCAAGGTCGCGAGGCGTAATCCTCGAATCATCAGTCACTCCTTCTTATTCTTCCACTCCGCTGAAGAGACCGTAAATCACGATGTGATAGTCACAATTCTCGTGTCAGTTGGCACTTGAATTCATCGCCACTATTGCTTCCTCGGCTGCATTGGTGAGCTGGTAGGCGACGGGTGAAGCGGTCAGGGCCGGATGGGTTCCCATGGGAAAGACGGCGATATCATCGGCTGTCATTTTTTCGTGGACGCACGCACTGATGGCATTGATCAGTTCACCGCCACACCTGGCGCCGGTGACCTCACCGCCGAGCAGGATCCCTGTTCCTCGTTCAAAAATCAGTTTCACATGTAAATTCATCATCCCCGGCATGACTCCAGGATGGCGGTTTGGAGCCCCCGCTTCCCCCACCACGATGTTGAACCCTTTTTGCCCGGCCTCTCGTGCCGAGAGTCCGGCAAGCGCAAATGTGGTATCGCCCAATACCGTGGAAAACACGCCGAGAACGCCCTCGTTCGCTCGCCGGGCTCCGAAGAGGTTTGCCCCGGTAATTCGCCCTTCCTGGGTTGCGGTGGAGGCCAGTTTGAGGTTCGATGGCTTTCCATCGAAGAAGGAGAACTTGGCGGCGCAATCACCACAGGCAAAGATATGCTGATCACTGGTTTGCATATACCGGTTGACCCGAATGCCGGTGGCCGGATCAAGTTCCAGGCCGGCTTTTTCCGCAAGCGCTGTATTGGCGGCACACCCGATTCCAAGAATAACCATGTCTGCCTTGAGATGTGTTCCACTCGCCAATCGAACCCCCTGGACGGAATCATCACCGAGGAAGGCCTCGACTTTCTCGGGAGCAAGTATCCTGACCCCCAACTCCTTGCCCAGTTCTTCCGCGGTTGTGCAAAGCTCTTCATCAAAGGTCGACATCAGGCAGTGTGAGAGCATTTCGACAACGGTGATGTTAATCTTGCGGTTTTTCCGGCATTCATCGGCAAACTCCGCGCCGATAAATCCACCACCGACGATGACGAGGTCTGATGACGCATTCAGTTGATGAAGCATCTGCTGAAGATAAGCGACATCTTTTTTAACTGCATAGATGTTTTTCTTCTCCACCCCGGGTATCGATGGGATTGCCGGATTCGAACCCGTGGCGAGCACCAGCTTTCGATAGCCGATGGTCTCGCCGGTTGCTGTGAGAATCAGCCGATCGGCGCGGTCCACGTCGTTGACCTCATCGATCAACAGTTCGATGCCGTTTTTCTCGAGGATGGCGTCCGGAATGAGGTTCTTGTCCGCACTCCCCAGAGTGCCAAAGATGTAGGGTATTCCACAGGGAATGAGCACCTGGTTCTCTCTCCGGATCAACAGCACGGTTTTATCCGGGTAGTGTCTCCGACTTGTCAGGGCTGCAGTGATCCCCGCGGCACTTCCTCCAATAACGACAACATCTGCCTTTCTCATTGCCCTATCCTCTCTGCTATCGAAGTTTAAAACCTTCCAAATGTTTTTAAGTTCACTCTTTTGCTGCCAGCCGATGCTGGCTGGCGCCCTCTCGTTGACGCCCGTGCGCCTTCATCCGACATCCAAATTTAGTGGCTCGCCCCGCACGCAATCTCTCCAAAGACATGCACCGCCCATCACTAAAGCATTTCATGTGCCAACCACCGCCGATTGCTTAATTGCTTATACATCTATTGGTTACAGTTCAGTTGGTCGCAGGTAACAGTCGCATGTGTTGTGAAATGAAATGCATCTGATTTCATTTTGAACTGTTATTATGGTGAGAGCCGGCGAAGATTCTCCGTTCCATCCAGGGGAAGGAGGCGTTATAGGCGGGCGATAGAGTGCGGAGTCTGTGGAGTTGACCCGCTTTTACGGAAAGGTAGCATCTTTGGTCAGGCCCGGCCCTTATCGCCCTCAACCAATAAGCGAAAGCAGGACGCCCGCTGCCACAGCGGTGCCGATCACCCCGGCCACGTTGGGCCCCATGGCGTGCATCAAGAGGTAGTTGTCAGGATCTTCCTCGCTGGCCACGTTGTGTACCACGCGGGCGGCCATCGGGACCGCCGAGACACCGGCCGCCCCGATCAGGGGGTTGACCGGGCTGCCGGGTAGTCGCGACATCACCTTGCCCAGCAGCAATCCGCCGGCGGTGGAGATGGAGAAGGCCGCGCAGCCGAGAACCAGGATCTTCAACGTCTGGGGCTGAAGAAACTGCTCGCCGTTCATGGTCACACCCACGCAGAGCCCGAGGAGGATGGTCACCAGGTTGATCAGCTCGTTCTGGGCCGAGCGGGATAGACGCTCGGTCACCCCGCACTCGCGCAGCAGGTTGCCGAACATCAGCAGCCCCACCAGGGTGATCGAGGCCGGTACCAGCAGGGCACAGATGATGGTCACCGTCACCGGAAATACGATCCGCAGCCACTTGGGCACGTTGATGTTGTTCTCCATCCGGATTGCACGTTCTTTCCGGGTGGTCATCAAACGCATGATCGGCGGCTGAATGATCGGCACCAGGGCCATGTAGGAGTAGGCCGAGACCGCGATGACCCCCAGCAGGTGTGGGGCCAGTTTGGCCGAGAGGTAAATCGAGGTGGGGCCGTCAGCGCCGCCGATGATGGCGATGGCGGCCGCTTCCTGGGGGGTGAATCCCATCAGCCCGGCGGCAACCAGGGTGATCACCACGCCCAGCTGGGCCGCAGCGCCGAGAAGCAGCGTTTTTGGGTTGGAGAGCAGTGGCCCAAAATCGGTCAACGCCCCCAGGCCGAGGAAGATCAGCGGCGGGAAGATCTCCAGCCGCACGCCGTGGAACAGGTAGTAGAAGAGCCCGCCGATCTCCTCACCGGCCGGAACAGCCATCAGCCCGCCAAGAGGCAGGTTGGCCATGATAGCGCCAAAACCGATGGGCACCAGCAGCAGGGGTTCGAATTTCTTTCCAATGGCCAGCCAGAGCAGAACCACCCCTACGCCGATCATCGCCGCTTCACGCCAGACCAGGTGGTAGAGGCCGGTTTGGGCCAGTAGTTCGTTCACCTTGTCACCCCTGGTTCTCCGACGGCTGGTAGCGCACCAGCACATCCCCCGCCTGCACCGGTTCGCCGACGGCGACGCACTGATTGGCGATCACTCCCTTGCGCGGGGCATAGATGTAGGTGTCCATCTTCATCGCGTCCAGCAGCACCAGCGGGGCCCGGTCCTCCACCGTGGCCCCGGGGTCGGCAAAGTACTTCTGCACAGTGCCGGCAATGGGCGCGGTCACCGTGTCCGGGTCGGGGGCCGCGGCACCGTTCGGCCTGGCCCTGGCCGGTTGCGGCGCCGCCGCAGGCATCGCCTGAGGCCGGCCGGCCAACGGTGTACCGGTGCGGGAGAAGGAGTTGAGGCCGGCCCCCGGGACATGCCGTTCGTCGTCCTCCAGCACCTCCACCTCCACGTCGAATTGCTTGCCGTTGACCGTGATACGGAGTTTTTTCATCGTTTGGGTTCCACCCTGTGTGAATGCATGATGTCTACCCGGCCCGCGCGGGACCAGAGTTCGTCCTCGGTGCCATGGTGCAGGTGAATCCGGCGGATGCGCGTCCCGGGCCCCAGCACGGCGTGCGCCGCAGCCGCCAGCACCACGGCCAGTTCTGTATCCACGCCCTGGTCGTCTTGTTCCCCGGCATCCGCTGCCCGCTTTTCCACGGCCAGGGCCAGGGCTTTCAGGCCCTGGAGCACCAGGCTGATCAGGGCCAGCGAGATGGCCACCATCAAAAAGGTCATCAGCGCACTGTTGAGATAGATGTTCATGGTTTTACAGTGCCATGTTGCCGTGTTTCTTCTCCGGCCGGTGGTCCCGCTTCATCCGCCAGGTCCCTAGGGCGTCGATCAGCAGGCGCCTGGTCCAGGAGGGCCGGACCACGTCGTCGATATGCAGCATTTCCGCCGCCTTGTACGGGTTGGCGTGAACCCTCCGGTACTCGGCGGCCTTTTCACGAAGCAGTGCCTTGGGATCGTCGGCTTCCTCCAGTTCCTTGCGGTGCAGAATCCTCATCGCCCCCTCCGGCCCCATTACCGCCAGTTCGGCCGTGGGCCAGGCCAGTACGTAGTCGGCGCCCATGTCGCGGGAACACATGGCGAGGTAGGCCCCGCCGTAGGCCTTGCGCATGATCACCGTCATCTTCGGGACTGTCGAGGCGGAGTAGGTGAAGAGCATCTTCGCCCCATGGCGGATGATGCCCCCCTGTTCCTGGGCCACGCCGGGGAGAAACCCGGGTACGTCCACCAGAGTGACCAGGGGGATGTTGAACACGTTGCAGGTTCTGATGAAGCGGGAAGCTTTGTCCGAGGCGTCGATGTCCAGGGCCCCGGCCAGGCTGCAGGGCTGGTTGGCCACGATCCCCACCACCATCCCCCCCATCCGGGCCAGACCGATGACGATGTTCGGCGCGAACGCCTCCTGGATCTCCAGAAAGTCGGCCCCGTCCACCAGTCGGACGATCACATCCCTGACGTCGTAGGCCTGGCGCGGGTCTTCGGGAATGAGATGGTCCAACTCCTCGTCGTCGGAGACCTGGTCCTCGAAGGGCAGGGCCGGGGGCGATTCCAGGTTGTTCAGCGGCAGGAAGGAGAGCAGTCGCCGGGCGATCCCCAGTGCATCCTCGTCGTCCGAGGCGACGAAGTGGATGTTTCCCGAGATGGCGGCGTGGGCCCGGGCCCCACCCAGTTCCTCCTCGCCGATCACCTCTCCGGTGGCCGCCTTGATCACCTGCGGCCCGGTGATGAACATCCTGGCGGTGCCGTCCACCATGATGATGAAATCGGTCATCGCCGG